>NZ_NMOK02000014.1:0-343637 GCF_003399985.2 Paenibacillus sp. ATY16 | reverse complement strand
CTCGTTGTTCAGTTTTCAAAGAACAATTTCTTCAACAACGCTGAATATCTTATCACGTTATCGAATTCAGTGTCAAGCTTTGTTTTTCATCGCATTTCTCGATGACGTTTAGCTTTTCGTCCGAACCGCTTGTCTCTCTCGGCCGGAATTAGAATATATCATAGTTCGAAATGCGATTGCAAGCTTTTTTTTAAAATTAATTACGCTTTATCTCTCACTCTTCATATTGATCATTAGAAGAGCCGGCGGGCAGCATCGTTTGGCTGCATTCATCCTCGGGCATTTCTTGCTTCCATGGAGGATCGTATTTGCGCATCCGGTTGGATACCCAATAGAAGCACATCGGGATGATCACGCATAGAGCAGCACTGAACAATATACTGGCCGACGGCAACAGTCCGATCATTCTTTTTAACAAATCCATTCTAGTCCTCCGTTAAATTAATGTTGCCGCTTCTCCTTATGCTTACCTTTACATCCATTTGCACCGGGCGGGTAGAAAAGAGTTTGCCTTCCTCTTCCCACTGGTTCTCATGCTGCTTGAACCATCTGTAATGATTATGGAACAAATATTCGCGGAGTCCCATTACATCGCAGTTAAATTCATGCTGTAGTTTATTGGCCGTGGACTCCATCAATTTAACGATTTCCTTCTGAACGCCGGTTTCCATTGCGGATATAGCAGGCTCCTTCAACGTATCCGGCGCATGGAACACCTCGTCCACAGACCCTTCCACTTCAATATGAAAAATGAAAGAAGGCAGGTTATCCCGGCCAAATGTACAATCCAGCTTCCTGCTCGCGCGTTCGATGCTGAATACGCCAAGCCGGTCTTCAAAGGTGAATTTAATTTGACCGCCTTTAATGTGCCCTTCCATAAAGTTAAGCCCGGCTGTTTCCTTATTATTCAAGAAACCAACCAATTGATTCGAAGCTCCATTAAAGACAGCGGCTTCGGTTACGGTTGAGTAATTGGGGCTGCCGTTCTTAACGCCCTGGATGGCAAAGCTTTTGTGCTTGAGCAGAAATTCATGGACATCGCCGATACGCGATTCAGGCAAGATCCTCGAGCTTTCCTTCGTATTATCCGACAACTCCTCAAGATACTGTGCCGGCAGCTTCTGATCCGGCGGATGCGTATTCAAAATATTTGCCGCCTTATCCCGGGTGACCATCACCCTGGTGGACCGCCTCATCTGACTCTCCCGCAAGAAGAAATCAATGGCTTCGGCAAATTTCTGGGGTTTCCGGGCAATGCTTTCCGAAATGATTATAACTTTTAAATGTTCAAAAAAAGGAGCGCGGCTTAATCGCTGAGAAAGCTTGGCCATGGAGGTAGCCATCGCGTTTTCTTCCACCGACATATTGAAATAGGCTTTATCGCCCCCAGAGCCTCCATCCGATTTATTAGTGCTTAAACCTGCCGGCATAACAATCTGGTAGACCACCTTAAAGGTCTGCTTGGAAGAGGCGCTCTGATTATCCTGCGACTGCTTGTCGTTATCTTGAATGCTGGTGTCTTGCTTCTCTCCCTCTTTCTTGTCCGGCTCGTCGATTCCTACCCCAACGACAAAACCGCGCTGGTCAATTTCAACACGGTCCCAGCAGCCTGTCAGCAGAACAGAAGCCATGAATAGCAAGGGCAGCATCCGCCTATGCACCGCTCTTGTCATTTGCCTTCTCCTCCTTGTTGTTCTTCTTTCCTCCAAACATTAGAAGAGAGACCGGCAACAAAACGCCGGAAAGCATCGCCAAATAACTGATGATATTTCCAAGGGTTGCGAATTGAGACATGTCCCCCGGTGTCATGCAGATTAAATAGGCAATAGGCGATATAATAAGCAGCCGATAACGTTTGGACAATTTTTTGAACATAAAAGACAAACACTCATTTGCCAAATCGAATCCCATTGCCGCCGTATTGTAAATCGTCATAATCCAAATGACAAAAAACAACGATTCGAAGCGTTCAAAAAAGTTGCCGGGGAACTGGATTTCCTTAGCAAGCTCGATAGTTGGATAAACGATATTCATAGCCCCGATATTGGAGAAAATCCCTATGACCAGTTGGTAAATAACCAGGTAAATGAAAACCGTCAGCGCAATGCCCGACATAACCGCCCTAGGCGCTTTCTCGGGACGTTCCATAAACACGATATAGTAGAGAATAATCTCGAACCCAAGCAAGGAGTAAATAACCTCCTTCATCCCTTGGGCAATGCCTATTGGCGGCGTAATCATAAATGGCTTCAAATTCCCGAACTCAAACCATCTGTATCCAAAACAGACGACAATCACAATCATAATAAGGACGGAAGGCAGAAACAAAATATTAAGCCGAAGCAGTCCCGATCTGCTGCCGGATACACCATAGACAACAACAAGAATAAAAACGAGGGAGATATACTCAACCGGAGTTCTATCAAATAAATATTGTTTTGAAATATTCGCGATCGCTCTCGTCTCATAGGAGCAGAACCCCAAAAAATAGCTGAATTGGAGAGCGGCAATGAGATAAGTGAACGGCCGGCCCACCAAGGTTACGGAATAGTCAAGGAAGTTTTTGTTCCCCGCCCGGACCGCCACCTTTGAGACAAGCCAGCCGGCAAGAAGAGCAATGCCGCCCGCGAGCAAAATGCTTATCCAGCCGTCGAACGAGCTTGTGTAGGTTGCCACCGAGCGGGGCAGCGTCAGAACGCCTACGCCTACCAGCATGGATACGATGGTCATGCCCATTTCCAAGGTAGACAGAGGTTTTTCGCCATAGCTGTTTATTCTCATGCTTTCCCCTTTCTCTTGCTGTTCTTGCTCAATCTTTTCGAATCCATCGTTTCCAATATTTCGGGTCTATGAGATAAGCGGATAACAGGCAAACGGTAAATGAGATCACGCCAGTCCGACAATCGAAGCGGCGCCAGAGGGGCGGTATACGGAATGCCGAAGCTCCTCAGATTCACGAGATGGATGCAAGTAACAATCATCGCAAGCACGACGCCGTAAAGCCCGAATACGCTTGCCGCAATCATAATAAGAAATCTCATTAACCGGATGGTAATGGCAAAGCCGTAAGAAGGTATCGCAAAGGAAGCGATAGCCGTTACTGCCACGACAACAACCATGACCGGACTTACGATGCCTGCCGTTACCGCTGCTTCGCCTATGACCAGACCGCCGACAACGCCGATAGTCTGACCAATCGATTTGGGCAGTCTCACCCCCGCTTCCCGCAGAAGCTCTAAGGTAGCCTCCATCAGAAAGGTCTCGACTACTGCCGGAAAAGGAACTCCTTCCCTCGTTCCCGCCACGGAAAAGGCAAGCTTGGACGGCAACATCCCGTGATGATATTCCAATATGGCGATATACATGCCCGGAAGGAATAACGCCACAAACACCGCCATGACGCGCAAAAGCCGAAGAACGCTGGATAGTATCCAGTTCTGGTAATAATCCTCCGGCGATTGAATAAAGGAAGCTATCGTTATCGGCAGGATCAACTGAAACGGCGTACCGTCGACAAGTATCCCCACTCTTCCTTGCAGCAGAGCACCCGCCACCTTATCCGGACGTTCCGTATTCAGAATTTGGGGGAAGGGCGACCAGTAATGATCCTGGATCCATTGCTCGATAAAGCCGGAGCCTTCCGGATCATCAATGTCAATCGTACTGATTCTCCGCTTTACTTCTTTCACGAGCATAGGATTGACGATACCGTCTATATAAGCGACCGTTACATCCTTCCTGGATCTTCTTCCGATGCAATAGGATTCAAACCGCAGATGGGGATCCCGGATCCTTCTTCTAATCAAAGCCGTATTGGTCCTCAGATCTTCCGTAAAGCCATCCCTTGGCCCCCGGATAAGCGACTCGGTCTGCGGCTCTTCTATCGCCCGGCTTTTCCAGCCCTTGCTTCCGATCAGAACCGTCTCTTCCATGTCTTCCACAAATAGAGCGGCGTCTCCGGACAGGATTGTCAGCATAATGTCATCCCAATCCGAAGAACGCCTCATGTCCTGCAGAGACAGCTGCTCGGTCGTTTGCGCCTCCAGCCCTCTGCTGTATTCATCGTCCATTTGGCCGGTATTCTCGGTACGTTCCGTACGGGTAAAATGGCTTCCGCTGACTTGTGTCAGCTGGCTGATGACCTGATTTTGAATAACCTGCTTGTCAGCCAGGCCCTCAATGCATACAACCGCCGCTTTTTCACCCTCCGCCATTCGAAACGTACGAATCAACAAATCGTTGGGCGAGCCAAGCGACTGCTTGATAAAAGCTAAATTATCGTTGACGGATGCGAATGGTTTCGATGGCTGCTCTAATGGTTGTCCGTTATGCTCCATATACATCCTCCCGCCAATTCGTTTAACTTCATGATGCCCGTGAAAGGAAATTTTATGAAGGAAAAACAAAAAACCACCTGAAAAGGTGGCGGGTTAAAAAGGATTTCTCCGTTGATATTACTGTACTTTGCGGTAAGGCTTGCGGTATTCCTGCGGCGTCACTCCGTGAACCTTGCGGAACAATCTGGCAAAGTACGAGAAGTTCCCGTAGCTGAGCCCGTCGGCAATCTCGCTGATGCTGCGGTCCGTCGTAGCCAGCAGCTCCGCGGCCCTTTCCATTCGTTCCTTCAATATATAATCGGTCAGTACCATGCCGGTCTCCTTCCGGAACAAGCGGGACAGATAGGCCGGATTCACAAAAGCAATGGACGCCAGCTGCTCGCGGGACAACTCTTCGTTCAGATGCTCGGCGATATGCGCCTTTACCTTTTGAACAATTGGACTAACGGACATCGTTCTCGCAAACAGACTGCCCGCGGCTTCGGCTATACAGCTTACCCATAGCTTGAACTGTACGACGGAACGGGTTGCGGTCTCCACGCCGGAGCAGGCGTGATTCTCGTAAAGCTGCTGGGCTTGAAGCCCCTTGCGGTGCATCGCGTAATAGATGACCTGCAAGAGCGCATGGTAGGCAGCGGTTAACGTCTCGACCGTTGCTTTAGTAGAATCCATAGAATCGGTCCACTCTGCGAGCTTGAGAGAGAGCTCTGCCGTGCTCCCCTGCTCCAGCAAATCCGCCCAATCCAGCATGGACTCGGTGAAGGTAGCGGCTGGTCTGGCCGAATTGCTCAGCGGGTCCTCGCTCCAGATTACGCCGCCCGCCATGCTCACATTGCGGTATTCCTTGTTAAGCAGCGCCAGATAGCTTTGCAGTACTTCCGATACGGCGGTTAATTGACCCACATAACAAGAGAGTCGGCAATAGAAATACTGCCTGCAGGCTTCGAGGTAATTCCGGCACAAAGCCTCGATTTCCTCTCTAGCCGCTTCGACCTCGCCTAGATGCAGCACCACAAGAATATTTCCCCGGTGATCCTGGATAACGTTGCCGGAAAGCTTCTCGAGCAGCAGCTCTTCAGCCGATTTGCGCAGCGCAAATTCCATGATAAGCTCATCCCGTTCGTTAAGCGGACGTTCCCAGCTCTCCACGCTGATTAGGATGAGGCGCACCTGTTCCACCGTACTCATCCGCATATCGTAAGCGGAGAGCGACTGTCGTATAGCGTCCGGATTGCTTGAAACTCTCCGTTCGAGCAGATCCTGCCAGAACCGCTCGACAAGCATCGGCTTGCGGCTGTTCCACAGCTCAACGATCTTGTTATACTGATCGTCGGTCTCGCTTATTCTCCGCTTCTCCTTCACCCGGGAGATGGCGGTAAGCAGCGTCTCCTCCAGCTCGGTATAAACAACGGGCTTCAGCAAATATTCAAAGCTGCCTAAATGGATCGCGCGCTTGGCGTACTCGAACTCGGAATGGCAGGTCAAGACGATTGTCTCCGGCTGCATCCCTTGCGCTTTTACCCATTCCATCAGTTCGAGGCCGCTGATCTCCGGCATTTCGATATCGCATATGACAATATCGATCGGCTGTTCAAGCAGCAGCTGCTGCGCCATTGGAGCATGATACGCTTCATGCACCTCGTCTACCCCGATCAATTCCCATCGTACGCCCGAACGGAGTCCTTTTACCGCATAGATCTCATCATCGACAATAAGTACCCGTATCATAGTCCCGGCTCCCTTTCTCCCGTTTTGTACCTCGGCACCCGTAGCGTTACAACCGCGCCTTGCGGATCCGCGCTGCCAAATGCCATTCTGACCGTTCCTTTATAGTAGAGCCTGCATCGCCGGACAACGTTCCACAGCCCCAAGCTGCCGTCCCCGGGTTCAAGCGAATGCACCTTTACGCGCAATTGCTCCATTTGCTCCGCCGTTAGACCTTTCCCGTTATCCTCCACCTCAATGATCAGCTCTGCGTCCTCCCCCGATACCTTCACCCGGATATGGAACGGCGAGCCCGTACGGATCGAGAAGCCGTGCACCATTGCGTTCTCCACTATCGGCTGAATAGTCAGGGGCGGAATATTGACCTTCTCGAGCGCCGGATCAACCTCGAAATCAAAAGCGAGCGTCTCCGGGAACCGGTATTTCTGAATCGATAGATAATGGAAGATATGCTCGACTTCTTCCTTCACAGTCACCGTTGATACCTGAGTACGGGTTGTAAACCGGAAATACCTCACAAGATGAAGGGACATGTTCTGGATGACTTCATAGTCTTTGATCTGGGCAAGCTGATAGACGATATTGAGAGAATTCATAAAGAAATGGGGGTGAATCTGGGCTTGCAGATGCTTCAGCTCCGCCTTCTGCGTCCGCAACTGCTCCTCGTAAATATCTATCTTCAAATGCTCAATCTGCTGGGCCATGCCGTTAAACGTCTCTTTGAGCGTGATAAACTCCTGAAGCTTGTAATCCTCCATCCGGACGCTTAAGTCGCCTGAGCGGATTTTCCGCATCCCTTTAATGAAATGATGGATCGGCTTCACGATCGAATTTTGCAGGAATAAGAGATAAAGTCCCAGCATGATCGCCGCCAGCATCGGAATGAGATACGTCATTTTGCGGAAGATCGGAAGACCTTCGAGAAGCTTGCGCTCCGGCAGCAGGAAGATCAGGTTCATATCCGCCATCCGGGAGCTCTTGGCTACAAGCAAATACGGATTGCCAAGCTTGACAATATTGTAGGCCGCATTTCCGTTATCCATATAAGCCGTCAGGTCAAAGGCTTCAACCTCTTGGCGAATGGATGTGCCAACCGTTGAAAGAGGCTTGCCTTCCCCCGATACCAGAAGCGCTTCCGCCTTGCCACCCTGACCCAGCTGGCGGATTGGCTCCATCAACCGGTTGAGGTCAATCCAGGCTCCGATATAGGAGTCGTAATTCGTATCCACGACCCGGACGAGCGCGTATTGCCCCTTCAGCTCGACTACCTTCCAGCCCGCGCGAAGCGCCGGATCGTGATCCGCAAGCAGCTCCTTCAGCTTGGATTGTATCTCCTGCTTGCGGGCATAGGTAACGGATTGCTGCTGGGCGACAAGAAGCTCCTTGTATTTCCCGCCGTAAGCGAACAACACATCCGCCGCGTCGTAATAGTTGATGTTCAAATCCAGATCGTTTGCCGTCTGCGTCGTGGACAGATAATACTCCCAGCTGTCCTTATCGTATTGGCTGAGCGAAATCAGGCTTTGATCCTGCTCTGCCGCTTTATAGAGATAGTTCTCGATCTCGCCAAGAACCTGGTCCATATCGTTCATGTACATGGTGAGCATGTTGCGGTTCGACTGCGCCACCTGGGAATGGACAACCTTCGTCGCGTAAAGATTGTTCCACAACAGTAAAATGACGAGAGGAATAATAACGAGACCAAAGCCAAGTATCAGTCTGGATCGCATCGTTGCTTGTCTCATGACCTTCCTCCTCTCCTCATAGGGGCTTAGTCGGCAGCTAATGGTCAGCAAGCCATAAATCAAGCTGGCGCTGCTTCTCCCGGACAACCTTATCGGCTCCCGCCGCCTTCAGCTTGCTTACGTACATCGGAATGATTTTCTCCGGATCCTGGGCACCTGTGTTAAAAGCCGGCATAAATTCCTTCTCGACCAGAATCGAAGCCGCAATCTCCGCTTTCACCCGCTCCGGGTTAAAAACAAAGCCTAACGCCTTCGACTTATCCGCCTGCTCGTTAAAGCTGCGGTATTCCTGCCATAATCCCGGGTTCTCATTATCCCACAAGTAAGAATTCAATTGATTGCCGAACATCCACGGCTGGTTCAGATTATAGCCAACCGTCTTCGCGTCAACGCCGGGCGGGTAGCCAATGACGTTGTCGGATTTCTTGACATAATGTATGCCTTCAATGCCCCAATCCAGCAGATTCAGCAAATAAGGATCCGTATACAAGAGATTAAGCAGCATCATCGATTTCTCCGGATGCTTCGCGTTGCGGGTGATCGCAAACATCGCGCTTGTTGTATCCGCCGTGGTGGTATAGGGCCTCGTCAGCTCTACGCTTACCATCGGATATCCGGTATCCCTGGAGGCTTGAATCTCGAAGCCTGGCTTCAGCGACTCTGCGTAAGCGAAGGCATTGCCGGCTTTTACCGCGTCATATTCGTTATCCTTCGACGTTGTCGCATCCGCATTGAGGTAACCCTTCCGGTTCCACTCGTAAAGCAGCTTGGCATACGCCATAAATTCAGGAGTCTCCGCCATACTCAGCACCTTCGTCGACTGCCCTTCGCGGCGCAGAACGCCCGGACCTTCTCCCAGCATGTCGAATATGCCGTATTGCATCATAAACGTAAGCGGACTGCGGTCTGCCCTTGCCTGCAGCGGGGCCAGCTCCGGTTCATCCCGCTTGATCTTCTCGAAGATTGGGCCAAAATCGGCCAATGTCTTGACCTGCGACAGATCGATGTCGTACTTGTCGACCAGATCCTGACGGAGCACAAGTCCTTTGCTGGAGGCAAACTCCTTGTTGGTCACAATGCCGTACAGCTTGCCGTTTACTTTGCTGGCCTCCAGAATGGAAGGATCCAGAATCTTGCGGATTCCCGCTCCGTATTTGTCCAGTAATTCATCCAGCGGCAGATAACGACCCTTCGCAATCTCGTCTCCAAAGCGCATCCAGCCAGCCGTAAAAATAATGTCCATCTGCTCGCCGGATGCGAACATTAGCCCCGTCTTATCCCACCAGGAGCCCATGTCGATCGTGCGGATATCCACGGTTGCGTTTATTTTTTTCATGAGGTAGTCATTGATTTTATCTTCAACAAGGTTAAGATCCTTCGGCACATTGCCTGCGGGGAAAACCATAACCAGCCGGTCTGTATCGCTGTCTGCTGCGGGCTTTTCCTCCGTTTCTTCTTGGATCCGGGCTGTATTGGAATGGGCCGGGGATTTGGCCGGGTTGGATGTTTGTCCGTACATCGTCGAGAATGCGATTAGAATAGCAACGACGAGCAGCGATCCCATTATAATTGGAAGCGCTTTCTTATCAGCTCTGTTGAACATGTCACTCGTCTCCTTGGCTCAAGGTTAGATACCTCATCATACAACGGCCTGATTCTTTCCGACTACTCTAATTGTAACTTTTAATAATAAGATTGTGACCTTGAGAGCATGGCAAACAGCCGGTCCGGGAAACTCTCCCTGACCGGCTTGCCCGGACTCGCTATGATTTGTTCATCAGACCGCCTGCCTGCAGGAGTCGCTTCAGCGTTACGGCTGCTTCAGCGCGCGATGCTTGGTCGAGCGGAGCAAACTTGCCGGCAGATTTGCCTTGCATGATTCCGGCGGCAACAAGCTCGTTGATTGCGGATTTCGCCCAATCGGCAATCTGGCTGCCGTCTTGCGGGAAGACCGCTTCCGGCGCTTCGGATTGGATTGGCGCGGACCCGCGCTTCGTAACCAGAACCAATGCCCGTGCCAGCATAACCGCCATTTCCTGACGGGTAATTTCCTGATTCGGACGGAAGGTCCCGTCACTCATGCCTTTTACAATGCCGTATTGAACGGCTGTCTTCACATAAGAAGCGTACCAGGCGGATGAAGCAACATCCGTAAAGGACGGGACTGATGTTTCACTGTCTGATGCAAGGCCAAGCGCTTTGACGACAAGCGCCGCAAACTCAGCTCTCGTTATATTGCGGTTAGGAGCGAACAGATCCGTAGATACGCCGTTCACTATCCGTTTGTTCGCCAGCAGCAGAATATCGTCTTTGGCCCAATGGGCAGCGATATCCTTGAAGGAAGCATCCGTAACCGCAACGGCGTATAAGCTGTTAGTTGCGCTAAGTACCGACACGACCGTATTCCCGCCTTGACTTGCGAACAACGCCGGAACCGTTCTGAACTGGCCCGTTGCCGGATCGTAAACAATAACAGAGCTGTGGTCTTGATCTACCTGACCATTAAACGTAAAGCTTCTTGCAACAAACTGCTTGCCGAATTGATGGACCGGCATGGACTGGCCGCCGGATTGCAGCGTCAGCTCGAAGGAAACCGGATTGCCGGCAAGAGTAAAGCCCGCGGAAGCGGCTTTGCTCTTCATTTCGTCGGCTAACGTGCCGGAAACCGGCGAGAGGGTCAGCGTGAGCTTGGCATCGGCAGCTGCCAATGCATCCGCATAACCCGCTTCCTTCAGAATCGTCCATATCGTTGATGGAAGCGTGTAGGTCATTCCGCCATAACGGATAACAATGGATGTTTCTTGCGTTGCGGATGCAGCCGCCTTCAATGCAGCGGCAGAGAATTCGGCTGCACCCGAGTTATCGCCTACTGGCAGGTCGATGACGATTTCCTTTTTGCCCGCGGTTAGTCCGGCATTCAGGTCGGCGTCATAGTTAACGGAAGACCTAACCGGTGTTGAACCGCCCCCGCCCGTATGGCCGGAGCCCGAGTTGTCTTCATGCGTAATCGTGCGCAATTCAAACCCAGTGGACTTCGCATTAAAAACAGGACCAAGCTTCGTATTGCGGACAATGACATTATCCAGATTAATGGAGCCACTTACGTCATTATTAACATGGATGCCCCATGTACCGGTGCCGTCAATGACATAGTTCTCGATCGTAATGCTGCGGGTACCGTTAGCAATCGCGTTTGGCCCGTTTACGTACAAGCCTTGATAAGTGCTGTCGAGTGCCGTGTTATCTCGGATGGTAATGTCGGCGTCAATCGGCTTATCGCCCGTGAACAGCCAGATTGCACCGAAGTTTTGACCCCAGCTTGGCTCGCGGCCGCCGGTACGGATCAGCGTATTGCGCTCGATAAGCGTGGTGCCTCCAAAGGCGACCGGATTAAAGCGTGTCGATACCGCAATCCCCGCGCCAAAGCCAACCGTATCCGTCAGGATATTATCCTGCACCTTGTTATCGCGTCCTCCGAAAATAGCCACGTTATCGGCCAGCCATGGCAGTTGAACCGTATTGAAGCGTACGGTATTGCTGCTTACCCGGCTGTCATCGTCGGACACGCCTTCCGGCTTCTGCGACCAAAGCGCGATGCTGTCATCGCCGGAGTTGCGGATATGGGTCTGCTCTATCATCGAATTTCGCGTACCCGTTGTAAAATTGATGCCGTCCGCGTAAGTATCGCGAATTCGTACTCCGCCAACGTACAAGCCGTCCGTCACGACTCCCTCATCGCTGCGCATCGACCAAATGCCTGCCTTGGCATGCTCGATCCATACATTCTGTAGGATGGAGCCTTTGCCAAACGTTCCGTCAAAGCCCGCTTCGCGCAGCTCGTCATGACGTCCCGTTACGCCAAGATCCATGTAGAGATCGTAGACGCGAACCTTGCTTCCTTCCGCCAGGAAGCCTGCGCCATGCAGTTCCGTATGCCAGATCCCAGCACCGCGGATCGTTACATTATCGATATGGAGAGGTCCTTGCGCAAGCTTAAAGCTTCCTGCCGGAATCCACACGCCGGCACCTTGCTCCTTGGCAGCCGCGATTGCGGCTTCGAATGCGGCCGAGTCGTCGGAGCCGTCATTGGCCGTTGCACCAAAATCCGTCACCGATAAATAACTATCCGGCTTCGAATACGCGTCAGGCGCCTGCTCCAAATCAACCAGATCCACTACGTAATAATCGGCTGTATCGTCAGCCTCTTTCACGAGACGGATTGTCGAACCTGCCGCCGCATCTCCTATTAATAAGCGGGACTCATCATAGAAACGATGAGCGTCTCCGTCTGCCGGATTATTCGTCCACGGATATTTGCCGTATACCCAGCTGTACTTGCTGGAAAGGTTGATTTTGCCTTGCTTTTCGCCATTAATATAAAGCGTCAGCGTATGCTCTTCGCCGTCACCCGCCGGAGAATCCGGGATGATATAACGCATGGTCAGTGCATTTGCCTGTTCCGTTGTTTTGAACTCGACATATTGCCCTGTGGCATCCAGACGAACCGCTTCTCTGCCGGAGGCCTCGGAAGCGAAGGTCTTAAACGTACGGTCTTCTTCAATGAGAGTACCGTTTGTTGTTCCTTGCTCTGCCTCATAAGTTGTGAACGGAACGGTCGCTCCGCGGTAATCCTTGCTCACCGCATTGTGCACGAGAAGGTAATCTACGTCGATACAGCCCGTGCTGCCGTTGTCGTATTGAAGCGATACGGTATTCATGCCTGCGCGAAGCGGCAGCTCGAGGGTAAGATCTGACCAGTTGCTGCCCGTGCTTGGGAACTCTGCGGCAGCGGCTTGCTTCAGACCGTTGACGTAAAGGGCTAACGTTGCTGTACTGCTGTCGCTATTGCGGAAACGTAGCTTAGCGGAGTAGTTAGCTGCTATCTCCGTATTTACGGCAAAAAGCAATGCTGCATCCTCTTGCGTAAAGCCGGCAACGGAAGTTCCGTTTGCCTTTACGCCACCCGTCATAAACGAGTCTTCCGCTTCGTAACGGACATCGCTTTTCACCGCTTGAAGCTGCCAATGCGCCGCAGCTTCGGAAGCATCCAAGGCTTGAACGGATACAGCGCCAGCGGCACCAACCGTCAAATATTGCCCTTTGGCAGAAGCATTGCCGAGCACTTGATAACCTCCGTAAGAAGAGACATTCCATTGCGTGGACAAGCTTACCACATCGGTTAAAACGGTTGCTTGACCGCTTGCCTTCACGGCTAGCTTGCGGCCGCTTGCCTGATTCACGTATTGCTTATGGCCGTTATAATCCTGCGGCAGCCATTCTGCCGCTTTGCCGTCGGCAGCGGCAGGCTTATCCGCCACAATTACGCCATAACGTTCAATCAATGCTTTGCCGCTGACAGCATCCACAATCCGGACCGCGTTAAGCTCCTTTAATACCGGAGTTACCGCATTTGCCGGACCGTCAACCGGCGGCACCGTTACCGCTTCAGCAGGCGCCGTCTCGAATCTCCATTGCACGCCGCGGCTTTCAATCGATCTCAATTCATACTGAGCGTAGCCCTGCAGGTCTTCGGTATGAATATAGTTGTCTTCGTAACCAAGAGCTGCGCTGCGGAGCAGATAAAGGCCGGCTGAAGGACCATTTTCCACAACCCATTGCACCTTCGTGTCGTCTGCAGCCGGCGAAGCCGTTGTCTCGAGGTAGCTTTGCAGATGTTCAATCGAAATCGCATTGCCGGTCGCCCGGTTTACGATCAGCTGCTTGCCTTCCTTACTGGTCATCTTCCAATGCGAAGCCGCGTTATTGGCAGCCGGCGTTCCGTACAAAACAACGTTATTGCCATTCTCGTACAGGTATTGCCCGGAAGCTTCGTTCTTGATGCGGATATAACCTTCCGGCAGCCCGGCCGGTGCTTGAGGTGCAGCCTCCAGCACCCACTGCGCGCTGCCCCAGTCGGCAGGAATCGGACTCGCCTGACCATAGCCGGTCTGATCCTGCATATGAATGCGGGCAGGTTCGTTATTCCAGTTCGCGTTCCAGCCGTTGCTGAATATTTTCGTATTCGCCGCTCCATCAACATCCGTCATCTCCCACTGCACGCTGCCCCATGACTTATCAAGCGTCAAGCTTTCCAGAGGCTTTAGATGAGGGTTTGCTTCATTCTCGGCACGGTTAATGTTTTCATTCGAGATCATATGACCGGTCGCCTTGTTCACGATGTATACGCCTTGCGGAGCGGTCTCGATGGACCACTGGGAAGCCGGATCATCCTCTGCAGGCTGACCGTAAGCGACATTGCCGTTCTCATCCTCAAAGAGATATTGGCCAAAATAGCTGTTCTTCAGGCGCACATAAGCAGGCGCAGTCTCGCCTACCGTAATAAACTCCCATTTCGGGCTGCCCCAATCCTTCGGCACGACGCTAAGCTGCGCGTGCTTCAGCTTGTTCTCGACGTTAATGTATTTGCCGCTGGCATCGCCAGGCTTGCCAATCAGCTTGTAGCCTTGATACGTCTCGATCGTCCAGTCGCCCGCTGATGATTCGTCGGCCAACGCCGTTGATTTCAGTGCGTCCCGGTCGCCTGCTGCTCCTTCATTGTTTAAGTAGTGACCGGTCCCGCGGTTCTTGATCCGCTTCACGCCGTCATGCTCCTCAACCAGCCATTGCGCATTCCGGTCCGAAGGCTGTACGTTACCGTACTGGACAACGCCGTTTGCATCCTCGAACAAATACAGCTGCAGCCAGTTGTTCTTGATCCGGATATACGGAATAACAGGCTCCTTCGGCGGAGCCGGATCTTCCAGCGCCCATTGCGCGCTGCCCCACGTTACCTGCGCCCAGTTATTGCCCTGCGCGAAGCCGTCCTGATTCTGCACGTTGATGAAGCTGTTCGCGTTTGCCGCGCTTCGGAGCGTGACGTAGCCTTCGACTTCACCGCCGCTGTCATTCTTGGCGGCCGCAACTACCCAGGCCGAATCCGCGCTTGGCGAGTTCTCCGCGGAGAGCGGTGTTGCTCCTACGTAATCGACGCTTGTTGCGTAATGACCGGTTGCTAGATTGCGCAGCAGCGTCCCGTTTGCCGTGTCGATTAGAATCCATTGCGACGCCTTATCGGTGTAGGCGGGTTCGCCATATTTGATCTGGCCGTTCTCTTCATACAAATAGGTGCCCTTCCAATTGTTCTTGATCCGCTTCGGAGCGGAATCCGCCGCAGGCTCAAGCCTCCAGACGGCGCTGCCCCAGCTCTTTTGCGCCCAGTTGTTCGCGCGGACGATGCCGTCCGGGCCGTTGCCGGTGCCCTGAATATTAACGATCCAGCTGTTGTCGCGGGAGCTGACGATGTTGATGCCGCCATTGTCATCAGCCGCTTCGAGGGACCATAAATCCGATGTCCAGCCCTCGTCAATCGCGGAAATACCAACCGGGTTCGTCATTTGCTCCGCGGTAATCGCCTGCGAATGAAGATAATGTCCGGTTGCTCGGTTGCGTAGACGTTGGTAGCCACCCTTGTCTTCCACGAACCATTGCGAAGACGTATCGTTCAAAGCGATTTCTCCGTATTTCATTTCTCCGTCTTCTTCATATAAATAGGAGCCGTTCCACGGACTAACGATCCGAACCGGCTCGGTTGCTTCGGCGGGATCCAGCGTCCATGTCGCGCTTCCCCAATCCTTTTGCGCCCAGTTGTTCGCCTGCACCTTGCCGTCTTGAATCTGGAAGTTGACAATCCACGACGAATTGCGGGTGCTGATAATATTGAACTCGCCAGGCTTGCTCGCTACTTCCGCAATATCCCAGGTGTCGGCTGCCGAGCCTTCGCTTGCAGCAGAGCTCTCAACCGCATTCGTAATATTCGCATCCGTCACTTGCTCCGAGTTCATGTAATGGCCGGTCGCGCGGTTCTTGATGCGCTTATGTCCATCCTTCTCCTCGATTGTCCATTGCGCATAAGGATCGTTTACTGCGGGAAAACCGTAACGCACTTTACCTTCGGCATCCTCATAAAGCGAGTACCCTTGCCAAGGATTATGAATTCGCATGTAAGCGTATTCATTATTAACCCCGGAAACGCCGTCCGCACTAGCGGACAGCGGGGGGATCGCAATAAGGAGCGCCATGCACAGAATCATCAGCTTTTTCAATAATGATGGCATTGATCCCATTCCTCCTAAAATGAAATGAATTACTAACCTTTGGTTGCCCCATCCGCAAGACCGGAAATAAGGAACCTTTGCAGCAGCAGGAAGACAATCGAGATCGGAATCGCAATCAGGATCGTGCCTGCGGCAAACATCGTAAAGTTGTTCGCGAACTTATCGTTAATGAAGTTGTACAAGCCTAGCGCCAGCGTAAACTTCTCCGGGCTGCGGATAATGATCTGCGGCGTCAGGAAATCGAAGAACGGCGCCATAAACGTAAACAAGGCAACAACCGCGATAATCGGGCTGGCAAGCGGTACCAGAATGCGGAAGAAAATCGTCAGGTAGCCCGCCCCGTCGATTTTGGCCGATTCGTCGAGATCGCGCGGAATCGTATCGAGGTACCCTTTTACAAGGAACAGGTTCATCGGCAAGCCGCCAAACACATAAATCAGGATTAAACCCAAAAACGTATCCAGCAGGTTTACGGTATTGAGCAGCAGGTAGATCGCCACCATTCCCATCAAGACCGGGAACATCTGCAGCAGCAGGAACGTGTAGATGCTGTTCTTCCGTCCGACAAACCGGAACCGCGAGAACACGTAAGCCACAATGGATACGATGCAGACCGAGGCAAGGCCGTTCGCAAACGCGATGATCAGCGTATTTTTGTACCATAGGGTGTAGTTGCTGCTCGGATTGTTGAACAGCCATTCGTAATGCTCCAGCGACCAGTTGTCCGGGATCATCTTGAGCGAGAACAAGCTGGTGCCCGGGTTGAGGGACATGCTGAACGCCCAGAGCAGCGGGTACAAAATAATCAGGAACATGATCAGGACAACCAGATAAATGCCGGACACTTCCAGAGCGGATTTGAGCGAACGTTTCATTTTAGTACATATCCTCCTCTCTGAAGGAACGGGTTCTGCTGAATTGATAGAGAGCAAACGCCGCGACGACGATACCCATGATGATGGATACGGCGGCGGCCATTTTGTAATTGTTTTCCTTAAACGTCAGGCTGTACACCCAAGAGATCAAGATGTCGGTTGCTCCCGAGTTCTGGCCCGGAACCGGAGGACCGCCCTTGTTGAACAAATAAATAATATTGAAGTTATTGAAGTTGTACGAGTATTGCATAATGAGCAGCGGAGCCGTTGCGAACAGCACATGAGGCATCGTGATGAAACGGAACTTTTTCCAGCGGCTTCCCCCGTCCACATCGGCTGCTTCATACCAGTCCTTCGAGATTCCTTGAAGCACCCCGGTAATCAGCGTAAATACGTAAGGGAAACCAAGCCATACTTGAATGCCGATAATCGCAACGCGCGCCCAGGTCGGATCGGAGAGCCACGGAATCGACACGCCAAAGTGGGAGAAAATATCCCGGTTAATCGCGCCAAACGTATCGTTAAACATCGCCGTAAACACAAGCACGGTCATAAAAGACGGAACCGCCCAAGGGAGAATCATAACCGTGCGGATCAGGCGTTTGAACCTGACTCGGCTGTCATTGATCATCACCGCAAGGAAAAAAGCCAGCATAATTTGCAGCGTTGTCGCCACAAGCGTCCATACGACCGTCCAGGAAAGAACGGTAAATAAGCTTTTGCTCCACACGGCTTCCGTGAATAAAGCTTTAAAGTTCGCAAAACCAACCCAGTCCAGCAGATGGGCAGGCGGTGAATTGTACAAGTTGTAGTTGGTAAAAGCGAGAGAGATCATAAACAGCAGCGGGAAAATGACGATCAGCGCCATCATGATGAAATTCGGCACAACGACGAAATACGGGAAGCCATGCTCCCAGCTGTCCTGGAAGGCCTGCCGGACGGATGGCGTGCGGACGCCCTCTCGGCGTTTTTTCGCATCTTTCCGGGCATCCAGCACATTCAGCACGTACAGGCCTAGCAGGATAACGCCAATGATGGAGGATAACAAGCCTTGGACGAGCAAATTACGGGAATCGTCGGTCTCCGGGTTGTCCCCGAGCGTAATCATTCCTTCGATGCCGTTTGCGATAGGCACGGATAACGCAATGATCAAGCTTAAGCCAATTACAAGAAATACAATTCCTTTGATCCAGCGGCGGTTGTACAGCTGGCCTAATCCAGGAACGATGGACAGGACGGTCGCGAGGGCAGGATTATGCTGGCTTTGTCTGGTTTGCGACACGGGCTCCAGGGCGTTGATGTTCATGTTTGGTTCACCTTCCATATTTCCGAATGCATTTAATAGAGAAAGGGGCTGTGAGGAGCCCCTTTCCTTGTTTCATGGTATGGCGGACGAGGATTTCTTTACTTCGCGCCGGCCATTTTCATCTTGTCGTTAATGAGTTTCACGGCATCGTCCAGGGAAGCTTGCACGTCTTTGCCTTCCGTGATGAATTTCAGGGCGTTCGCCATCGGATCCCATACATGGTCAAGCTCTGGAACTGTCGGGAACGGCTGGCCGTATTGGATTTGCTGCGAGAAGCCGGCTACAAGCGGATCGCCCGTCAGAACCGGATTGTTCAGGACGTTGATAACCGGCGGAACCTCGCCTGTTTTCTTGAAGTACTCAAGCGCGTTCTCTTCGTTCGTCAGGAAGGCCGCGAAATCCGCCGCCCACTCCGGGCTCTTCGAGAACTTGGAGAGCATCCAGCCCTTTACGCCAATGAAGGAGGTTGGATGCGCGCCGCCTTCGAGCGTAGGGATTGGAGCAACCGCCAGATCGTCGCCGAGTGCTTTTTTGTAATCGTTGATGGCCCAAGGTCCGTTGATAACCGCGCCAACTTTGCCTTGCGTGAACAGGCCGCCAACGATGTCACCGTTAACGCCTTTAGGCAGGTAACCGTTGTTGAACCAGCTTTGGATCAGGGAAGCGCCTTTTACCGTGCCTTCCTTGTTCAGACCGATATCGTTGATATCGTATTTGCCTGCGTTGTCTTTGAAAATATAACCGCCTTCGCCGCCGAGGAAGCCCCAAGCAAAGTAGAAGTTTGCCGCTTCAAAGAGGAAGCCGTAGTTCTGCTTCTTCGCGTCGGTCTGGTCTTTCATGATTTGCTCGAGGTCCGCAATCGTTGCAGGCGCATTAGGGACAAGCTTCTTATTATAGAAAAGAGCATATGTTTCCGTTACTAATGGGAGGCCGTACAGAACGCCGTCTTGGCTAAGCGCCGCGAGTGCTTCCGGCGTGTAAGTGCCTTTTACCTCGTCCGAAGCTTTCACCTCTTGCACAAGGCCTTTCACGACCAAGCTGCCGATGCCCGGCTGGTAGAACAGGTCCGGACCTTTGCCGGCGGGACCGTCGAGCGCTAGCACATCCGGTTGATCGTTCATCGCTACCGGCTTAATGTTGATCTTAATCCCTGTTGCCGCGGTGTATTTATCCGCTGCCGCCTGGATTACGGCGAGTTTGTCTTCCGCCGTATCCGGCCATATAGTCAGCTCGGCAGGCTTCGCTTCCGTTGGCCCGTTCGCTTCCGCGGTTGCCGCAGCGTCCGCGCTTGGCGATTCCGAAGCCGGGGTGTTAGCGTTCGTATTGGTGCTGGCGGAGGCATTGGCATTGCTAGCCGTTGTACCATTGCCGTTATTGTTGCCGCCGCATGCGGCAAGCGACATGGATACAGCCAGCAAGCTAAGCGTGATAAGCATCTTTTTGCTCTTTAACATCGTTGAGAGCTCCCTTCCCTTTATCAACTCTTGTAAGTTTGTTGACCCCGGTATGCCGTGGTTCATGAGTTCATTGTAGGATTTCGAAGGGGAGTCTCACTACCAATCCGGTGACCTGAAAGGATAAGATTGTGACCTGTCGGTGAGGTGGGTGGATGGATGGGAGAGGTCGCTTTACGATGCGGGGCATCGTTAAGCTCGGAAAGCACGGTTTAGGTGGCGTTGTTGAAATAGCCCAGCCCCCGCGTCGCAGGTGCTTTCGGGCTACAAAAAAAGCCGTCTACCAAGCTAACGGCGTGCTTGGTAGACGGCTTTGCTCTATTATTGCTGCGGTGCGGACAGCACCGTGCGGAACCCGCAATTGCCGGTGGAGCTGTCGGGCGTATTCTTGCTGCGCGCCGCTACCCGGTAGCGGTTGCAGTAGGAGCTGTGGCAGAGATACGAGCCGCCCCGCATGACGCGGCCTTCTCCGGTACGCGGGCCAGGCGGGTTATCGTTCTCGCCGCTCTGGTAGTAGGCCGGACTGAACCAGTCGGAGCACCATTCCCAGACGTTGCCCGCCATATTATAGAGGCCATAGCCGTTGGGCTTGAAGCTCTTGGCCGGAGCGGTTCCCAGGTAACCGTCGCTGGCGTGATTTTTGACCGGGAATTTACCCTGCCAGATGTTGCAGTTATGCTCGCCGCCTTGCTTCAGCTCATCGCCCCAAGGGTAACGCTTCTGCGCAAGTCCGCCGCGGCCCGCGTATTCCCACTCCGCTTCCGTCGGCAGACGCCTGCCCGCCCACTCGCAATACGCCATCGCATCGTTCCAGCTGACATGAATAACCGGATGATCCTCGCGGCCTTCGATATGAGAATCGGGTCCTTCCGGATGGTTCCAGTCCGCACCTTCAACCGGGTACCACCAAGGGGCTGTCTGCGGCACCGTCTTCACCTTCGCCGCTTCCTCCTCAGAAACGAACAGATGGAACACGTAAGACCAGCCAAACCTCTGGGCTTCGGTGACGTAACCCGTTGCCGCGATAAAACGTCCGAACTGCTCGTTCGTTACCGCCGTTTCATCCATATAAAAGCTGTTTACGGTAACGCTATGCACCGGTCCTTCCCCGTCTGCCGCAAAGCCTTCCTTATCATTGGTTCCCATCAGGAAGGTTCCGCCCGGAATAAACAGCATTCCCGCTGTATCCGGATTGGCTGCCGGCTTGGAGTCCGCCGGTTTGACCGCTGCTTTCAGCCTCAGATTCTTAGGTGCAATCACAACCGATGAACGATCGGTGGAACAGCAGGATTTTACCGTGCTGCTCTCTGATTCCTGTGCCATCTTTAACATCCTCTCCCAATAAGAAGTGTCTATGATCCATCTAGCTAGCTTTTCTGTAAATCTCTTATTTCAACACTACCATAATAAGAAAAGGCAGTACAACGCTTTCCGCACGTAAACTAACGGAAGGCCTTATACTGCCATCTTCTCTATTCTTTTTCTTGTAGTCCAAGCCGGACGTACTGCTCTTCCGGTGCTCCCGCCCGCTTCATGCCCGCAACGAGCAGCTCCATCATCCTTGCCTCGGCCTCATCATCCTGAAGCGGATGCTCCTGATGCTCATCCCGAGCAAGATCATACAGCCGCGTCTCCATGACGAATTGATTCCGGGCATACGTTACTCCCTGCGTGCTTTCCGGAATTTTGAACACCGGATATGCCGTATAAGGCAGGAACCGGCCCGCTTCAATTCGCTCCGGCGCTACGCGTCCGAGATAGGAACGGAAAGTGGTCGGCATAGCTGTGTAAGCGTAACAAGGATAATTATCCTTGGAGACCGGTGCGCGCATATACGTATAACGGCCATCCGTTACATTGACGCACATCCCGTGATAGCCGTACAAAGCCGCTTCCCTCACCTTCTCCTGCGTTCCTTCGAGCAATCCGCGAAGCGAAGAGCCTTGCACCGTATCCGGAATCGAAGCTCCCATATAGTCCAGGATCGTAGGCATAAGATCGATATTTTGAGTAAGCGCCTGGATGCGGGTGCCCGCGGCCCGGCCTTCAGGCAGACGAATCATTAGCGGGATATTGGCCAGCTCGTTATACACATGCATGACGTTTTTGCCGGTCTGTTCATGCTCGCCAAGCAATAAACCGTGGTCGGTTGTAAAAATAACAAGAGTATCGTCCAGGATATCCAGCCGTTCCATCGTATCCAGCAGCTTGCCAAGCCAATGGTCGGTCATCGTAAGAGTTGCCGCATAACGCTTTTGAATATGGGCAAGCGCCTCCGGCGGTACGTCAACGGTGCCGTATTTCGGCCAGCTGTAGGCTGGACCTTCGTAGCTGTCCTGGTACATTTGCAAATAACGATCGGGCGTATCAAACGGCTCATGCGGGTCAAAAGCTTCCACCGTCAAGAAATACCGGTCCTCGCGTCCGTTCTTCTCCAGCCAGTCGCATGCCGCCTGAATGGTCCTTGGCCCCGGATAATCCTCTTCGTGAAGAAACCGCGTACGGTTCTTCTCGCATTGCGCGCGTACCTGACCGTAATAATGCTCCGGCGCAGGCAAATCTTTAATAGAAGAAACCCAAGGATCATCCTCCTGCCCCCGGTGGAAATCCCACGTGGAGAAGGACTGGCAATAGTTCTCGCCGCCCGTTGCAAAATAATGATAGTGGTCGGTCACGATGTGGCTGAACACGCCGTCTTCCCTTAACGCGGCGGGCAACGTACGGTCAAACGGTTCAATTCCGCCCCAGCCCTTCTCCAGAAAAGCGGCTCGTCCCGTCAGTATATCGCGCCGCGCCGGCATGCAAGGCAGCGACCCGGACCAATGCTGGTCGAAGACGACGGACTGCTCCGCCAGCCGGTCGATATTAGGCGTCCGAACGCCATCCCCGCCGTAAGCGGATAAAGCTCTTCGGTTCAAGGTATCGAGCATAATCATAATCGTTCGCATGAAAGCACCCCTTATTTCAGACCTGTTGTGACAATCCCCTGCACAAAGTATTTCTGCGCTGCCAAGAATAATAATACAAGAGGCAACACGACTAAGGTAGTTGCCGCCATGAGCAAATTCCATTCTACGTTCGTCTCGCTGCGGAAAATGGTAAGGCCAAGCTGCACGGTCCGCATATGCTCCGTGTTGGTCATGATAAGCGGCCACATGTAATCGTTCCAAGTTGCCGTAGTTTTGAAGATCGCCAGCGTTGCCAGAATCGGTTTGCTGAGCGGCAGATAGATCTGGAAGAATACGCGGAAGACATTCGCTCCGTCAATCTGCGCCGCCTCGTCAAGCGCCCGCGGGAAGTTTAAGAAATATTGCCGGCACAGGAAAATCCCGAAGGAGCCCGCAATAAACGGCAGCACCAGCCCCGTATAGCTGTTAATGAAGCCAAAGCCGCCTTGCCCCTGCCAGTCGTTGCCCCCAAAGAACGGGAACATCTTCATCATCAGGAAGGTTGGAATCATCGTCGCCTGCGGCGGCACCATAATGCCGATCAGCACGGAGAAGAAGAGTACATCCCGGCCCGGGAAACGCAGCCTAGCAAAAGCGAAGCCCGCCATGGAGTTAAACACCAGGCTGAATACTACGGTAACGCCGGTTACGATAAACGAATTATAGAAGTATCGGAGCCAATCGCCTCGTCCCATGGCTTCCGCGTAATTGTCGAATAACCAATGTTTCGGAATAAACGTAAATGTCGGGGACTGAATCTCGCCCATCGTCTTTAATGATGTCACGACCATTAACAAGAACGGGAACAGCATAAGCAATGCAATGATAAACATAACGATTGAAAAAATTACAGTAGGCCATTTTCTAGTCATTACGTGTCCGCCTCCTAATCCACATCGGTGTCATTCCCTTTATTTCCGAGACGGAAATTCAGCAAAGTAATAAGCAGCGTAATCACGAACAAGACCATCGCCATCGCCGAAGCGTAGCCCATCTGGAAATCCTGGAAGCCGCGCAGGTAAATCTGATGCACGATGGTTGTCGTTTTGTTCAGCGGTCCGCCGTTTGTCAAAATGTTGACCTGCTCAAACACCATAAACGAGTTAATGCAGGACATAACCAGAATAAAGAACGTTGTTGGCTTAAGCATCGGAATCGTGATGGCAAAAAACTGCCGGACCTTTGTTGCGCCATCCATATGAGCGGCTTCATAAAGGCTTGCCGGGATGGACTGCAGACCGGACAAATACACGATCATCGTGTAGCCGATCGATTTCCAGATTCCCATTATAATGATGGCGGCCATCGCCGTGCTCGGATCGTACAGCCATTGCACCGGGGCAAGGCCTAACGTCTTCAGCACGCGGTTCAAAATCCCGAGCGACGGATCGTAAATCCATAGCCAGATCATCGATACCGCCACCATGGAGGTGACGTTCGGAATATAAACGCTGACGCGGGCGAACAGGCGGCCTCTCAGCTTTCCGTTAAGCAATACCGCGAGCAAGAGGCCTAAGGCCATCTGCGGGAAAATCGAAAACAAGGAATAAATAAACGTGTTGTACACCGCCGTGCCAAACAGCTTGTCATGGAACAGCCTTACGTAGTTGTCGAAACCAACAAAAGCCGGCGTCGAGTAAAAGTTGTAGTTCGTAAAGCTGTAATACAGCCCCACCAGCAGCGGGATAAAAATAAACGCGAAATAAACGAGATAGCCCGGGGCAATAAACAGATATCCGGCCTTATCGATTGGGGCGCGCCGCCGGCTCTTGCGAGTTGTCGCCTTGCTGGCTGCAGCAGCCGGATTCACGGAATTCATAACGCCTCGCCTCTCTTCCTTCAATGAGAAAAATCCTTTGAAAAAGGCGCCTGCCCTTCTTGCGGCAGCAGGCGCCTATTACATGCTAAATGGATGCCGGTTAGTTGGTAATCAAGTTTGGCAGCTCTTTTTTCAGCTCTGCGGCCGCATCCTTCATCGCTTGCTCCGCCGATTTCGTGTTGTAGAAGGCGGCTTCCAGATGCTGGCTGATAATCTCGTACATTTTGCTGGAGTAAGTGACCTTTGCTGCGCCTTCCCCGTAGGATACCGCGTCGAATACCGCTTGGTTCATTTCCGGTTTGTCTTTGATGTAATCATCCTTCAGCGAGTTCAGGACAACCGGCGTGCCAAGCTCCTTGTATCGGTTCCATGTCTCTTCCTTGGACATAACCGTCTGCATGAATTCAAACGCCAGATCCTTCTGCTTGCTTTGCGAGCTCATGAAGAGCAGGCGCATACCGGCGAAGGTAGCTTTTGTTTTGCGCTCGATTGGACCGGATACGCCAATCTTGCCGGCCAGCTCCGGATGATCCTTTTGCGTATTCACGTAAGCAGCCGGGCTGTCGTAAGCGATTGCGGCTTTGCCGTTCGGGAACAGGTTCTCGTTGGATTTCGCCGAGTCGTTCGGAATCGTTACGCCTTTTTTCACCAGGTCCACAATATACTGCGTGGCTTCAATCGATTCCGGAGAATCGAAGAGCGGCTCGTTTTTATCCGCATCGATGATTTTGCCGCCGTTTTGCAGGACAAACGATTGCCAGAAGGTCCAAGCGTTAGCCGTTGGAATGGCCAGACCCGCCGTCACCGTTGTATTACCGTCTTTCTTCGTCAGTAGCTCCGCATCCTTCGCAAGCTCTTCCCAGCTTGCCGGCGGCTTCTCGGGATCAAGTCCAGCCGCTTCGAACAGGTCTTTGCGCCACAATAGAACGCGAGGATCCGGAATAAACCCGAGGCCGTACAGCTTGTCTTTGTACATGCCGGTGTTCAGCACGCTTTCCATCATGTCGCCTTTGCCATCCCACTTATCCGTATAAGCGTCAAGCGGTTCATATTGGCCAAGATTTGCCCGCTGGGCAACCGATGCCAGTGTATAAGACAGCACATCCGGCGCGGTACCGCTGGCATAAGCGGCATTCAGCTTGGTCTCCATGTCGTTGCCGAACGGAACCTCGCTGTAGTTCACCTTCACGCCCGGATGGCTGGCTTCGAATTCCTGAATCACGCGCGTCCAATACGCTTTCTCCGGCGCATCCGTGCCTGCCCGCCAGAATGTCAGCGTCTTGCTGCCGCCGGAAGAACCGTTGTCCTTCGGGTTCAGCTGCTCGGTGGAGTTGCTGCCGCATGCGGTTAACGCAACGCTGGCCAGCACCGTCACGCAAAGCGCCGTCATGATGCTTTTTCTTTTTTTCATATCTCCTATGACCTCCCTTTGTGAAATCTACTATGAAGTATAAAGAATGGCGGAGCCCGCCAGTGACGCAAGATTCCGGTCTTTCGGCACAAAAGTACAGGAATAAAGAGCAGCCTGGCTCCTCTGCCTTAAGGGACTAGCAAAATATTCGGATTCCGTACTCCGCTGTTCGGATTTCACAAAAAAACACCGCGTTATCGCGATGTTTGACGGATCGGTATTTATTTAGACGCTTCGCTGCCGCTCCATATATTCGGCCGGGGACAAGCCCGTATAGCTCTTGAACAGCTTGATGAAATAGCTCGTATTCGAATAACCGACAAGCGCCGCGGCATCGGCAACCTTCAGCGTCTGCCGTTTCAGAAGCTCCTTCGCTTTTTCCATCCGCACCTGCATCAGGTACTCGTTATAATTCATGCCCGTTTCCTTCTTGAACAATTCACTGATGTACGTCCGGCTCAGATGAACATGGTCCGCGATGTCCTGCAGCATCAGATCCTCCGCATAATGCAGCGTAATATATTCGCATGCCCGTTCCACCGCTTCGCCATATTGCGGACGCCGCGCGCTGATCCGATCCATGATCTGATGAAAAACGCTGCTCGCCCAGCCGGACAATTCGCGGAACGTTGCATACCGCTGAACCTCCACGTGGGCGTCAATATAGAGCGTCTCCAGCTCTTCCGTCGGAACGCCTACCGTTCGGGCGCGGTTAACCGCAATGTAAATCAACTCCAGCACCAGCGACCTTGCCTGCTTGGCTGACAGCTGTCTCCCCGTTTCCATCTCGTCCATAATTCTCTCGAGGAACAAGCCGGCTCTAGCCGTCAGTCCGTTATCCAGATAGCCCTGAAACGTTGACGTCCAGCCGGACCCGTAGTTGCTGTAAGCCGCGCTGCCTGCACTGCCGTTGTCTTCATACCAGGCAATACCGGGATCGCCGTAAAATAAATGACGGTCCGCAGCCGCAAGAGCTTCGGACAGCTGCTCCGGCAAATAAGACAGCCTGCTGTACATATGGCTGATTCCGATCACGGCGTTAGCTCCGACAAACCGCTGCAAATGCTCGCTTGCCCGGCTTGCCAGCACAAGCAGCGATTCGCGCTGCGACTTTAATCCCGTGTGAACCGAATTGCAGAGCATGATATACAGATTCGGCTTGTAGAGGAAGGAGCAGCCGTTCCCCAGCTCATGATGCAGCGTCTCGTCCAGAATGTTAATGACCGCGTTATGCAGCAGCCCTTCCTCCCTGATTCGCAGCGGCTCCGAGCCCTGTACAATTCCCACAACAAGCAAGGCAAGATGCTTCTCGGACAACCCGATATGCAGACGCTCCATTCTCTCCGCGAATCCATTCGCCGCCTCCCGTCCACCCTCCAAGAGTTCACGGAAATAGGCATTGCGAAGCGTAACCTGACTTTCGTTCAAGCTGTATCTAAGCGCGTTTATTTCGCTGGCCGCCCGTTGATCCAGGTCAATATCCTTTTTGATTTTCTGCAAAATCTGTTCCAGCCCGGACAGCGTAATTTCCGCCTTCAAAATGTATTCGCTTGCCCCAAACTTCAGCGCTTCCGCCGCGAATTGGAACTCGCTGTAAGAGCTGAAGACCACCGACCGGATATGCGGCATTTCTTCTTTCAGCGCTTTGATCAGGTCAATCCCGTTCATTCCCGGCATCTTGATATCCGTAACGACAAGATCAACCGGATGGGTCCGGCAGAAGGTTAAAGCATCCTCGCCGTTCGAAGCTTCGCCCGCTATCCGGTAATCGCCGCCCGTCCGCTCCACCGTCATCTGGAACCATTCCCGGATCATCGGTTCATCATCCACAATGAGAATATTCATCTTGTCCGCACCTCCTCCCATTTGTGTATAGCGGGTATCCGGACGAGGACCGTCGTTCCCGCCCCGGCTTGCGATTGCACGCTGATTCCGTAATTCTCGCCAAAATTAAGCTGAAGCCGTTCGTGAACGTTCCGGTAGCCTCCGCGGTGAACCAATTTTTCGTCTTGCTCTCCCGCTGCCTTGGAATCCATGTCCCCAAGATCCATCCCGACCCCGTTATCCTCGATCTCAAAACAAATATCGGTTCGTTCCATATACCCTCTCACGATAAGCTGCCGTTGTCCTTCTCCCTTGCGTTCCAGGCCATGGAATATCGCATTTTCGATCAGCGGCTGCAAAATAAGCTTGATGGTCTTGTATTCGTAAAGCTCCTCTTCGAGCTCGTACCGGACCTCCATCCGGTCCCCTTGCCTGATTTGTTGAATGTATAAATAATTCCGGACCATCTCCAGCTCCTCCCCGATCGGGATAAGCTCGTCCTGCTTCGAAATGGATTGCTTGAGCAGCTTCACCAGAGCCACGATAACCGAATCAATCGTCTCCGGCTTGTGCTTCACGAGCATAAACCGGATCGAGGCTAGAGTATTGTACAGGAAATGCGGGTTGATCTGCGATTGCAGCGCCTGGAGCTCCGCATGTCTTTTGCGCTCCTGCTCCAGCCGGATATTTTCCAGCAGCTCCTGAATCCGTTCGAGCATGCGATTGAACTTTCTCGTCAAATGCCCGATTTCATCCTCCGAGTTAACGGGAAGACGGACCGACAAATCGCCAAGCTCCACCCGTCCAAAATGGTTATACAATCTTTTGATCGGAACGGCAAGGCGCCTCGCCATGAAATAAGAGGATGCGTACGCAAGCAGCATAACACCCGCAAAAACCAGAATAACGATCGTCTGGAGCTGGTTGATGCTGGACAATACCGTCGCCGTAGGCGTGTACGAAATCAGCTTCCAATTCGTCTTGCCGATTGTCTGGAAAGAGATGAGCTGCTCCTTTCCGCCTTCCTCCGCCCTGAAATAACCGGAATCGTAATCCCGGATTTTATAATAATACGGCCGGCTGGCCAGCGACTCGCGAATTTGGTCTTTATGGCCGGAGGAGATGATTCTTCCGTTTGCGTCTACGATCTCGATCTCCTGCGCTTTATCGAGCGCGCTGCTGTATAAGTCGTTAAGCGAGCTTTCGTCGACGCTGACCGCTACAATGCCCGTAGGTGAACCGCTTTCAAACCGCTTGCTGATCCGTACGCCGTAGAAGGCGGCCCCCCGGTCTACACCCGTCAGCTCCGGCATCGGCTCGGTTACCCAGATAATCTGGCCTTGACCGTAGACGGCGGCGCGGTACCACTCCTTGTCCGAATACGAGCTGACCGGCTGAGACAACGTCTCCTCCATGCCGTTGCCCGGAAATTCAAAGCCGTTAAGCCCTCTCAACAGTACTTGAAAGCTGATCCGGTTAAAAGAATAAATGGAATTGGACAGCATCTGATCGAAGGAAGCCCTCTGCATGGCATATTCGTAGCTGCTCGGATCAAAGGCTTGCGTAAACGCGTGGTTCACCTCGGTGCTGAGGAAGAACTGGTTCGACACCGCGATAATGTCATCCAGCATCCGGTCGGTCTTGTCCGCAATCTGTCCCAGCGTCTTCAGGTTCGACTGGCTGACCTGCGAGGTGATGGAATCCTTGGAGATCTGCAGCGAGATCGTCCCGAACAGTCCCAGCGGTATAATAATAAGCACCAGCGAAGCGATCAGAAACTTATTTTGCACGCTGCTTTTCCGAATGAACCAGTTCCATACCATGTGAAGCTCCCCCGTCATTGTCCGTAAGTCGTTTAAATAACCAATACTATAACATAAAAAGAGTTGGTTGTTGCGGGTAACTGGTTTTTGCGCTGGGGGTATGGGACTACGCTAATGGCCGGCACTACGCAAGTGAATGCTCTTTCGACCGCTGTTGTTTTCAAAGTTTCCGTTTCTAATTTGGTTTAAGGTTAAACTTTGAAAACAAAGGCGGGCTACAAGCTTTCTGCAAGAAAGCTACTTCGGAAGCATTAACTCCGCTTCTCCAGAACATTCACTTGCTCCGTGCCGGCCCGCTCCGTCCGGTTTGCCGCGCCCTTACGGGCGTTACGCCGCAAAGAACCCTGCTCTTTTTAAAAGAGGGGGCAGAAAGATAAAGACCGCCTCTTCATATGAGAGACGGTCTCTTACTGACAAGATTTATTTTGTTCCGCTGCTGACGGATTGGTACCACTCGTTAACTTCCTGGGTGATTTTATCGCCGCCGGAGGATTTCCACTTCTCCACGAATTTGTCGAAGGAATCAACCGGAGCTTTGCCGTAGATGATTTGCGAGAAGGTGTCCTTCTCCATCTTGCCCAGAATATCGTTGCTTGTCTGCATCGTCTTGGTCGGAGCGCCCGTAAACATTTGAGGCAGAACCGAATCCTTCTGCTCCTGTACAATCTTAGCTGCTTCCAGCATTGGCTGCGGAGTGCTCATCTTCAGCTTCTTCTCGAATGGAGTAGTCGCTTCTTCGCCGTTCGCGAGCTTCGAGAGCACTTGCATGTTCAGGCTTGGAATACGAGCGCCGTCAAAAGTCAGCGTATATTTCTCAGGTGCGTAACCGCCCGTGCTTGCCGCGTCCGTCTTCACCTGGCCGTCTACCGTAACCCAGTCGTAACCTTCGGCAAGACCGTTCTCGAACTCTCCGCCAACCTGCGGATTCGCGTATTGCTCGAACAGATAATTCTGGTAAGCGAAGAACGCTTCCGGATGCTCCATTTCGGCATTAATCAAGACTACGCCGTTCGAGTTCGATGTACCGTGACGTCCCACTTTACCGTCTGGTCCCGCTGGCAGCGGATAAGCTTTGTACTGCGCGTCTTTATTGTTCTTCTTCACGTCTTCCAGCGGCCATGCCGGCATCCAGTGAGGACCAACAACGATACCCGCTTTGCCCGCCGTGAAGTCTTCCGCCGCTTTCGTCTCGTCATAGAGACCCGCTTCGGTTGGCAGATAGCCTTTGCTCATCCAGCTTTGAAGCGTGGCCAGCGCCTTCTTGGAGCCTTCGGTTACGGAGCCGTATTCGAGCTTGCCGTCCGCGGTTTTGTTCCATTGGTTAGGCATTGTGCCGTAAGCGCCAAAGATCCAGCCCGCGTCCGACATCCATGTATTAATCCAGTTCTTGAAGCCGATTGCGAGACCGTAAGTATCCTTCTTGCCGTTACCGTCCGGATCCTGGTTCGTGAAGGCATCCATCACTTTCTCGAGATCATCCAACGTTTTTGGCGCCGACAGTCCAAGCTTCTGCATCCAGTCTTCACGGATCCACATGACAGGGTCGCCATTGTAAGCGTAATCCAGAATCGGAATCCCAATTCGCTTGCCGTCCTCCATGTACGGATACCATACGGTTGGATCCTCGTTCATCGCATCCTTCCATACCTGGCTCGCATATTTGTCGAACAGCTCGCCTGCATCAACGAAGCGGCCGGAATCAATCAGCTCTCTTACCAGCGTGAAGTCACCGCGGTACGAAATAATATCCGGCATTTTTTCGTTTGTTGCAAGAGACAAACGAAGCTTCGTTTCAAAGGCATTGTTCGTGGAAGGAGCAATCCACTGATTCTTGAGCTGAATGCCGAATTTATCAAGCGCCCATTTCGTATGAACGTTATTGTCCTGGTCTTCGCCCGATTTGAATTTGACATCCGGGCCCCAAGGACGCAAATAGGTAACGGTAATCGGAGGATCGTATTTGACGTCTTTCGCTTCCGAGCCTGCATTCGCATTCTCTGCGGAAGCCGTGTTGCTTGGCTCTTTGCTCGCATTGGCATTGTCCGGTGCATTGTTATTGTTGCCGCATGCGCTCGTAATCGCCGTAAGGGAGATCACTCCCGCGAGTACCATGGTCGGCAGCAACTTTTTCTTTTGTTCTTTCAACTGCGTTTCCCCCAGTGCAATGTATTAGCTTACAGGACTTATAATAAGGAGTTGGACTACCCCGTTCTATACTAAGATTGCAACATCGATTGCACTTCTTTAGGATGTTGGAAATTGAATATGCACCCTTAAAATTTTACTGTAACGGGCTATGCCATGCCAGTTGAAATATATCCCCTGAGGGGCTATTTGATCTCTCGCTCCCTCTCGCCCGCCTATAGCAAATAGAGCTCGACCGAAGCAAAAAACAACGGTACAGGTTCCCCTGTACCGTTAACGCTAAACTAGTTGCTCGTATATTTCATCCAATCGTACTCGGCATAAAGCGGATTGGCGCCGTTGTAGGCTCCGAGCCAGCTGTCGACTCCCTTGCCGTTCCAGATGTTCATCATGATTTTGCCCGGATTGGTCGGGATGCTGGAGGTTGCCGTATGCTTCAGTACGCCATCCACATACCATTTGATTGATCCGGCTTGCCAGTTAAACGCGTAAGTATGGAAGCCTTGCGACGCATCAAAGCCAAGATCAACGATTTTCTCATGGCCGCCCACGCCATTAGTGTAATAGTTAAACTGAACCTTGGTGGTATCTTTGCCGAGGAACTCGATATCGATCTCATCCCAAGGCGTACCGTCAGACGGACCGGTATAAGTGAAGAAGGAAGATACGATGCCCGTGTTTTTCGCCGGCTTCATGCTGACCTCGTACAGACCGTAACCGTATTTGTTGACGGAACGGTACTCGGCGCAGTCAAACACGTTGTAGGCAGAGCTGGTCAAGCCCAGCTTCAAATGCCCGTCGCTCGTAAAGCTTACGTTGTTCGCCCGCCAGGTACAGTTGAACATGCCGCCGTTCGAGTAGCCGTCCGCCTTCTGCCAGGTAGCGGGATTATAATACGTAAGAGGCTCCCAAAATTCCGTAGCCCCGTAAGAGCTTGAGACAAACAACATCGATACAATCGCCGAACCGGCCATAAGAAGGGATGCTTTCTTTTTCATAGAACACCTCCGGATTTTATCATGCCTTGGAATTGCCTGCCGCCTTCGCTTATCCCCTCCCCCAGCACCAAGCTTTCGATCTATACAATGGCGTTAAATCGGCCCCAGATTGACCAAGCTAACGTCCGAGATCGTAATCGTCGCGTTACCGGCGTTGCCGCCCGCGATATTGCCCATATCGAAGGAGATGCGGGACGTATTATACCCCTGATCGGTCACGTCAAAGGTGAACGTAAAGGTCTGCTCCTCTTCCGTCAAATCCACCTGCTGGCCGTAATAGCCATGCCATGCATAGCCTGCCGGCACATCTACCCATCCGATGCCAAGACCCAGCTTCCTTGCCGTGCTGGCTTTGGCTTTGAAGCTAAACGCATATTTGCTTCCCTGCTGAATAGCGAAGCCCTCTTGAATAACCTGGCGATCCCAAGGGTTATCGCCCACAGCGCCGATCGAAGCCTCCAGCTTTCCGTTGTTAGCTCCGATCGTAAGCTCGCCCGGTGCCGCCGTATAAGAGAACCACCCCGCGAGGCCGTTCGCGAAATTGCCGTTTTGCAGCAGATTGACGTTCGTAGGCTGGCCGCCGCTTTCCGCGGAAGCATTCACCTCGTACAGCAGTACGTTATCGAACGTTACCGAATGCCCGCCTGCGGCGCCCGCCGGATTGCCCAGCCCGAACACCAGCACGGACGAAGGATCGGAATCGCTGGCCATTGCAAAAGAATAAGCGTAATGCTTGCGGTCTGCGGAAAGCTGGGCAGTGTCCTCCAAATATTTGGCGAAATCGCCGCTGCTTTGCGAGACAACAACCTGCACGGCTTTCTCGCTAGTAGCGGAAGCATCAAATTCCAGCCTGTAAGTCTTGCCCTTCTCGATCGTTAATTGGCCTTGCTGAAGCGTATCGTCCCACCAGTTCGCGCTTGTGCCCGGGAGCGTCGCAACCAGGCTTCCCCCATCCGAGCGGCTCATGGTCGCCGAACCTCCCGCACTCAGATTCCAGCCATTAAGATCCGTATCGAATCCGCCGTTCTGAACCAGGTTAGGCGACAGGTCTACCCAAAGCGTGTTATAGTCGTAGCCCTGGAATTCCACATAATAGTCATGTCCGGCTGCCAGCGCGGCAGGATTCATATAGACGGTTTGATAAGTCTGCCAGCCGCCGGTATTGCCGAGTTCATAACTCGACTGCGAGACGACGGTACCATTCTCGTCTTTGATCCGCAGGCGGACTTGCGACTGCTCCTTACCGCTTGCCACTCTGGCCGAGAATTGATATACACCGGAACGAGTTACGCCGATTTTGTACTTGAGCGTATCGCCTTCATCCATGTAAGCGACGTTTTTGCCGCCTTCGCTTGCGTTTTCGAGCTGCAGCCCCTGCATCTCCCATGCGTTTGCCGCCGGAATATGCGTATAGCCCGCTACCGTAATCGGCTCGCCGCGCTTCACCAGCCGGACGTTGTCGACATAGACCGTACCGCTCTCGCCGCCGAACAGCAGCTTTAGCTCCGCTTCCGCCGTATCCGCGCCGCCCCCCAATACCGCTTCCAGCGAGTAGGCTTGCAGCGTGGTGCCCAGCGATATGGTATTGCCGCCTGGGTATGAAGCGGAATGATCGCCGGCCAGTTCAACCTTCATACTCCTCGGCGCATCGGCCTTGGCCTCAAAAGAAATGCCGTATTCGCTGTTCCCTGCAAGCGCCAGCCCAGGCTGGGAGACCGTTACGGCTTCCGCATCCGCTCCGCCGTCTGTCACATTAACGACTAACTGCCGCTCATAAATCGGAAACGCAAGGAAGTTATTCACGCTGACCGCTGCTTCCGCACCCGGAGCAACGGATTTGGTCCAAAAAGCCAGCCGGTCTTTCCCTTGATCAAACGTACCGTTATAGATCAGATTGCCGTCCGCCAGCGCGGTCCGTTCACCCGGCACCTCCGGCTGGGGAGACGCATCGCCGATCTCAACCAGCTTCGCGTTTGCGATATAGACGGCCGCCGCGTTTTTCCCGAGATTAAACTCGAACCTCGCGTTGTTGTCCGTACTCTCTAGCATGTCGAACGTATATTCATAAGACTGCCATTCGGTCGTCAGATTGCCGTATTGCTCGCCGGAGTAATTCTTCCAGTTCTTCTCGAACTGATTCACCTTCGACATCATCGTGCGGGCCTCATCGGCCTTCGCCTCATACGTGACCTTATACTTCTTGCCCTTCTGCAAAAACACCGGTATTTGCGTCAACTGAACGGAGTAACTCTCCGTACCGGCGTTATCGATTGCGATTTTTGCCGTTTTTCCTTTGGAAGCATCGTCAACAACAGCAACTTGGCCTGAGCCTCCGGCATTAAGAAGGAACTTCCAATCCTGCGGCACGCCATTTGCATCCGTTGACTGCGTAAACTTTTCGTTATACAACAGATTGCCGTCGGCCTGCGGATCGCGCTGAGGGGAAGGCTCCGGCGGATTGCCCGTTACATCCTTCCAGCTGTCCAAATTCTTGTATTCATACACCCTTACGAAGTCGACATTCATCTGATCGGCCGTAAAGTCGCCGTTTGGCGAACCCGGCCAATCACCGCCTACCGCCAGGTTCAGAATCAGATAGAACGGGCGGTCAAACGGAGCGGGATACGTATAATAGTCCGGCTGCCCCGGCCCTTTGGTTTTCCAGTCGCTCACTTCTTGGTAGAGCTGGCCGTCCACATAGAATCGAATGACGCCAGGGAGCCATTCCAGTTGAAAATCGTGGTAATCGTCGGCAAAGCTCTTGCCCTCCGGCAGAACATAGCTGCCTTGTTCGGACCCATGCGAGCCGTCAGGCTGAACGCTGTCGTAATGAAGGGTGCCATAGACGCGGTTCTTGTTCGCTCCGCCAATCAGCTCCATCAGATCGATCTCGCCGGAAGCCGGCCAGCCGCCGTAATGGGCTTCATCGGTTGGCAGCAGCCAAATCGCCGGCCACATGCCCTGCTGAACGGGAAGCTTGGCGCGGACAACAACCTTGCCGTAGGTCCAGTCGCCTTTTTCTTTGGAGATAAGCTTCGCCGAGGTGTACTGGCTGCCTTTATGCTCTTCCTTCTTGGCTTTAAGGCTCAGGACGCTGCGGCCGCCATCTTGTTCAATAACCGCATTATCCGGCTTGTAGTACTCAAGCTCGTTATTGTAAACAACGCCGGTATCTTGAACCGTCCACTTGCTTGAATCAATCGTTGATTGGTTGAATTCGTCATTCCATACGAGCTTCCACTCGTTATCCGCTATCGTTGTCGGCGGTACGGGCTTCTCCCCGGACGTAGCCGGCGGGTTGATTGCAGGAGGATTGGTTGTTCCCGCGGAACCCGTACCCAGGGTAGTTGTCGTGCCTGCCGGCACGGCTTTGTCATTCACCGTCACGCCGCCGGACTGGACCTGGAGGCTTCCTACGCGGCTGTCCGCCGACCATTCGAAGTCCGTCGGATGCTGGATAAGGACCTGATCCGCCGTCGTTCCGTTTGAGAAAACAACGCGAACCGGACCGCCTGGCTTGTTGATAAGCACATCCTTCAACTTGGCGCCGTCAAAAATAACCGAATGGCTTCCGCCACCCTTAACAACCGTCTTGCCTGTAACGGTAACGCCCTTGAGCGTCGCATCGCCTTCTTTAATCCCTTCGGCAAGCAGCAGGCTTCCGTGCACCGCCGTACGGTCGACGGTAACATCCGTGGAGCGAATGATGAGGTTGCCTTCCACTTGCGCGGCGTCGTACTTGCCCGGCTTAGCAACCAAATCCCCAATCATGCCGGACAAAAGCACGGCCGACTCGGCGCGCGTAATCGGCGACTTTGGCTGAAGCTTACCGTTATAGCCTTTTAAGTATTTTTCGTCCGTCAGGTAAGTAAGCGCTTTCTTTGCGTATCCGGAAACATCCGCCAAATCCTTAAACTGCTGAAGCTGCGCATCGGTTTCCAAGCCCGTCGAGAGCTCGAACGCCCGGTCAATCATGACCGCTGCATCTTCACGCGTAATGCTGGCGCCTGGAGCAAAATGCTTCGCGTCCACGCCTTGAACAATGCCGGAACCGCTTGCTCTCGTTACCGCGTCGGAATACCACGCATCAGGTGCCACATCCTGAAATCCGGCTGTTTCTTGTCCGGCGAATCCGAATATGCGGTCCAGCATGGCAATAAATTCTGCACGGCTGATTGGTGAGCCGGGCTTAAACGCACCGTTTTCGTAACCGCTTACAACTCCAAACGAAGCCATGCGATTGACGGCGGCTTCCGCCCAATGTCCTTGGAGATCCTTAAACGAAGTTGCCGCAGCCGCTTCCGAGGCATGAATCGCTGTCCCTCCAACAAGCGGGCTAAGAGTGGCTGCCAGCAGACTGCAGGCCGTTAATTGCGATAATCTCTTTTTTAACATAGTTACCTCCCAAATGGTTTACATGATCGGGGCCGCATCAAGCGGCCCCTCCTTTGCCTATCGCTACTCTTTTACCGCGCCAATTACCATCCCTTTAACAAAGAACCGCTGCAGGAACGGATAAACGAGCAGAATCGGAAGCGCGCCGATAAAAATTTGCGCGGCCCGTACCGTACGCTGCGAAATGTTCTCCAGCTGCTTCGGATCGACGTTGATCTTGCTGAAATCCTGCTGGACGATAATCGTCTGGAGGAGCGATGCCAGCGGATAATCCTTGATATCCCGCATATAGATCATCCCGTCGAACCAAGAGTTCCATTGATAGACCATCGTGAACAGCGACAAAGTCGCGATGGACGGCATGGACAGCGGAATAAACACCAGCACCAGCGTCTTCAGCTGTCCCGCCCCGTCCAGATAAGCCGCTTCCTCCAGCTCCTTCGGCAGGCCTCTGAAAAAGTTCAGCATCAGAATGACGTTCCATACCGACACCGCGCCGGGCAGCACTAACGCCCAGATGGAATCCATCAGGCCTAGCTTCTGAATCAGAATATAGCTTGGAATCAAGCCTCCGCTGAACAGAATCGTAAAGACAAAAATCCAGATATACATCGTGCGGCCCCGGAAATGAAGATCCTCCTTCGACAGCGGATAAGCGGTCATTAGGCAAAGAGCCATGCCGATTACCGTGGATAATACGGTTCTCATTACCGAAACGCCAAGCGAGTTCAGGAAATTGGAATTGCCGAACGTTTTCTCGTAAGCGTCCGTCGTAAAGCCGATCGGCCAGAAGCCTACGAGATTGGACGAGGCTGGCGCCATGCTGCTGAACGATACAGCCAGAATATGAATAATAGGCAAGATGCATAGAAGAGACAAAAAGCCAAGAAACACATAGTTGCCGATGTTGAAAATTTTGTAGCCTAACGTTTTGTGGTACAAAAGTAGAACCTCCTTAGAAGACGCGATAATTCGCAAATTTATAGGCCAACCGGTAAGATGTCGCGATGAGAATGGTCGCTACGACGGATTTGAACAGTCCGACCGTTGTGGCGAAGCTCATTTTCCCGTTTAATATCCCCAGCCTATAAACGAAGGTGTCGATAATATCTCCCTTCTCCATCACGAGAGGGTTGTACAGGTTAAACACCTGATCAAACCCGGCATTCAAAATATTGCCGATCGACAAGGTTCCAAGCACGATGGTAATCGGCATCAGCGCCGGCATCGTAATGTGAAGGGTCTGCTTGAGCCTTGACGCCCCATCCACCTCCGCAGCCTCGTAAAGCGCCGGATTGATTCCCGCCAGTGCCGCCAGGAAGACGATTGTACCGAAGCCGAATTCCTTCCAGACGTCGCTGACAATAAGCGTGAAGCGGAACCAGTTGTTGTCCCCGAGGAAGAAGACCGGTTCAAACCCCAGCGCCGTTACGGCTTTATTCACGAGTCCCCCGTCCGGAGCGAGAATATCGAGCAGAATGCCCCCAAGAATAACCCAGGACAGGAAATGCGGGAGATAGACAAGCGTCTGCGTAACCCGTTTGAAGGCCATCAGCCTGACCTCGTTGAGCAGAATGGCGAACAGGAACGGAACGATAAGTCCGGCTGCCATTTTGAAAAAAGCGATGACAAGCGTATTCCAAATCACCTGACCGATATCCGGATACTTGAACAGAAACCGGAAGTTGTCGAGGCCGACCCATTCAGATCCGGTTAACCCTTTCCAAGGCTTGAAATCCTGGAACGCGATTACGATTCCGGCCATCGGAACGTATTGGAAAATAATGACGAGAACAAGCGCCGGCAGGAGCATCACGTGCAGGGGCCAGTTGCGTTTCATGTTCCAGCTTTTCCTTGAAACACGGCGTTTTTCTTGTTGCGTGGGTAGCTGTAAAGCTGTTTCTTTCACCGCGGTATCCTCCATGTTCAGACAAATTTGTGCTTTTCTAGGTCGTCCTGACCTTGTAATATAACGATTATAGCAACGGGGATTTGTGATCTATATCCTAATATTGCAACAACGATATTGATATTTTAACTATCTGAAGGGGGCATCATCTTGCTGCTGCGGTTCAATGTGTTTACGAAAATCTCCCTTCTCGTCCTGCTCCTGCTTATCCCGGTCCTATCCCTCTACACCTATTCCAACCGGGAAAGCGTGCGCGTCATCGAGAACGAAATCCAAAGCGGCACAACGAATCGCTTGTCTTCCTTCGCCGCACAGGTCGAGTCGAATATTTATCAGTTATCCCTCTACGGCGTATCGATTGGGCAGGACTCCAGCATTCAGGAGTACCAGCGTCCGGACTTCCGGGAGCAGCCTTATGAACGGGTAAAGCTGAGCGTCGCCATACTGGAAAAAATGAATCTGTACAACGCCGCCAGCAAGTGGCATTCCACCATTACGTTGTTTTTCCCGCGCACGGGAGACGCCTTGTCCACGGACTATTACAATACGATCACGTATCGGGAGGATGCTTTTAAGAGGCCGTTCCTCAAATCCTGGGAGTATACGGGCGACAGCTTCGTCTGGTATGCCACCGAACCAACGACGGCGATGTCCAATCCTCGCAGCGCGAGGCTTATTACGAAAATCAGCTTCCCGATCAATCATGTGACGGCCATGCTGGACGAAAACAAAGTGAACAACAGCGGCGATCCGTTCCTGTTTAATCCGGAGCAGGGATCGATCCGCAATCATTCCGCCAACGCCGCGAAGATCGATCTTCTCACGGAGAAGCTGAAATCATCCAAGCTCGGGGAGCGGGGAGGCTTCCGTACGAAGCTGGACAATATCGAGTATTACGTCTCTTACATCAAGTCGGATAGCCTGAAGTGGTATTATGTCGATTATGTTCCGATGCAGCAGATCTTGAGTCCGATTACGAACAGCCGGAACTTGTTCTATACGTCGATTGCCGTCCTGCTCGTCATGAGTATCGCCGTTATCTTCGTTATTTACCGAAGTGTGCAGGTCCCACTGCTCCAGCTTGTCCGGGGTACCAAGCGGCTGTCTTCCGGCGATTTCTCGGTGCGGCTGAGCCATTCGGGCCATAACGAATTCAGCCTTTTGCTCGGACGGTTCAACATTATGGCCCAGCGAATCCAGGAGCTGATCGAGAACGTATACGAGGAGAAGCTGCGGAGGCGCGAAGCAACGCTGAAGCATTTGCAATCCCAGATCAATCCGCATTTTCTGTACAACTGCCTGTTCTATATCAAAAACATGGCGCGGATGAAAAACGAAAAAGCCGTTGTAGCGATGGCGTTGAATCTTGGAGAGTATTTCCGCTATATTACAAGGTCGGAAAACGACGTGGCGACGATCCGCGAGGAGCTTAGCATGGTCACGAATTACCTGGAAATCCAGTCTCTCCGGCTTGAACGGATGCGGTTTACGATTGAGGTGCCGGATGAGCTGATGAACAAGACGATCTCGCGGTTAACCTTGCAGCCGATTGTCGAAAATGCCATTGTCCACGGATTGGAGCCGCAGGCGGAGAACGGCGAGATCCGGATCCGCGGATATGCGGAGGACGGGGTGTATCGGTTAGTCGTGGAGGACAGCGGGATTGGCATGACAAACGAGGAAACTCAGAAGCTGCAGCTCAGCTTAACCAAACCGCTTGACGACAATATGGGCTGCGGGACTTGGAATGTGCATCAAAGATTGATCTATCTGTTTGGAGAAGGAGCCGGCTTGTCTTATTCCCGCTCAGACTTGGGGGGAATCAAGACGACTATTACCTGGAGTGACAAAACAATAGAGTAGGTGAAGCAGCATGTTACAGCTCTTGCTTGTAGACGATGAACGGTCCGTTGTCGAGACCCTTGCCGAGACGATTCCTTGGGAAGAATGCGGCATTAGCGTTGTTCACGAAGCCTTATCCGGGCCGATAGCCCTGCAAATCATGGAAGACCATGCGATCGATATCGTGATTACCGATATCAAAATGCCGGGGATGTCCGGCATAGAGCTCATTACGGCGATTAATAGCAAATGGCCGCATGTCCGGACTATTTTGCTCACCGGATATGCCGACTTCGATTATGCCAAGCAAGCGATCGTTCAGAATACATTTGACTATCTGCTGAAGCCGGTCAGCGACGAGGATCTGATCGATTCGGTAAAGCGCGTTGTGAAACAAATCAAGGAGAAATGGGAAGAGGTTGCCTCCCACCGGAAAACCTTGTACACCTTGAACGAGAACCTTCCTTTGCTGAGGGCTAATACGCTTAATGAGCTGCTGAGAGGCAGCAATCAGTCAACGCTTGCGGACAAGCTTGCGCTTCTGGAGCTTCCTTTTGCAGCGGGCGATCAGGTATGCATAATGCTGATCCGGATGGAGGAGCGTTTTGCCGAAATGCCGGGACAGGATTCCGCGCTGATGGAGTACGCGATTTGCAATATAACGAGTGAAATCATGCAAAATGACTATCATATCTGGCACGCCCGGGATGCTCATGATTACATCGTGATTCTTGTAAAACCAAGGAATCCGGCGGTTGCTGGCGCCGGAGCGAGGACTTTGCTCGAGCGTTACGCCGCGCAAATTCAGACCAATGTGCAGAATTATCTCAAGGGGGCCATTTCGGTTCTCGTAGGCGGCCAAGGAACGTTCCCGGGACAAGTGAAGGAAATCTATGAGCATGCCGTTACCTCCATGCGCCGGAAGATGGGCCACGGAAAAGGGTTGTTTGTGACCACGCAGGAAGCCTTGGATTCCAGCCCGATGAATACGGTCTGGTCCTTATACGAGCCGCCTACCCTGATCAGCCTTCTGGATGCCGGAAGGTTCGACGACGTCGAGGCGAAGATCCGGCATATTTTCCGCGATATGCTGGAGACGGGCGGCGAACAGGATATGTCGGAACAGCTGATTGAAGCTTATCATGTGCTGGCCGGCGCGTTCTCGTATATCATTCACAAGAACGGCAAGCTGTTGTCCTCCGTTCTTTCGCCTGAGGCACTCAAGTTCTTCCATGCTCCGGCTTACACCACGGCGGCGCAGCTGATGGAATGGTCGATCCGGATTCTGCAGGGTATTCGCGAGGATGCCGATCAGGAGCTGAAAGATAACCATAGCACGATTGTTCGCGCGGTCCGGTCGTTTATCGACGCCAATCTGGCGAAGGACGTATCGCTGCCGGCTATTGCCGACCATGTCCATCTGCATCCCGTGTATCTCTCGAAAATCTATAAAGCGGAAACCGGCGAGCCGCTGACGGAATACGTGTACCGGCTGCGGATGGAAAAGGCTGCTTTCCTGCTCCGCACAACGCTGTCCAAGGTATTCGAGATCGCCGAGATCGTCGGCTACAACAATACCGCGTATTTCATCCGCGTGTTTAAGAAGTTTTTTGACGTGACTCCCCAGGAGTATAGGGACGATGAGGGGAGGGGCGGATAAAGCAGAGTAGTTGTGGGTAACTGGACGGGGGCTGGCACTGCGCTGTGGCTGGCACTACGCAAGTGAATGCTCTTTCGATCGCTGTTGTTTTCAAAGTTTCCGATTTAAATTTGTTCTATGGTTAAACTTTGAAAACAAAGGCGAGCGCTACGCTTCTCAAAAGCATTCACTTACTCCGTGCCCGCCTGCTCCGTGCGGCGTTACACCACAAAAAACCTCTGCTTCATCGTTTGGGGATGAAGCAGAAAAATAGACCCTCGCAAGGGACTATTTTTCTGCTCGGGTTTGTATTAGCTACTCTAACCCCGCGTTCATTCGCACGTCAGCCTTATGTCCGCACGTCGCCTTTGCAGCATGCTTTTCGCCTGTTACTCGCCACTCTCATCACTCGAACGGCTACGCAACAACGAAAAAAGACCCTCTTGGGGTCTTTTTTCGTTGTTGGCGCGGGTGCTACGTCCCGCTTTCTTCTTCGGCTTTTGGCTTGAACCGTCCGATAATGTCCAGCACGTACTTGATCATCAGGGATAAGCCGCCTATGAAGAATAGGGTAATCAGCGTCCACTCCGTCGGGTCCAAGTTGACTATCGATAAAAGGAAATATAGAGGATAAACGTAGAATAGGATGTCCTTTAGATAAGGCAGAAATGATGTCTTGAAGCTTCCCTGCCAGAACGACTTGGAAAAGGCAATTACGAAGTCGATAATCATAAATCCGAATACGCCCCAAAACGTATACTTGATCCAGTCGATAAGTGTAAATGTCACTCCATCATCACCACCTTGCAACACCATATGCGATAAAAGGTGACATGTTGATAAAATGCGCCCAAAACTTTTCGACTGGTTTGTGTGAAATTTGACAATTTTATAACGAAACGCTTACAAAGAACAATTACGGTTTGTTAGCGGCGAAACGCTTGAGCAGACTGATGGAATTGAAGTGAATCCCTTCATGGTACAAGGTATAGCTGAGGAATTCGCCAACCGTATGGAGAGTAAGTCCCGTCCCCGTGGTGAACGGAACGGCCACTTGCTCGTCTATTCTATCATGCAATTTTTCCGCAATCCGAATCGGCTGTCCGGCAAGCAGCTCCAGCAAATCCTCAAGCTCCGGCAGCTGATCTTCGTCCTGCCAATCGCCCGGCTTGGTGCCTTTCGCAAACCACCGCTCAAAGCCTTCGGGAAGGTGTACGGACTCCCCTGCGAAATGAAAAGCAAACCTCTCCTGAACCACGTAAATATGCCCCAGGTTCCACCTAATATTGTTATTGAAGCCGCCTGGCACATGATCCAGCGCAGCTTCCGACAGACCGCGAACCGTATTTACCGTTACCTGCCTGATAAAGCCAAGTTGGTGAAGCAATCCTTTACTCATCGGGATCCCTCTTTTCCTCCATAATCAAGAAAGTCTAACCCTCTATCCAGAACCGGCGGATCACGTTCCCGTTCTCTTCCGTGAAGCTCGTATCCTCAACTCCGCCATTGTTCAAGATCGTCCTTGCCGATGCAATGTTACTCTCGTCGCAGCAGACCAAAACCTTCCGGATGCCAAGCTCCTTCGTCTTCTCTAGAGATTGGGCAAGCAGCTTCGTCGCATATCCTTGCCTTCTTGCGGAAGGGCGGATTCCGTATCCGATATGCCCTCCCCTTTCCATCAGCCAAGGCGACAAGGCATGCCGGATGTTCACCGCGCCAACGATTCTACGGTCTTCCGTTGCCAGCCAATAGGTGGAGTTCGCCACCCAGCCCTCTTGAAGACCAATCCCGTTCGAGACGTCCTCCAGCCACCCCATCATCGCCTGGAAGTCCGACGGATCCTGTTCCACCACCCAAGGGACGATATCCTCGCCGCTGTCGATCCATTCCCGGTAAAAATCCAGGTAAGGCTCCTTCCACTCCAGACCTGGCCGAACCAAATAAACATCCGCCATCTTACTTCTTCCCTTTCTGCCTGTTCTCCGCTGCCCGGTATTCGGTGATCCTCTTGATCAGTTCGTACGGAATAGGTTTGTTCAGCGGGAATTGTACGGAACCTTTGGCTCCTTTATAGCCGGACAGCTCCTCCTGAAAAGCGCTGATACCTGCTGCCGTCGGGTAAAATCCGATATGCTTTTTGAACGCGGCATAATAGACTAAATTTCCGTTTAACTCAAAAGCCGGCATCTGGTAGCTGATCTTTTCCTTCGCGTCCGGCGCAGCTTCCCGTATCACTTCCCGAATCTTCTGAAGGGTCGTCTGCAGCTCGGACGGAAAGTTAGCAGTATATTCATCAATCGTTTTGTACTCCGTGGCGTTTGTTTCCATGTCGGCCTCCTTGGTCCTTACACATCGTAATTAACGACGTAAGGATGCATATCCGTATTATAAAAGCCAACGCTGTACTCAATCAAACCGTCGTCGGGGCCATACGCAAACCGGGAACGCTTCAGCACGATAGCTTGTCCCGCAGCTATCCCGAGTGCTTCCTGCACCTCGTCCGGGGCCGGCGATACGGCAAACTCATCCCGGTAATGCTCGGGTACAAAGCCCTGCTCCTCCAGCCAGTCGTATAGCGATTGGATCCGAAGAACGTCCGCGCTGCCGTGCAGCTTCGCCGGCAAATAATGCGTGTAATGAATATAGGGCTTCCCGTTCAGCAGATACAACCTGTCGATCTTCAAAGCATGCTGCCCGAACAGACGATACGGCTCCGTTCCTTCTTCGTTATTCGAAAGTCCCGCGCGCAGCAGCTGCTTGCCGATCTGATGTCCCTCTTCGACCAGAACCTCCGTGAACCGTTTCAGCTTGGACAGCTTGGAGGAAGAGGTATTGCGGATAACTCTCGTGCCTTTGCCGCTGCTCGTCTCCAGGTACCCTTCCTGCACCAGCGCCTTGATCGCATTGCGTACCGTTATTTTGCTGACCTGGAACTCCTGCTCCAGCACCGGCTCGGATGGAATATTCGCATCCACCGGGTACACCCCGTGCAAAATCCGGTCTTTTATAATGTTCATCACTTGTATATACAAAGGGCTGTTGTTTCGTACCAGCTTCATTGCCATTCTACCTACCTTTCCACATCGGCCGCCTTCTCCGCCATTGCCCTCATAACCTCCCGTTCGGACGACATTGGCGTATCTCCGGCCGTAGTATGCGCCAATTGGGCTGCGGCCGCCGCGAAGCTTACCGTCTTCTCGGGAGCAAACCCCTGCAGTTCCCCGTGAATGATCCCGCTCGTATAAGCATCGCCGGCTCCAATCCGATCATACACCATAAACGACCGCTCCGGCGAAAAAGAAAAGGTTTGCTCCTTGTAAAGAAAACCACGCAGCGAGTGCGTATTGTCGGCATTAACGGTACGATGCGTGCTTGCAACAACGGAAATGCCATAGCGGTCCGCCGCAACCGGAATCAGTTCGACGAGCTGTTCCTCTCGCTCCGCTGCCGCAGCCTGCATCCCCAAAATATGGATCGCATCCCGTTCGTTCATCATGACCATGTCCGCCAGCTGCAGCATCCGCTCATAATGAGGCTTCGCCGCGCCGTAGCCGTCATCGCCCCATAAAGCTGGGCGGTAGTTGCAATCAAACACGACCACTCCGCCCCGCTTCTTCACCGCCTCTGCCAGGTTCCGCATATGGAGCCTGACGCCGTCATTCATCGCCAGCGCAATGCCGCATAGATGAAGAACGTCCAGATCAGCGGAAATCCGGTCGTAATCGTAAATATCGGCAGGAGCCGTATTAAAGCTGCTTTCTTGCCGGTTCGTGTAAGTGACGCGGCTAGGACGGGAACCAAAGCCATTCTCGAGAAAATACATGCCGATATATCGTCCGCCGCGCTCTATAAGCTCCGTTGCCACTCCAAGCCTGCGCAAGCTTCCGATTGCCGCTTCGCCCAGCGGGTTATCCGGCAGCCGCGTGATGAGGGACGCCGAATAACCAAACCGCGAGAGTGCCGACATCACGTTAACGCCCGTGCCCGAGAACGAATAAGATAAGCTGTCCGCCTGCGTCAACAGCTGGAAGCCCGGCGTCTGCAGCCGCATCATCACTTCGCCAAAAGCCGCGATCCGCTTAGCCGCCATAGCGGTCGACCAGCTTTTTCATCGTAATCAGCAGCTCTTGCACATCCTCCACTCTGGTTGCCCCTGTTGCCTTATCCATAATCGAGGAATACACATGCGGAATAACCTGCGGTACGCCCGCTTCCAGCGCTATTCGCAGAATAGCCTCGAAGTTCCCCTTATCAATGCCGCCTGTCGGCTCAAGCGCAAAGCCTTCCTCGGCACATGCCTTGGCAACCGCCCGAAGCTCATTTTCGCAGGCTAGTCCGTTCATCGGAAAATATTTCAGCGCATTGCCGCCCATATCGCGGACAAGCGCAATCGCCGCCTTCACCGGCACGATAGCCTGCTCCTGCGCCGCCGCGCTGGCCGGTCCCGTTGACAGATTGACGTAACCAACCTGACCGGTTGGGGATACCAAGCTGTTAATCCAGCTGTCTTTTTCTCCGAGATTAGCGCGCGTTGCTCCTACGGAAGGGAACACCTGGTTAATGTGCGTACCACCGTATTGCTTCGCAATCTCCGCAACAACGGCCGCCTGGCGGTTATCCCCCGCGCCAAGGCCGATGGATACGGCATCGTCAATCGCGAGACCGTACTCCCGCATGGCTTCCACCGCGGCCTCCGCATTCGGGTAGTTTTTGGACAAAACGCCAACCAGCACGCAGCCCTCCGCCGCCTCGAATACATCCTTCGCATTACCGATGCTGCCCGCGAGCACATTAAGCGCGGCGCGTCCTTTATACAATCGTTTCTTCATATTAGACATGGTTGCGGCCTCCTGCCAGTTCTCGTATGCGTGCTTCGATGACTTCCATATCGTCGCCCGTTAACGGACGGGGATCGATATCGAAATAGCCCTGTTTTACGCCGTAATCCCGGGTATAAATCGCAATGTCGCCTTCCCGCAGCCCATCGTTGACGGCCTTTGCCGTTGTACCGGACAGGGCTGGATCGATTTGAATTCTTGCGCGGAATATCGCTCTTCCCGCTTCATCCTGCACAATCGTTACCTTTATGCCGGGAAGCTCGGAAAGCGGAAGGAGCTTGTTCAGCGCTGCCTTCTCCCGCTCGCTGTTATCCGGCTTATCGCGGTATTCGTCCAGCGCCTGAAGCAGGCCAAAGGACGTTTCCTTGCCGACCTTCATGCTTCGTCCGATGCCGTGAAGCTGCATTTTCACCCACTCGATATAGGTCCGCTTGCCGCCTACAATGCCGGAGGTTGGTCCTTCAATCGCCTTCGAGCCGCTATAGATGGCAAGGTCGGAATATTGGACGTATTTCCGCAGATCCTCTTCCGCCGCCGCATCCACGATCATCGGCACGCCCCGTCGCTGCGCGACTTCCCAGGCTTCCTCGACGCTGATCATATTCTTCTGCACGGCATGATGGGACTTCACGTACAGGATAGCTGCCGTGCGTTCATTGATGGCTTCCTCGATATGCCCCGCTGCTCCTTCGTTCGCGTAGCCAACCTCGACCAGCCTGCCGCCGCCCAAGTAAACCATCGTTTCAACCGGCGCTCCGTATTGCACGTTATGGCCTTTGAGAATAATAATCTCGTTCTGCTGAATTGGCTCTTGATGAAGCTTTTCAGCCAACCGCCGGTTTCCCTTCGTCACTATGCCGGCAACCGACAGCGCAATACCGCTGGAAGCGGAGTTCACGATGACGGCCGCCTCGGAGCCGATAATCCCCGCAACATAGTCGCCTGCTTTGTCGACCAGATCGGCAATCTCCACATAGCTTTGTCCGCCAAGCTTCATTGCCTCCATAACCGAATCGGTCGGCGCGGAAACGCCTAGAATGCTCATTCGGCCGCTGGCGTTAACAACTCTCTTCAACCCGTATCTAGCATGCAAAGTACTGTCCATTCGTATATACTCCCTTCGCCTGAATCGTTTGCCCCGCCGTTCTTTTCTCGCCTTCGGAATCCAGCAGCTCCGACGGGCTGTCCGACACCTCGAATAAAGTCAGGTTCGCGGGCTCGCCAACCTTCATGCGTCCAAGCTCCGGTCTGCCCAGCCAGCGGGCAGGTCGAACCGTCACCGCCGCGATAATCTCTTCCAATGAATAGCCTAGCATTAGAAACTTCGTCAGCACCTGAGATAAGCTATGCACCGGACCGTTCAGCCGGTTGCCCCGGTAAATGTCCGTGCTGATCGTGTCGAACCGGATTCCCGCATGTTTCGCCATCTCCGCCACTTCGAACGAAAAGCTTGCCGTCCCATGCCCGACGTCCAGCCTAACGCCTCTGTCCAGCGCCTCCTTGAGAACCGGCAAGGCGCCGCCATTATGATCAAACAACCGATTATCCGGCTTGCCGTTCAAATAATGCGTCACCACATCGCGCTCCCGAAGCAGTGGCAGGATCTCCTCCACTCCGGGCGGTCTCGAGCCGATATGGACCATAAGCGGCAGCCCGCTTTCTACGGACAAAGCCCTCGCCAGCCGCAAAGGCTCCAGGCCGCTTCGGCCGACAACGCTTCCGCTCATCCTCGCCTTTAACCCCACGATAAACGCCGGGTGACGGGCAATAGCCTCTAGCGCCTCTTTCCGGTCAATCCACTGAAGCTCAGAGAGTTCATCGATCCGCTGCAGGCCAAGCCGGGATACGTTCAATAGCGCCAGTACTCTCGTCTTTGCCTCCGCCCGGCTTGCAGCCAGCTCGTCAATCCGGTCCGCCCCGCAGCTTCCCGCGTCAACAATCGTGGTTACGCCATGCCTCACGCCAATCTCATCAATCTCATCGCCATACGGCGCAAGCCCCGAAACCGCATGCACATGCAGGTCAATCCACCCGCTTGAGGCGTACATGCCGGTACAATCCATTACGCTGCCGCCTTCTGCCGTGCATGCATCCAACAGCTCCGCAATCCGGCCATCCGCATCCATCACAATGTCGACCCTCTCTAAACGGTCGAGCAGCTTTACGTTCCGCCATATCAATTCCATTCCGCCACCTTTTTCTGCAACAGACATGTAGTATAACGTTATAATGTTAGATTACATCGATTAGGTGGAGCGGTCAACAAACATTATAATGTTTAAACAGAAAAAGAGCCTGCAAGTTAATGAGAATCCCTTCCACTAACTTGCAAGCTCTCTCCTGCCGGATTACAACGACTCTGATGCCTGCTTCAACAGATTGGCGAGCACATCGAAATCAGCCGCTTGCCCTGCTTTGAATTTGATTGTTTTTCTTTCCGGCGGACCATCGAACTGCCCTTCAGGGAATTCCACTTCAGCTGCGTTAAAAATAACAAAGCTGACGGCATCCTTCGCTGTCGAAATAACCGCGGCATATTTGCCATTTTTCAAAAAATGGGGCTTCTTGTATTGAATCCGTTCCTCCGCACCCGGCACAGTCTCGTGGACCATATTCCGAAGGCTGCTCGCCAGCTCGGCCTGCCACGGCTGCGCCAGCTCCTCGATGAACGACGTAACTTCTGCCTGCTTCATGCCATCCTCTCCCTTTTGCAATGATTCTATCAATTACTATACCATTTCGCCTAAATTATAGGAAATTATTAGATTGAATATATATTCATATTATTGCATAATTATATAAAAATTCAAAGGAGGCTTCCGCCTTGCCTTTCCTCTACAACTCCTCGTCACTAACCGACTATCTCGCCGACTCCGATATTACGGATTATCATCATCCCTCTATTCAGTCGCTTGCGGCAGAGCTGCGTCAGCAGACGCCCGATGAGACAACGTTTATCCGGCTTGCTTTCGAATACGTCCGGGATCAAATCTCCCATTCCTGGGATATCCAAAGCTCCCTCATTACTTGCAGCGCTTCCGATGTCCTCGCCCACAAAGAAGGCATCTGTTATGCCAAGTCAAACCTGTTATGCGCCATTCTGCGCAGTCAGGGAATACCCGCGGGCTATTGCTATCAGCGCTTGACGCTTGGGGATACGCCCGATACCGGTTACGTCATCCATGCTCTGAACGCGGTATATCTTCGCAATGCGGAGCGATGGATCAGAGTTGACGCGCGCGGCAACAAGCCGGGAATTGATGCTCAATTCTCTTTAGACCAAGAACGGCTGGCCTTTCCAATCCGGAAGGAATACGACGAGGTCGATTATCCGATCATTTACTCCGAACCTCATCCAATCACCATCCAGGCTTTGCGTCAGCATAACGATTGCAAAGTCATGTATCTGCAGGGTCTCCCGGCCGAGCTATAACAATTTGGATAAAAAAATAACCCCTTCACCGTATGAGTGAAGGGGTCATTATCAAATGCGATTATTTATTTCCAGCTTTCAAACTTATAAGTCCAGAACCTCTCCGTTCCCAAGCGTTCCTGAACCTCTTTGTCCGTGTGCTGCTTGTTCCCGAAGATTTCGGAGCTGTTGAATTGGGAGCGGTGAGCCCGGATGGAAGCCATCTTGTTCTTCGTATAATCCCGCACGTCAAACGAGATATCCGGCTTGCCGATAAACTGCTCGTGATTTCGGGAGAAAGCTACGCAATAGACAGGCGGCCGCTCTTCCTCCGGCAGTCTTCCGACCGTCCGAACAACGGCTTCCCCGGTTGCGTCATGGTCCGGATGAACGCTGTAGCCCGGATAAAACGTAAAGATAACGTCAGGCTTCACTTCTTCGATAAGAGCATGAATATGTTCATCAAGGAACACTTTGTCCTCGAACTCAATCGTTTTGTCATGGAAGCCAAGCATTCTCAGATCCTGGATTCCTATCGCCGCGCAGGACTCTTCAAGCTCGCCCCGGCGAATCTGCGGCAGCGTTATCCGGCTTGCGAACGGCGGAAAGCCCATGTTCCGCGCCATCTCCCCAAGGGTCAGGCAGGCGTAGGTAACCTGCGCGCCTTGATCGATCAACTGCGCCAGCGTACCCGACATTGTAAATGCTTCATCATCCGGATGCGGCAGAACCACTAATATACGTTCCATGTATTTTACTCTCCTTTCTAAAAGAAAGCTCCAACTTAAAAAGGCTCCCGGCTGAGCTGCAAAGCGACAACCAGCTTGCCCTGCTGGTCATGGCCGGCGAGGATAAGCCGTTCGGCTTCGCTCTCTTCATAATGGGTCAAGCCTTCCGAATAGACCCAGCCCTGCTGCATTTTGAGTCCGACACGGAAAGGACCGTTCCCGGAAATCAAACCATGCGAATATTGAATAACGGCATTCGATATAAAAGTAGCGGCCGGATGCTTGGAAGCATCGTTATGAGCCGCGTATGCTCCTGTCGTCATCTCAAGATGAACATAGACATCTTGATCTTTCAAGCTTTCCAGTCGTCGTTGAACCTCGGCGGGATGGATCGGTTGCATCATCTTGGATTCTCCTTTAACCATAAAATGAATAATGAATTGAGAAGATTGTATAGTAAGTTTATCGGAATAGCAAGAATAAGATTACTGTTCCGATACCTTTTTCTCATACAGGTTAAAATCGCCGATCGGATTGGATGCGGTGCCTTTGAATTCATAACCGCAAGTGCTGCGGTAAAAGTCGTTCAGCTTCGGATTATTGGCGATGCAGTCCAGCCTGATCCGGTCTTTACCCGGGAAATGAATGCCCGAGCTTGACCACTGAACGATAGCTTCGCCGAGATTACTCCCCGCGGCTGCGCGGTTAATATTAAGACGATGCAGATAGACCGAGCTCTCATGCCCTTCCTCGCCCCACAGCTCGCGATCCCAAGGGCTCGCCTGCTGCATCAGCATAACCATCCCCATAAGCGTATCATCCTGTACGAAAATATACACTTCGCCGCGTTTGATCGCTTCCGGCGTACGATGGGAGTCTTCGCCCTGCAGCAGTCCGCTCCACTGCGTAGAGCCTCTGCTCTTCAGCCATTCCGCCGTCTGCACCAGCAGTCCCAGCACGGCTGGCGTATCCCCTTCCGTAGCCTGGAATACTTTTATATGATTCTGAATAATCCCGATTGGTTCTGATTGCGTAAACATGGATGACTGCCCTCCTGCTAATGGCCCAAGATACCTCCAGTATACTCTCTTTAGCCAAACTTCTACAAATCTCAACCGCAGGTTGAGTCCGGCGAAAGTTCAATCCATGCGTTATTGTCCGGCTGGGGCAACTTCAATAGAATGAGGAGTATCAACAGGAGCGTGAGCGAACGTGAAGGAGAAACTGGCGCGGAACATCATCATTTACCGGAAAGAAAGAGGATTAACGCAAGAGGAGCTGGCGACCAGGCTGGGCATTTCGTTTCAGGCCGTATCCAAATGGGAGAACGCTGTGACTATGCCGGACCTCTCGCTAGTGCCGGAGTTATGCCGCACGCTTGAAGTCAGCGTCGACAAACTGCTTGGTTACGTCTCGCAGGATAAGCCGATTACGATTTATGAAGAAGAATACAAGACGGAAAATTATTATTGGGGAACGGAGCCGAACAGCGGCGTATACGAGGTTCTGAAGGCTATGCCGCCGAGCAGGCGGCTGAAGCTTCTGGATATTGGCTGCGGCGAAGGCAGGGACGCGGTATTTTTCGCCCGGAACGGTTATGAGGTAACGGGAATCGACGTTTCGGATGCCGGCATTGCGAAAACAAAACGGCTGGCCGAATACGCTGGCGTCCAGGTTAACGTGTTAAAAGCGGATGTGCTGGATTCCGTCTCGACAAGCCATACGACATCATTTATTCCAGCGGCGTTCTTCATTACATCAAGCCGGAGTTCCGCCAGGAGATATTCGCGAACTACAAGCAGTTCACTAACCCCGGCGGAATCCATGTCCTGAACGTGTTCGTGCATAAACCGTTTATCGCCCCGCCGCCGGAAAACGAACCTCATGCCTACAAATGGCATTCGGGCGAGCTGTTGTCGCACTATCGGGACTGGCTGATTAAAGACAGCGCCGAGATCGTGTTCGACTGCAACTCCAGCGGCATTCCCCATCAGCATGCGATGAGCACGGTTATGGCGCAGAAGGCGTGACGAAGACGGGTAGCTTACGTTTCGTTCTTTTCTAATAGATATAATGCTTCATCAAGCGGAACCACATACTCTTCCCTGGCCCTCATGTCTTTCAGCCGCACTTTGCCGGTTCGGGCCTCTTCCTCGCCAATAAGCAGCGCGTAACGGATCGCCCTGCTTTCAAGCGAGGCCAGAGCCTTTTTCAGCTTTCTGCCCGCCGGCTCCATACCGGTCCGAATCCCGCCCGAGCGCAAAACGGCCGCAGCCATCAAGGCATCACCCCTTGTATCGCCGATGGATAGGACAACGACCTTTGGAGCCTGCGCCGGGAATGGCCGGTCCCGAATCATTTCCATAATGGACTCCATGCCTAACGACAAGCCGGCCGCCGGGTAAGTCATATCCTCGTTCCCGATCAGCTTGCCGATTATCGCGTCGTACCTTCCGCCGCTTCCTATGCTGGATGCATAAACGCCGCTGGCATCAAAAATCTCATAGACGGTTCCCGTATAGAACGACAATCCCCGCGATAAAAAAGGATCAAAGCGGCAAATGTCCGAAAGCTTCAGCTTGTCGATCAGCGTCTGAAGAACGCGGACCTCGGCAGCTCCTTGCGATTCCTTGAGACCAAAGCGCTCCGCCAAAAGGCCGAAAGAAGGTTCATGCATGGCCATAAGCTCTGCAATCTCCTCAACGGCTGACCCGGAAATTCCTTTGTCTCCCCATTCCTCCAGAATGCCATCGCTGCCTATCTTCTCAAGTTTGTCGAGCGTAAGCATCACGGACAGGCATTCCTCCGCCGGTACGCCTACCGCACCCAGTATTTCGCTTAAAAACCGGCGATTATTCCAGCGCAGCGTAACCGGAATAGCGAGCCTTTTAAACACCTCAACCGCAATCAGCATCAGCTCCGCTTCCGCTTCCGGCCCCCCAACGCCTACCATATCCACATCGCATTGGAGAAATTCCCGCAGGCGGCCGCGCTTCACCGGACCATCGCGAAAAACCTTCCCGATCTCGTACCGTCTGTACGGAAGCTTGATTCCGGGATTCAAAGCCATGACCTTCGCGAAAGGGATCGTCAAATCGTAACGCAGCCCCAGCTTCCTTCCGCCTTGATCCGTGAACCGGTACATCTCCTTCAATATTTCGTCGCCGCCCGCATACTTGGAGGTCAATAAATCCAGCTCGTGAAGCACGGTAGACTCCATGCTCTCAAAGTCGTACAGCTCGAAAACCTCCTGCAGCACCCCTCTAACCTTCAGGCGGACGGCTTGTTCCTTCCCGAAAAAATCGTAGGTTCCTTTTACGTTTTGCATAACCCGGCACTCTCCTTTTATTTTGGGTACAAATAAAAAACGCGCAGGACCTCTTGGTCCTGCGCGTCACGTATGCCGCAGGGAGGCCAACGCGAATGGCGTTAGCCCTCCCTGAATTTTTGTATCAGGGGTGCTAACGCTTTTTGTAGTGATGATGAAGTTGATTAAACGCGAATGTCCGCATATGCGTAACTCCTTCATTCAAACTCGGATAATTATCGTTGATTATAGCAGGGCTGATTCGAAGATGCAATGACCGGTTATCGGTCCTGCGAAGAACGGAAATATTCTTTCCAGAACCGACATCTTATGACCTTTTCGCAACATTGGGAAAGAAGTACCAAACCCTCGGTTACGGGATAAGCAGCAGGACCTTTGCGGAAACTAACGGCCAGAAGTCTGATTGACACCTCATATTACTTTAGTTCATAATAATTCGCACGCAAACTATTTTTGGAGGAAAGCTGCAGTGGAAGAACAGCGGATCGTGAGCATTTTTCAAGCTTATCGCGAAATCAATCAAGTCTTTTTCCAGATATTATCCAAAGCGGCTAGCAAGCATAACTTGACAGCTCTTCAGCTTTTGGTGCTGCGAGTACTGCACGAAACCCCCGAAATCCGCATGTCCGAGCTGGCCGAGAAGCTGAATGTGGGAAACAGCACGATGAGCGGCATCGTGGACCGGATGGTGAAGGCAGGCATCTTGGAGCGCGAACGAACGGAAGCGGATCGCAGGGCGATGACGATGAAGCTGACGGAGAAAGGCAAGGAGCTCTGGCGCGAGACCGATGCGACGCGCATGAATATGATGCGTCCCCTGCTGTCGATGACCGAGCAAGATCACCGCGAGCTGAGCCGGCTCCAGAACGAAGTATTGCGTTTACTAAAACAATCCAAGGAGGAAGCTTAAGCCATGACAACAGCTGTGTCCAATCAATTGCGCAAAGGGCCGATAATGGCCTCCTTGCTCATCGCGGCGTTCGTGGCTCTGTTGAGCCAAACCGTGCTTAACGTCGCGTTGCCGAAAATGATGGCAGATCTTGACGTCGGCGAAAGCACGATCCAATGGCTGTCCAACGGCTACATGCTGGTGAACGGCGTGCTGGTCCCAATCAGCGCTTATCTGATCAATCGGTTTACGACCCGGAAGTTGTTTCTGGTCGCCTCGTCCTTATTCGCGATCGGTACGATCGTATGCGCCCTGTCGGGCGACTTCAGCTCTTTGTTAGCCGGCCGTCTCGTACAGGCATGCGGCGCCGGCATTCTGATGCCGCTGATGACTATCGTCACCTTGACCATCTTCCCCGTCGAAGAGCGCGGCAAAGCGATGGGCCTGATGGGCGTTGCGATGATTTTCGCACCGGCCGTAGGACCAACGCTCTCCGGCTGGGTCGTCGAGCACTACGACTGGCATGTGCTGTTCTATATCGTATTGCCGCTCTCCATTCTCGCCGTTGTATTCGGCGCTTTCTCGATGAAGGACGTCATCAAGACGTCCCGGCCTAATCTAGACATTCTGAGCGTCGTGCTATCCACGCTTGGATTTGGCGGCCTGTTATACGGCTTCAGCGAAGCGGGTACGGAAGGCTGGGATTCCACCGAAGTCATCGTTTGCTTGGCCGTCGGCGCGATTGCGCTCATTCTGTTCATTGTCCGTTCGATATTGATGAAAGCTCCGCTGCTTGAGATGCGCGTATTCAAGTATCCGATGTTCTCGCTTACCGCGTTGATCAACGCCATTATTACCATGGCCATGTTCTCCGGGATGATTCTATTGCCGATCTTCCTGCAGAATATCCGCGGCTTTACGCCTCTCGAATCCGGATTGCTGCTGCTCCCGGGCGCTATTCTGATGGGTATCATGTCGCCCATCACCGGCATGGTGTTCGATAAAATCGGCGCACGCTGGCTGGCCGTCGTCGGCCTCGCCATTACTGCCGTTACGACGTACGAATTCAGTCATTTAGCAATCGATTCGTCATACAATCACATGATGCTCTTCTATACGCTTCGGATGTTCGGCATGTCCATGCTGATGATGCCCATCCAGACGGCTGGCCTCAACCAGCTGCCGCGCCGCCTGAATGCGCACGGCTCTGCCATGTCCCAAACGCTCCGGAACGTCTCCGGCGCGCTTGGCACCGCGATTCTCGTCACCATCATGACGAACAAAGCTGCGTCGCATGCGAAGGAGCTGATCATCGCCGGCAACATCGCGCCGTCCGACAAAGCCAAAATGGGCGAAATCACCATACAATCGACGATTTACGGCATTAACCAATCGTTCGTCGTTGCGACATGGTTGACGATTGCCGCGCTCGTGCTCGCCTTCTTCATCCGCAAAGTGAAGCCTGCCGAGGACGCGGTGCAGGTGCCGGACAAAGCGGCGGAGGCGGTGCAGATACCGGATAAGGCGGAGAAGGAAGCGGCGCCTGCCGCGGAATTGGCTAACAACGAAAATCGCACGAACCGGCAAAGCGCAGACGGCGAATTCCGCAACGCCATACGCGGGTTCCTTACGCCTGAACCGCCGAAAGACAAGAACAACGAACACTTTAACGATCAGGAATACCGGAAGGCGATTCTAAGGTTAAAAGGCACTCCCGAACAGGATGACCGCCAGGAAGAAGAAATGAACGATAAGGCATACCGGGAATCGCTTAAGAAGCTCAACAGACCGCAAAAAGAAAACGAGTGAGGAATCGCGCTTGATTTCAGAGCCAAGAGAGGAGATTAAACGATGAAAATTTATATTGTTTACGATAGCGAAGCAGGCCACACGGAACAGCTTGCCCGCTCCATTGCCAAAGGTGCCGAAAGCGTGGAAGGAGCAGAGGTCTTCATAAATCACGTCAAACAAGCGAGCGTCAAAGACCTCGCTCAGATGGATGCCATTATCTGGGGCTGTCCCGGGCACTTCGGCACGATCAGTTCCGGCATGAAAGAGTGGATCGACAAACTCGGCTATTTATGGGCCAACGGAACGCTGGTTGATAAAATCGGCGCCGTTTTCTGCACGACTGCTACCATCCACGGCGGGATAGAAGCCACCTTATTGAACTTGATTACGCCGATGCTGCACCAAGGGATGATCATCGTCGGCTTGCCGGCCAATATTCCCGCAAATGCGCTGTACGGCAGTTATTACGGGGTAGGCGTCACCTCGCCAGTTGAGGATACCCACGACCCGCTGAGCCAATCGCTCTTCTCGAAAGGGCTGGCGCTAGGCGAAGCTCTTGGAACACGCGTGGCTCATGCGGCGGGTACTTTTGCGGCGGGCAAGAAAACGCCGGGGACGACGGTTTAAGCAAGCGCGTTTAACGAGCTTACGAGGCATTCAGTACTGGCATTATGACAAGCGCGGCCCTTCCAGGGGTCGCGCTTTTATTGAATCGACTGGATTTTCCGCCCAGGCGTTTTCTGTTTCAATCACTGCCCTTCCTGAGGGTACAATCTTGGACCAAACCGCGAGAAGTCGATATCCTGCCAGCCAAGCCGGTAAGCCGGAGAAGCCGGCAGCAAGCGGTAGTCTCCCGCTGCTTCGTCTGCAAAACCGGCAGGTGCCAGAATCGTGTGCGCATCAAGCTTTCCATCCGCGAGCGAACGCCAGGAGTCCCAATGATACAGCTTCCCCCAGACCTTGCTCTCGCCAACCGCCGGAAACGGCAGCTCCTCGCTGGTCACAAGCGGAGGCTCGCCGCCTCGCCAGTATAAATTACAGTCAGCCGAGGCCAGCCGCTCTTCGCTCCAATTCACGTGAGCATACAAATAACCGGAGTTGGATACGATATTTGATCGGATAACAATATCCCTATTGCTCTCACCTACCATTTCCTGCGTGCCAAAGGCGCATTCCGATTCGTTATTCGCGATTAAGTTGTTGATAATCCGGTTGCCGATTCCTTTCGAGAATATAGCCATCCACAGCTTGCCTTCCCCCGTCTGGTACAAATGATCAAGGAGATTATGCGTCACCTCCACATCGCTAGAAGCATCATCCAGATAAATACCGAATCCGAAGGAAAAATGGATGCCGCTATGATGAAGGCGGTTGCCATGAATCGCGTTGCCCCGGCCGATTCCCCAAGATTCAATGATGCCTCCGTCCTGGCTGTCGGTCATGACATTGGACAGGTCGTTATGGCGAATGACATTGTTGCGGGTGAACAGAAACGAAGCATGATTATCCCAGGTTACGGGAACTCCCCAAAGCTCCTCCGGCATCCGCTGGTAGCGAAGACCCTTCATCGATATTCCGTAACGGGGCATGTTCGCTATCCGGTTATGGGCAATTTCGTTATCTCCGCTCTGATACAGCACAATGCCGCTGCCATGCCCAACAAGCTCGCCGCCATCCGTGATGATATTGTCCGTTATGCAATGCCCTTTGTTCCGATAAGCGGCAAGATGATCTTGAAAAGCTCCTTCTCCCGGCGCATAGCCCGAGGCATAGATGCCGGTATGCCCCATCCGCTCGATCCGGTTGCGAAGCAGCCGCACGCCTTCAACGCTGCGGTCGAGATAGACCCCGCATGTTCCGGAATTTCGAATAACGCAGTCCGAAATCTCGATTCCTTGGGCATTCCGCATGTATACGATGCCGTTCCGGTTCTCATCGGGCTCCGCGTTGTCCATGCCGGGCTCTTCCCGCATCATCCGAAAGTCCTCCGTAAAGTCCGTGCAGGCCAACGTCAGTCCCGAGAATGTAAGCCCCGACACTCTCTCCGCATCACTATCTCCTTGGATATGCAATATTCGGCCGACAGCCGGAGCAACCACCCGCTCATGAAGCGGCGACCCGCTTCGCGGCCGGTAATACAGCAAGCCTGCCGCCTCATCCAGATGGAATTGGCCATGCTCCCGCAGAAAGGCACGCGAGCCCTGCAAGTAATAACGGGAGCCTTCTCCAATCTCCCAGCAGCTAGGCCGTTTAAATAAAATCTTGCCCTCTTTCATTCCGTCCACCGGAATGGTCTCCGCGAACCAGTTCGCTTCGCCGCCGCCCGGCCATACATAAATCTGCAAGCTATCCGCGTCCTCCTTCGGAATATCCGGAAACTCCCCTTCCTCATAACGGATGCCGGCCCGTCCGTCTTCTTCGAGCGGAAGCGAGCGGTAATAACCGGAGGCAGGCATTCTCGCTTTCGAAATACGTCTGCCATCGGCGTACAAGGTATGAAACCGTACTCCCTTCGGCACCTGCGCGGTCCATACTCCATTCCCCGCATCCTTCCATTCGGACAGGACTTTCCCGCCAATCAACTCCGCTGTCCGCCCCTCCGCATTGCGGTATGTAACAAGGCAGCGTTCCCCTCCCGCGTCGCCGTTTCCAAAGCGGAGAGGTTCATCAAGCGTATAGGTCCCTTCTCCCACAATAACGGTTATTCCGCCGGTCACCCCTTTTTTCACCATAGAACGAACGGTCGCCTGAGCCTCCCGAATACTGCGAAACGGCTTCTCCCTGCTTCCGTCCCCATGATCATTTCCCAATGCGCTGACATAGATTTCAAGCATCTCCCCACCGCCTTTTGCCTGCTGTTTGACTTCACACTGCCACAGCATACGCCATACTGTAAACTGCACAAAACGCTAAAAAGCGTACGATATCCGGTTCACTGCTTTCTAAGGTGATTCCGGCCAAAATAACCCTTGCGCAACGGTTTGGCAGCGTTTACAACTATACATAGAGAGACTACATGCTGGATAAAGGGGCAGGATACTCATGAAAGCGTACGGCTACTTTACCTCGAAAAAATATTTCAAGCGCGTGTTATTTTCCATCATGCTGACGATGGCTCTCATCCTTACCGGCTTGTCCGCAGCCAATACTTACCTGCTCGAGCGGTCCGTCAAGCATGTCCAGGAGGACGCAAACCTCAAGGTGTTGACCCAAACCCAATATAACCTCTCTTATATGAACGAAATCATCGTTCACCTGTCTACCTTCGCTTTCCGCGATAACGCCTTGATTCCGTTGATGTTCAGCAACAACCTGCCCAAAATGGACTATATCCGCGGCTATCAGCAAATGTACAATATGCTGGAAAGCTCCTCGTTCCTGCATTCAATGGCAGTCTATAACGCTTCAACCCGGGAGTTGTACGGCTCCTCCAGCGATTTCCTGGTAGATGGCGGCACGACAAAAAGCAGCATCCTCGATTGGCTGCTCCATTCCTCGGAAGGTTCTTTGCCGGCATCCCGGCTCATCCCGTTCAGCTTCCAGCATTCCAACCAGATTGATGCCTTTGCGTTTATCGTCACGGATTCGTATGGTCCGTTCACCCCAAGCCAATCGGCTATTATATTGTTCATCAAGCCCGACTGGGTATTCGACAGCTTAAGCAAGCTGAACGGCATAAGCAGCGGGAGCAGCGGCGAGATTCTGATCCGAACGTCCGGCGGGCAGCTGTTCGACAGCGGCCATTCCGGGCAGACCCTGCCTCTCGATCAAGCAAGCATAGATAAGCTGATACAGGCTCCTAACGGGGAGACCGGAGCGGCGAACGATTCCGGCTTCGTGATCGGCAATTCCGGCGGGCAAAAGGTGATGGTTACGTACCTGCACGGCATTGGCGACTGGACGATTCTGTACATTCAGCCTTACAAGGAGATCATGAAGGCCGTCTCGGATATGCGGACCCGGAATTTCGTGCTGACCGGCGCTTTTATCCTGCTCTCCATCGGAATCTCCGTCTGGCTGAGCTACAAGCTGTACGGTCCAATCGAAGGGATGCTGAAGCGGATTCTCCCGCATATGAGGAATGCCGCCCCGGATTCGGGCAAGCGCAACGAATTGGATGCCATGGGCGATCTTTACGAGCAGCTCTCCGGACAGCTGCAGGAGATCAGCTCGGAGCAGATTGTTCGCAAATACTATATCCGCAAGTTTTTGACCGATAACCGCAGCCTTTCCGAGCTGGATATGAGGCAGCTGATCAGAAAGCACGAGCTGCAGCTGGCGCCAAGCGGGCCCTATATGGTTTGCACGCTCCGGTTCGACCGGTACGATGAATACGACCGAAGGACATCATCCGGCATGAAAAAGCTACATAGCTTTGCGGTTATGAATATCGCGAAGGAAGTGCTGTCGCGGGCTTTCCGCTGCGAGATGGTCGATATGCAGGAGGATCATTTCACCATCCTGCTGTCCGGCAAGGAAGAGTTGCTTGATCCGGCAGCGGTCAAACCCGCTATCTTCGATGTCCAGCAGATTCTGGAGCGTTATTACAATCTCTCTATCACCTGCGGGATCGGCGAGGCCGTTACCCAGCTGACCCAGCTGTCCGCAAGCTATTACCAGTCCTATCAGCTTAGCCAGTACAGTATTCTGATGGGCTACAAAGCGATTATAGAAGGGCAGGATATACGCGCAAATCTCGAGAACAAGCAAAAGTCTCTGCCAGGCGACGTGGAGAAAAAGCTGTCCGAGGCCATCAAGAAAGGCAAGCTGACCGAAGCCGGCAGCGAGCTGGAACGGGCCTTCGCCTTGCTGGCCGCGCTGCAGCTGGAGGATATGAGAAGAGCGATCGCCGATATGGCCTGGGTTATCAAAAACGCGGCAGCCGAGATTACGAGCAACCGCATTACCCAGCTGTCCGTCGACATCGAACGCATCCCGCTCCTGCCGCAGGATTACTACACGCTGGATGAGCTTCATCTCGCCTTTCTGTCCCTCTGCACTGCGATATGCGAGGAAGCGAAGCCCTCCAGCATGGAGCGCAACGAAATGATTATCGAAACCGTGAAGGAGCTCATCTGGCAAAAATACAGCGACTACAACTTGAGCCAGCAGTCCATCGCTTCCACCGTCAAGTTAAGCTCCGCTTACGTTGGCAAGCTGTTCAAGGATAGCTGCGGAATGACCATTACGGAATATCTCAACGACGTCCGCCTGCGCCGGGCGCAGGAGCTGCTGCTCAAAGAGGACGGCACCATTACCGAGATTATGGAGAAGGTCGGGTACGGCAACCAGAGCTATTTTTTCCGCTTATTCAAAAGCAAGTTCGGCACGACGCCTAAGGAATTCCGCATAAAAAAATCAATCTCCTGAAGCCAAGCCGCCTGCTTCCTCCCAAGGAAGCAGGCGTTTTTTTGCTGCCGCAAGCGGGATAAAACAGTAATTCGCAATAAGTACAGCACGCTTCTACAGTTATTCAAACAATGAACTCTACCCCGCCCGGTTCGGGTCATGGCATGCTGGACTCATCAAAGATTGGAGGAGATGCACTTGCCTAACATCCCGCCTGCCGGTCTACCAAGCAGCTACGAGCAGCCAGCAGCCCCTGTTCCCGTTAAACGCAAAAGCTGGCTTGCCAAAGAGCTCTGGCATATCCGGCGAAACCGCGAGCTGATCCTGCTTGCCCTCCCAGGCGTCTTATTCAAACTGGTCATTGCCTATTTGCCTATGGTCGGGCTAATCCTGGCCTTCAAATATTTCCGGTATGACCAAGGCATATTCGGCAGCAAATGGGTTGGCTTCGACAACTTCGAGTTTCTGTTCAAAGCGCAGGACGCCTTCCGCATTATACGCAATACGCTGCTGTACAACTTTACGTACATCCTGCTCACGATGGCGGTCTCGCTCCTCATGGCCCTTCTGCTTAACGAGCTGACCAGCAAGCTAATCAAGGTGTACCAGACGACCTTGTTCCTTCCTTATTTCATCTCCATGGTGCTGGTCGGCTATATCGGCAACGCTTTTCTCGACTTCCAGAACGGGTACTTGAACACGATCCTTGAATTGTTCGGCCAGAAGGGCCATAACTGGTACCTCGAGACAACGCCGTGGATCTTTATCCTTCCGCTTGTGGCCCTCTGGAAAGGAGTCGGCTTCTCCACGCTCGTCTACTTCGCCGGCATTACGGGAATCAGCACCGATTATTACGAAGCGGCCCGGCTGGACGGAGCCTCCCGCGTGCAGATGATGACCCGGATTACGCTGCCGCTTCTGAAGCCGCTCGTTATCATTTTGTTTATTTTAGGTCTCGGAAATATTTTCAGAGGAGATTTCGGGCTGCATTACTTTGTTCCGAATAACGTCGGGCCTAACTTCCCTACCACGGACATTATCGATACCTACGTCTACCGCGCCTTAACGAAGCTTGGGGACATCAACTCCGCCGCCGCGGTCGGATTCCTGCAATCCGTCGTTGGGCTTGTGACCGTCGTAACCGCGAACCTGATCGTCCGCCGCATTGACAAAGACAATGCGCTTTTCTGACCGAGGAGGCCTGCTTATCCATGAAAATCAAAATCGCCGATATCGTCATTAACCTGTATTTCCTGATTGTTTGTCTGCTTATTGCCATGCCTTTTGTTCTCGTTATCGCGATCTCGCTGAGCTCGGAGAACAGCCTGCATCAGTTCGGCTATCAATTCCTGCCCAAGGAATGGAGCCTTGAGGCTTACCGGATTGTGTTCGAGAAGCCCGAGCCTTTGCTTAGAGGGTACGGGGTGACGATTGCGATTACCGTCATTGGCACCGTGCTGTCGCTCTTCATGACCGCCTTGATGGCTTATCCGATCTCGCGCAGCGACTTCCGCTACCAGCGGCCACTTACGTTCTACGTCTTCTTCACGATGCTGTTCAACGGCGGACTTATTCCGTTCTATATTCTGATGACGCAATATTTGCATCTGAAAAACACGCTAGCCGCCCTGATCATTCCCGCCGTGATGAGCCCGTTCAACATCATGATTATGAAAGGCTTCCTCGACAAAATTTCGAGAGAAATCATCGAATCCGCGAAGGTGGACGGGGCAAAGGAATACCGGATTTTCTTCACCATCATTTTGCCGCTCTCCACGCCCGCCTTGGCCACGCTTGGCTTGTTCATTGCTTTCGGGTATTGGAACGAATGGTTTAACGCCCTGCTCTTCATCGACAACGACAAATACGTACCGCTTCAGCTGCTGCTCGTCCGGATCTTATCGCAAGCGGAGTTTCTGGCAAACTCTCCAATGGCCGAGGTGGCGGATAAGCTGAAATTTGCTCAGTTCCCTACGCTGACCGTTCGGATGGCGATGGCCATCGTGGCCAGCGGGCCGATGCTGGTGATCTTCCCCTTTTTCCAGAAGTATTTCGTCAAAGGGTTAACGGTTGGTTCTTTGAAGGGCTAAGCGCAGAGATTGTTAAGCTATTATCTGCTTATTCTTTTTAGGAGGTGATCCGCACTCTTTTGCGCGGCTTAAGCAGGTCTGCTTCACAAAGTGTAGTAATAATAAAACAGGAACGATAATTGGAGGGTTTACGGTGAACAACAACAAAAAAAGATTGTTCGCAACGCTGCTGTCCGTCATCTTATTGTGTGGCATTCTCGCAGCCTGTTCCAGCAACAATAACGGCAATAACAACAAAGCTCCAACGCCTTCGGCGGAACCGTCAACCGCGGCCAGCGATACGCCTGCCGAGTCAACGGAGCCGGCTCTGGACCCTGTTAAGCTTACGTTCCTTTATCCGGTAGCGGCCGATCCCGGTCCGGACCAAAAGCTCGTTAACGACGAGATTAACAAATACTTGAAGGAAAAGATCAACGCCACCGTCGAATTGAAACCGCTCACCTTCGACGAATACGAGCCAAAGCTGAACGCGATGCTCGCGGCGAACGAGAACTTTGACATTGCCTGGAGCTCCAAGGGCTGGCTTGGCAACTATCAGCCTTATATCGACCGCGGCGCTTATCATGAGATTACGGATGACATGATTGCCAAGTATGCTCCCGAAGCGCGCGCGAATATTCCGGATAAATTCTGGCCGGATATGCTTGCCGCCGACGGCAAGGTGTACGGCTTCCCGATCTATCAAGTAGCGGCGAAGCAAAAGAGCTTGATTATCCAGAAGCGTTTTATCGACAAATACAATCTTGACGTCTCCAGCATCCATACCTACAGCGATATCGAGCCGTTCCTGCAAACCTTGAAGGAAAACGAGCCGGATGTCGTGCCGCTTGGTCTCGCGCAAAACTCCAGAGGCATGTATATCGACCCAACCGTTGCAGGCACGGACGGCTCCCCTGTTTACTATAAAAAAGACGATTCGGCTTACACGCTATCGACGTTCCTGAACACGGCCAATGACCGTCTTCCATACTTCCAGAAGCTGCATGAATGGTACGAGAAGGGCTATATCAACCAGGACGCTCCCGTCCTCCAGAACATTAACGACTTGAAGGCAAAAGGCAACGTTGCGGTATCGATCGAGTTCACTTCAAAGCCGGGCGGCGAGATTGGCGAAAAAGCGATCAATGGCGGCAACGATGTCGTATATGTTCCAATCTCCGAGAGCTATTTCACGGGTATCGCAAGCGCCATGCATGTCATCAACAAAAACTCGAAAAATCCGGAACGCGCCCTTATGCTTATCAACCTATTGAATACGGATAAATACTTGTATAACCTGATCTGCAACGGGATTGAAGGCAAGCATTACAAAAAAGTCGACGACCAGTACATCGAGCCGATCGAAGGCTCCGGTTACGCGCCTAACGGCGACTGGGTATTCGGCAACCAATTTAACGCTTATCTGAAGCCGGGCATGGCTGCGGATACATGGCAGAAGACCATTGAGCTGAACGACAACGCCGTCGTTCTGGCGAGCAGCGGCTTTACGGTGAACGAGGAGAATTTCAAAGCGGAGGTTGCTAACATCAACGCGGTGAAGAACGAATACGAAACCGCGCTGGAGACCGGCGCCGTTGATCCTAACAAAGTGCTGCCGGAATATATCTCGAAGCTGAAAGCCTCCGGCGCGGAGAAGGTAGACGCGGAAGTGCAGAAGCAGTGGGATGCCTTCCTTGCGCAAAAAGGCCTGAAATAATAGAAACAGTCCCTCGGCATGCCGGGGGACTGTTTTTTGGGTCAGGCATGGTTGCCGAATCCTGTTTTGCGCTGTGCTGTGATTCTCTTTTAGCTGCAAAAGTTGTTTCTTACGGCTTCGACACGCTCTAGCGGAGCGCGCCATACTCCCGAAGCAGGCTCGCCACGTTCTCATGCCCCTGCTGAATAGCCAGCGACAACGGCGTGTCCCCGCCATCCGCCGAGGCGTTTATATCCGCTCCATGCTCCATTAACAGGCGAATCATCTCCAGATTGTCATCATGGAAAGCCGCCGAGTGCAGGCAGGTATGGCCATTGCTGTCCAGGATTGTTGGATTTGCCCCTTTTGCGAGCAGCAGCTTAATGACTTCGAGACTCCGTTCCCCCGCGATCGCCGCATGTAGGGCCGTATTCGAAGGAATAAACGAAATGCCGGAATGGGAGACGGCATTGACGTCCGCGCCTAACTCCAGCAATACACGAGCTACTTCCGCGTTGCCAAAATGCGCGGCATAGCCAAGCGGGGTAAGTCCGTCTCGATTCTCGGTATTGGCAAGCTGCGGATGGGCCTCAATCAGCTCTTGCGCTTTGGCTGCGTCGCCGCTCTGAGCCGCCTGGAACAGATCATTTATGTAAGATTGTAACTCCATTCGTATAACCTCCATCTGGAAGATAATGAGCCTATTTGAACTTCTCCCAAGAACCTTCCAATTCCTGCCTGATATTTGAGAAAGCCGGCCACTAAAGTGACCGGCCATTTCCCCTCACGACTTACGCATACCGGGCAATTGCCTGCTGGTACACATCCTTCGGACGGAGTCCGATATATTTGTCGACCGGCTCGCCGTTATGGAAGACGATAACCGTTGGCATCGACATCACGCCAAATTCGGAAGCAATCTCCGGCGATTCATCACAATCCACTTGAAGGATGGAGACACGCTCGCCTTCCTCCTGCTGAAGCTCATCCAGAATCGGCAGCAGCACCTTGCACGGCGGGCACCATGCGGCCCCGAACTCAACTAAAGTTGCTCCATTCGAGCGAACAGCCTGATGGAACGACTGCCCGTCTATTTTTCTAACGCTCATCTTCATTCCTCCGTTTCCTTCTGCTCTTCCAGAATCGACTGAATGCGGTCCTCCAGATTGCGTTTTATGCTGCTCAGGAGCTGAATCTGCGTCTCGATCTCCTCCAGCTTCTCGCGGTAGATCGGCAGCACCTCCTTGCAGAACGCCTCTTTGTTTTTCAAGACGCAGTGCAGGAAACCGGCGATTTGCTCCGTCGATAATCCAAGCTGGAGATACAGCTGAATCGTCCGTACCTGCTCCTCGGCAAGCGGCGAATATTCCCGGTACCCGTTCTCCAGCCGAATGGGAGTAAGCAGTCCCTGCTCCTCATAGTAACGAAGCGACCGCAGACTAACTCCCGTACGCGTCGCAAGCTCTCCGATTTTCATCCTTAACGCCTCCTGCATCGTCGATTCGAATCGATTATATACCCTCACACTAATGTGAGGGTCAAGATGAAACGGCTAAAGTAGACAAAAACCCTTCCTCGGTCGGAAGGGCTAGCTTCTATTATTGCTGGCGGTACGCCTGCGGGGTAACGCCGGTCATTTTCAGGAAAGCGCGGTGAAATTGGCTCGTGCTCGAGAAGCCGAGATCCACGCTGATCTGCCCGATCGTAGAATCGGAACGGCGCAGTCTGTTCATGGCCTCCGTAATGCGCAGCCGCAGCAAATATTGATATGGCGTCGTACCGGTTGCTTCGCGGAAGGAGCGGATAAAATGATAGCGGCTTTGAAGCGCGATTCCGGCAAGCTCCTCGATATTAATCGTATGGTCGTAGCAGTCATGGAGATAGGTCAACGCCCGCCGAATATGCGGATCGTTAATGCCCGGCGGCAGCAGCTCCTTCTGGCCAAGCTTAAGCATGCCGCCCAGATAGGCGAGCACATCCTGCTCCACCTCCTGCACCGCAATCGGATCGGCCAAAGCCTGCCCTTCCATCAGCGCCATCATCCATTGACGGAACCGGCCTATCATGTCTCCGGTATGGAATTCCTGCCGGATGTCCTGCCCAGCACCCGCCATGAAATGCGGCTGCAGGGATTCCATCCCGCCGTCTCCGCGTTCGCGGACTTTTATAATGATTACGGATGATTGCTCGCCCAGATAAAAATGATGTTCGGTCCCCGGCGGCTGGAGCAAGCCGTTGCCTTGCTTCAGCCCATAGCTCCGCTCTTCCTGCGTAAAGTGAACCGTGCCCTTGATCGGAAGCGTAACCTGCATCCAGTCCTCATGCTTATGGGGAACATTCTTGAAGCCATGGCTTCCTTGCCACAGCTCGATCCAGTTGGTCTCTGCTTTCATCTCCATGTCTCTTCACCTGCCATCATTATAGCAAAAGTTGCTCCATTTGCAGCACTTTTCGCAACGACCGTTTTCCGCCTCCCCCGCTATACTGAAAAAAATGAAAAGGGGGAACCGTTCCATGAATACGACCGCTGCTTTACAGGCGCAGCGCAATCCGGCGATCTGGATGCTGTTTGGCGTCAGCTTCGCCCATCTGCTGAATGACGCGATGCAGACTGCCGTGCCTTCCGCTTTTCCGCTGTTTCAATCCGAGATGCATCTGAGCTTCACCAAAATAGGCTGGGTAGCCTTTATGCTCAACATTACGGCATCCTTGCTCCAGCCGTTTATCGGATACGTATCAGACCGCAGGCCAATGCCCTTCCTGCTGCCGCTTGGCATGCTCTTCTCGCTGGCCGGCGTAGTTGGCTTCGCATATGCGGACAGCTTCTGGATGCTGCTCGTCTCTTCCGCCCTTATCGGGGTAGGCTCGTCCGTCCTGCATCCGGAATCCTCCCGGGTAGCCCGGATGGCAGCATCCGGCGGGAAAGGGATGGCGCAATCGGTATTCCAGGTCGGCGGCAACACCGGCCAGGCGCTGGCGCCGCTGCTGGTTGCTTTTCTGTTAATGCCGCATGGCCAAAAAGGCTTCCTGTGGTTTACGATTTTCGCCGTTGCCGGAATCGTCATACAACAAATCATCAGCCGCTGGTATGCCGGTCAATTAGCAGCTGCCTCATCGATTAAAAAAGCGGCTAACCGGATGCTGGATCAGCAATCGCCCCATTCCACGTTGTTCGTGACCGGCACGATGGCGCTCCTCATTATCCTGCTGTTCTCCAAGTTTGTGTATATTGCGGGCATGACCGGTTATTATTCGTTCTATTTCATCGATCATTACGGGTTGTCGTTCTCGCGCGCGCAAATTTGCTTGTTCGCTCTGCAATTCGCGGGCATGGTTGGCACGCTGCTTGGCGGACCGCTTGCCGACAAGTTCGGCCGCAAGACGATGATCTGGATTTCCATCGCCGGAACGGCGCCATTCTCGCTGCTGCTCCCTTACGCAAGCCCGGCAGTCGCCCTCGTGTTGTGCTGCGCGATTGGCCTGATTCTAATGTCCGGCTTCTCCGTTATCATCGTCTATGCGCAGGAGCTTATGCCAAGGCATATCGGCACCGTATCCGGTTTATTCTTCGGGCTCGCGTTCGGCATGGGCGGACTTGGCTCCGTTCTGCTCGGCTGGCTGACCGACGTGAAGGACGTTGCTTTTACGATCGAGCTGTGCTCCTTCCTCCCGCTGCTTGGACTTTGCGCGTTCTTCCTGCCGAAGGACTCGAAGCTGATGGGCAAGGGGTAGGTGAGGAGCTTCGCCAAGTTGATAGCTCCAGACCGAATAAGACCCTGTGAGGGTCTTATTTCGTTTATTGCCGCTCTGCTCGAATGCGATAAGACCCCGGCAGGGTCTTATTACTTGCTTTTTGTCCCTCAAGACACCAGTTCCCTGCACTACTAACAAAATAAGACCCTTGCGGGGACTTATTCGCTGCTTATCTACTCTACTAGAGCACAATAAGACCCCGCCAGGGTCTTATTCGCACTATCTATCTATCGTTCAAATCTCACCGGTGAACCAACGCAGGCCCCGTACTTTATTTATGTATCGTAACCTTTGTACCCGTAGGTACCGCATTATATAGCCACTCTACATCCTCATTCAGCATGCGGATGCAGCCCGCGCTTGCGTTCGTGCCGATGGATGAAGGGGCGTTGGTCCCGTGAATGCCGTACTTCGTTCCCAGGGTATTCGGGACGCTTAACCCCAGCCAGCGGCTGCCGAGCGGGTTCTTCGGATCCCCCCCGGGAATCCCTTTGGCGGAGTACCAAGGGTTCTCGATCTTTGTTAGAATCTCGAAAGTTCCGGTTGGCGTTAAACCCGCTTTTTTCCCGCTGGCGATATCGAATGTCTTCTTAATTGTCCCTCCGGATTTTACGTACAGCTTATTCTTCGTAATATCGATCTCTATGGAAAGCTTGGTCGAGGCCGTCGCAGCAGCAACCGTGCTGCCGGACTTCGCCGCCGCCATGTAATACGGATTAGGAATTTTCAGTTCTTGCCCCGCTTGAATGAGGCTTGTATCCGTGCCTACCCCGTTTGTCTGGGCAACCGCCTTCTGATAGTCCTGCGATTTGAAATATTTGACCGATAAGCCGTATAGGGTATCGCCCTTCACAACATGATGCCTGCCTTCACCCGACGGCAGCGGAATTCGAAGCGTCATTCCGATTTGCAGCTCGGTATTGGGATCGGTTATCCCGTTGTAGCTCATTAACGTGTCCATATAATGACCGCGGTTAAAATAACTTTTGGTAATCGAGAATAAAGTATCTCCAGGCAGTACCTCATAGTAGTCCAGAACAAGAGGGCTTTTCAGCTTGAGCACGGATCCGGCCTTCAAGGATACCTGCGGATTTAATCCGTTTACTTTCGCTACTTGCTCGTAATCGCCTGTAAGATAATATTTTTTCGAGATGCCAAACCACGTATCTCCCGGCTTAACGGTGTAAGGTACGGTAATGCCGGCAGCCTTCTCCGCCTCTGCCCCCAGATTCCCCGGATAACTCGCCAATGCCATCATAACCAAAATCATACAAAGGACCCACTTCGACAACCTGCTCAACGATGATCACACCTTCTGAAGGAATAATTGCGGCTCATCTGATTCGCTGTCATTCGTCGGGATTCCTTCTTATTCGGCAGCCTTCGGCAACAATTGGTGCGTACGTAGGAAACAAAAGCAAAAAGAACCGGCCGCTTCGGGTTCTTCCAGAACTACTATTTCCCAATGTGCCTAATAAACACAAGGATTCAAGAACTAGTCTTTATTTCATTCCCCAGCCAACTATACCTAGCATGACGGTTCGAATCGGCTCCATTCCCATGTTGATAAGCGCTACCGTTGTCCCAACGGCTACCCCCCGCCAATGGAGAACATAGCCCACCGCGATAACGGTACTCCAGGTCAGCAGAACCAGGTATACGGCAAAATCCTTGTACCATTTCTTGTGGATAAGCGGCTTTCCACCTGCAAACAACAGCACGATGTACGCCAGTACGATCACAATCGCGACGTATAACATAACTTACTTCTCCTTCTTTTCCGTCAAGTAATCAAAGGATTTGTTGCTTAATCCCATCCGAGCCATGCGGAACTTGACCTTCGGTTCTAGCGGAGCCTGCTTAAACACCCCGTCCCAATTCTTGCTCCATGCCTTCCACTGCTTCGGATATTTGCGATGGGTTTTCTCCGCCGCTCCGAATATGTCCGTATTTAACTGCTGCCCCTTCTTCCACGCCTCTTGCAGCAGAGAGCTAATCTGCGTTTGTCCTCCCTGTTCAAGCGACTGGATAATGCCGGGCTTATATAAGTCCTGCGCGCAAGTGGATTCCAGTAACGATCCGGTAACGTCGACCTCCGCCGTAAACGCGAGCTGATTGTTCTTCAGCTTAGGAGTAACCTTCGTGGAAGACTTCAAAATTTGAATGGTGTCATAGCCTTTCTTCCCTTTATCGTCTTCGCAAGGAACAACCACGTAGGATTGCTTCACGCTGTCCCGCAAATAGGATGCGCCTAGCGATTCCTTCCGGCTCATCCAGCCGATCATTTTATCATCCTTCATAACGGCGAGACGTCCCAGCTTCAGCTTGGAAGGAATGGAGGTGCTCCCGAACGAATCCAAGGAAGACGTATCCTCCGTTCCGGATACAAAAATCTCGGGAACAACGGCGCTCTTCGCATCCCCGGTCACTTCCATAGCCAGCTGATAGACCGGAATATTCGGCAATATAGAGGTGTTTTTCATCTCGGATAAAATAATTTCTTTCATACCCGCCCCCGAGATCGCCTGCAGCTGCATGAACTGCTCCAGAATCCTGCGCGCCGTGCCCGGTGTCGCAAGCACGCTTACGGTCTCCCTCGTGCCTGAATTACGGAAATACACGTCGATCAGCTCGTTTACGCCGTGCTGCAGCGCTTTTTCCCCAATTACGACAACGCGGTTATGCGCGAAAAACAGCTTGCGCGGGCTTTCCGAATAGCTATGCATAATCGCATCCCGGATGGTTTTTCCTTTCGTCGAATAAACAATGATTGGCGACTTTGGACCGCTGCCTCCCGATCCCCCCATTACCGAAGAGATTGCGGCAGGAATAACGACCTGGTAAGAAACAATCCAGCTGCTTCCGTCCCAATCGATGCCCGTTGCCGATGTGATGGCCACTTCGTTCAGCTCGATCCGGTTCCAGCAGCCGGTTGTCAGAGACGCAAACAGAAGAAGTAACACAGCACAGCAGATAGACTTAATCCGTAGTCTCATGGCTTCTGCATACCTCCTTGCCGCTTTCGTCTCCCACTCGTTACGAGAAGTCCCAACGCAATTAGAATAGGCAATACAATGTTGATAATGAGCAGCACCGGCATATTAACCATGGTTGCCATAAAGCTGCTTTCCATATTTTGCGGCCACTCGCCTGCTGACGTTACTATGGCCAGAATGCTGAGCCCGATCACCGTATGGCGCTCGCTGCGCAAACGAAGAGAATGAAAGATACAATGAACGGAGGCAAAAAGAAACAGCGCTAGTTTGACATACATAGTGAGGAACCAGACCGACACGGTAAAAACCTCGATACGCTCCAGAAATTCACCAACCTCGACGATGGCCATTACGTTAACGAAAGCGTAGGACATCAGCGGGACAAGCTGTTGCCCGAAAATGGTCAAGGCCAGCAATATGATAAGCACAAGCTGCGCGGAACCAAGGAGAGTACCGATTACGCTTGCCTTCATGCCGGATGCCGGATTTTTCATATACGGGCTTATCAGGAGCAGAATGGCAACCTCGGACATAAGACCAATGGGCGGAAAAGAAGCGATTGCCATTCTTAGCATGCTGGTATCGAACACCGGAATTAACCTCTCGAAGCCAATATCCGTATAAAGAACGAAGACAGATACAGGAATGACAACCAGAATCAAAATAAGTACTATAAAAGCCGATCGCGCAATTGCCTCAATTCCCTGCAAAACAATAAAAGCCGTAACGATCACCATCATGATCGTCAGCATATACAGCGGGGTAGCATCAAGAACGATATCGGATACAAAATCGGCAAACGCCCGGATAATGACGCAAAAGGTGTTGAAATAATAGATACCGATCAGCAATCCAACAGCCATGCCAATCGGTCTTCCAAAGCTGCTCTCCATCCATTCCACAAACAGCTGTCCTTTATTGGCATTGCAGATCATCGCGATTCCCAGAGCCATGATCATGCCGGCTATAGCCGCCATGATGCCTGAAATCCAAGCATCATGGTGAGCAATCGAGACCATTACGCTCGGTATGGCCAATACCAGCGTAGGCGTAATGGTACTTTGAATTAAGGCAACGGTCTGCAAGGTCGATATAGCCGGTTTCATGATTCTAGGCTCCTTCCTGATCAGGGCTGGGCTTCTGCCCCGCGCCTTCTCTTACTGTATTGTGGTCGCTTGCAATTTTTACCGGGCGTTTGCGCATCGCCCACCACGGCACGCGAATCAGAACATCCTTCAAATTGGAAGCTACAAAAGGCGAAAAGGGCATCATATACGGCTTGCCGAATGAGCGTAGTCCGCATAAATGGGCAAGCAGGATCATAAGCCCGGACATAATGCCAAACAGTCCGAAGGTACCTGCCAGAATCATTAAGACAAAGCGGATCAGCCGGGCGGCAATGCCCATATTGACAGCCGGAATTACGAAGCTGGCAATGGCCGTAAAAGACACCACAATTACCATGGCGGCGGATATAATCCCCGCCTGAACGGCTGCCTGTCCAAGCACGAGTGCTCCAACAATCGAGATGGCGGGCCCAATAATCCGCGGCATCCGGACGCCCGCTTCCCGTAAGATCTCGAAGGTAATCTCCATCAGGAACGCCTCGAGCAAAGCCGGGAACGGAATCCCTTCACGCTGGGCGGCCAGACTGATCAGCAGCGAGGTCGGCAGCATTTCCTGATGGAAGGTTGTGATAGCAATGTAGAGCGACGGCAGCAGCATCGATATAAAGAAGGAACCCATCCGAATAACACGCAGGAAGGTCGCAATATCGTAACGCTGGTAGTAATCCTCGCTCGATTGAAAGAACTTCACAAAGGTTACCGGTGCAATCAGGACAAACGGCGTTCCCGATACCATAATCACAACCTGGCCTTCCAGTAAAGCAGCGCTTGCGGCATCCGGGCGCTCGGTATTCTGCAGCAGCGGGAAAGGCGTAAATGCCCGGTCCTGAATAAACTCTTCGACGTACCCACTTTCCAGCACGCCGTCAATATCGATCTTATCTAACCGGCGGTGAACCTCCTTAACGATTTCCTCCTCCGCGATTCCCTCCATATAGACAACGGCTACATTGGTCCTTGTCTGACGCCCGATCATTTTGTAGTCAAACCGTATGTCCGGAGACTTGATAATTCTTCGGATTAGCGAGGTGTTGGTCCGCAGATTTTCGGTAAAGCCTTCCTTCGGCCCCCGAATCACCGTCTGGGTGCTTGGCTCCTCAACCGCCCGGCTTTTGCCTCCGGTTGTATCCATCACAATCGCCCGCAGGTTGCCATCCACCACAAGAATGGTGCTTCCTTCAAGTATGCTGTAGCCTGCTTGTTCGATCGTGCTGACTTCGCTAAGCTTGCCAATTGCGATGGACCGCTCGGTCAAATGATGATAGAGGCTGGACTCCTTGCCTCCCTCCTCATCCGTATGCGGATTATTGGCATCATCCAGAAGACTTAGCAGCAGCGTATTAATCGTTGTCCCTTCCACAATGCCGTCAATATAGAGAATCGCATACCGCGTATTGTCGAAAGATCGATGCTGAAGCGTACGGCATACGACGTCCTCCCCTCCGCCCAGGAAACGGTGCAGACGCTCAATATTGATATCCATATCCGGAAGCAGCACTTGCTCAGGCTGCCTGTCTTGCCCGGACGAAGAGGTCTGCTTGCCTGACTTAGATGAAGTCTTATCAATTAGCATGGTTGCTGTCCTCGCTAGATGGCTGGTTTTGACGCTTGCTGCGTGAGCGGACTCCGGATCGGAGAAGCATAACGATCAGCAGCAGGAGCGGAATGTACATCTGAAAGATGGGAAAATGATATTTGATATTTTGCTCGAAGCCGACGTTAACCTGGTGCATGTAGCTCTTAAACCAGAACGAGCCGAAAAATATGCCAATCCCGACCGGAATGGCCGCAATTCGAAGCGAAATGCGAAGCAAGTAGGCTAGGGCAAGCGATGCGCCAAGATAATAAGCCGTCAGCTTCACATATACCGCGGTGAAGAACAAGAGCGCGACAAACGGATCAAACCGCTCAAATACATCCCCGATTGTAACAAAGGTTGTGGCTTGCAGAAGCGGTACCGTACTCCACCCGGCTAACGAGCCTAGGCTCGCGATAATAATTACATTCATGACCGTAATAAACGCTCCGGCAAACAAATAGCTCTTCATGGTTACCCGCATTACCTGGCCAAAGCTGCTTTTGTCGATATAGCGCCAGAACATGAGAAATAGCACCATTTCGCCAAAAGGAAAGGAGATAATCTCCGGAATAGCGGCGTCCCAGACCGGCTTGAAGCCTTTTTCCAGCATCGGAAGAAGTCTTGCCAGATCAATAGTTCCTGTCATGATCAGCAGGAAATAGATTGCGACATAGATCAGAATAAGGAGCGGCAGCAGCACCTCCGCCATTCGGAAGAACACTCCCGGACCACCCATTACCGCATAACCGCCAATAATGCAAATGATGAGCATGATGACGGACAACGGCGTATCCGACAGCAAAAACATAATCGACAAATCCGCGAATTCGCGGACGTTGCGGGTGCATTTGTAGCAGAAATAAACGACATAGACGAGTCCAAAAACAAAGCCAATCACTTTGCCGAAATACAGCATGAATATTTCAATAAGGTTCCGGTCAGGCTCAAGCCTCTGAATCTGCAGCGTCACGAGACTGATGACCACAAAGCCGGCCAGCACCCCAACAGCCACCGATAACCACGCATCCCGCTCCGCCGTGCCGCCAAGCAGAAATAAAGAGGAGCTGCCGATTAAAAACAGAATGACCATCGTAGCCATCTGTCTCAACGTCACCATGACTAATCCCCTCCCGTCCGCGATGTGCCCAATTTTGCATTTCTTATCATGCCCGGCGGAATGGAAAATAATTCAGAACGAGGAAGCTGGAACCGGATAGGGAAATAAAAAAAGCTGTCCGGGTGGACAGCTTTTTTACTACTTTCGTTCGATAACCTCCGCTAGCGGATCCTTTGGCGGGATGTGGTTATGCTTGCGGAATGCGTAAACGCGGATGGCGATAATCTTGATAATCGCATAGACGGGAACTACGATGATCATCCCGAAAGCGCCGATAATGGAGCTTGCGCCAATAACAAGCAGCATGACGGTGAACGGATGAACGTTCATTTGCTTGCCGATGATCCGAGGTCCGATCAGGTTCGCTTCAATCTGGTTCGAGACAACAAGCACAACGCCAACCAGAAGCACCGTCATCGGAGAGACGGTAAGCGCAACAACAGCCGTCGGGATAAAGGCGATTAACGGCCCGATATAAGGGATGAAGTTCGTGATGGCGGCAATCAAGCCAAGCAACAACGGATAAGGCATATCGATAAGCAGGTAACCAACAAAGGTCAGCACGCCGATAAGGAGCGACGTGAGCACTTTGCTCAGGATAAACGAACCAATCGACGCATCGATCTCCTTGAGCGCCCCGCTTGCTTCCTTGTGGAAACGTTCCGGCAGCATCCGCAGGATATGGCCGGGCAGCTTGTCTCCCTCGCTCAGCAAGTAATAAATCATAAACGGAACGAGACCAAGCAGGAAGAAGAAGTTCATAATCACGTTAAAAATGCCGCGCACGCTGCCGATGACGGAATTAAGCAGTTCATCCAGCGATCCGGTCAGCTTGTTCGTCAGATTTTCCGTAGAAAGGGCATCCTTCTGCCCGATTTCCTTCAACCATTCATGCTGCTGCATGGATTCAAGCCATGTCTGGACGGAAGCGACGATCTGCGGAAAGTTGTCCACCAAATTAATGGACTGGTCCCGGATTGGAGGCCAGATCATCCAAAAGAACAAATAACAGATGCCAATCGCGCCTATGTAAACGAGCAAAATAGCGACCGCCTTGGGCAGCTTCATGGAAAGCAGCCTTACAAACGGCCGGAACAAATAATAGAACATGCCGGAGATCAAGAGCGGCACGAATAACGCGGCAAGCACCTTGCCGATCGGATTAAACACGAAATCTACTTTAGACGCCAGATAGGCGATCAATAAAACAACGATAATGCCGTAACCTATGCGAAACCACTTGCCTTGCGGCATACGGACAAAACTCCTTTTAACGATATTTTTTCCCTATTACTAGAATTAACGCAAAACGGGCGAAAATAAACATAGCAGATGCAATTATTCCTCCCAGATTCGCTGAATGCTAGGCTTATCCTCCGATGCGAAGGTAAGCTGAAACACATCGGGATTGGACATAGCTTCCCACTCTTTAAAGCCGATCCGATTGTCAAAATGCTTAAGCAGCAGAGAAATCAGATTTCCGTGCGAGACGATAACAATATTGTTCTTGCCGCTGCCCAGAGCTTCCGTAACGACGCATGCCGCGCGGCTCATTGCCGCGTTGCTGGACTCCCCTCCCTCGTAAAGCAAATCCAGATCTTCGTAGGTTAGTCGCAGCATCTCTCGCCAATCCGCATGATTGGCTCCGGACAGGACTCTCTCAGTTAAGCGGTCATCCGTAGCGATGTCCACACCAAGTCTGCCGGCGAGCGGTGCTATTGTTCTAAAAGCTCTTTCGAACGGACTTGATAGAATGACATCCACTTCCCTGCCGGAGAAAAAGTCAGCAAGCTCTTCGGCCTGCCGAACGCCCGCTTCCGTTAATGACGCATCCGGCTCCTGACCGGCAGCTTTGCAATGACGCACGACATACACTTGCTTCATGACGTTGCCTCCTCTCAAAAATACTTTATATGAAAATAATACCAAAATAAAAACCAGGAAGCTCTATGAACTTCCCGGTTGCCAGCACTCCAGCCCCACAACTCACCGGCAAAACAAAAAAGGCGGTCCCCAAGGAACCGCCCTAACCTCTCTTATCAGCCCTTCGCCGCAAGGAACGCGGAAGCCTGCGTTTCCAGCTCGGTTTTCACTTTGTCGACGCCCGCTGCCTTCATCTTGGAATTCAGCGAATCGATTTGCTTGTCGACATCCTTCACGGCCCCGATCGCAAGCGGCATGAAGTATTGCGTGGAGACGTTTTTCAGATTCGCAATCTCGGTCTTCACATTGTCCGTATTAAACGTGAAGCCCAGATACGGGATCGGCTGCAGGAAGTCCTTGATCTTGTTGTTCAGCTCGATGTAGGAATCCGTCCAGCTTGCGCTTGGCTTGAAATAATCCTTGTCGACGAACCAGAAGCCCGCCGCATCCGGCGGATACGTATTGTCGGCAGCGGTTACGCCGTCCGGCAAAGCCAGCTTGTCGTCCGCCGTAAGCACGTAGTTCTTGCCTTCGATTCCGTAGTAAGCATTAAATACGTAATCCTGATTCTCCATGATAAGATCAAGTGCTTCCATCGCGCGTTCAGGATGCTTGGAGTTGGCAGCGATCGCCACACCGTTGTTCAGCCAGCTGTTGGATGGCGCATGGCCTGTCGGAGACAGTACCGGCATAATGTAGGTGTCGATGTTCTTGTCTTGGCAAGACGACAGGGTAGCTTGAATATCGATGGAGTTGCCGAACGCTACGCCGGATTTCCCGTCGCAGAAGTTATCCTTCGAGCGGATCTTGTTGGAATATGGATTCTTGTTCACATACCCCGCATCGTACCACTGCTTCATAATGCCGGCTGCATATTTGAACGCGCCTTGAACCGGCTCGTCGGTTATGCTCAGGATTTTACCGGTTGCGTCCTCCTGATCGGTATAGTTGCCCACACCGGACGGGTCGCCGGAATCAAGCGGAGCGCCGGCGTAAGCGAACTTCTCTTGAACCAAAGCGCCAAACGGTGCCGGCAGGTCATATTGGGAGTCCAGATTCAGCGGAATCATGTTCGGGTAGTCTTTCTTAATCTCGGCAAAATAAGGCCCCAGCTCGGAGATCTTTGTCGGATTCGTCAAACCCGCTTTCTCCATAACGTCCTTGCGGAGCACGATAACGCCAACCTTGCGGTCCGGAGTTGTAGTCGGGATCATGTATTGTTTGCCGTTTACTTGCGCGGCTTTGTAGGCAGCCGGGTCTTGCTTCGCCGCATACTTCGGCATGTACTTCTGGAACATATCCTGCGTCAGTTCCTTGAAGGAGCCTTTATTGGCTTCAGGCACATAGAAGTTCCAGTCCGCCGTGAACACGAAGTCGACGTCTTCACCGGAAGCCAGAATAAGCGGGTATTTCGCGGCGATATCCCCCCAGCCGATATAGTTGATCTCAAGCGTTGCGTTGATGTCCTTCTTCAGCTTTTCGTTAAGAGCTGCCATGACGTCGGGCATGCCCTTTGGCGCTTCGCCCAGCAAATACCCGACCAGCTTCACTTCTTCCGAGTGATCATTGCCGGTATCTGAGGCCGCCGTTTCCTTGCTGTCCTCTGCCGGCGAAGCTGCAGCCGAAGGCTCTTCAGAGGCCTTGGACGATGCCTGCGTATGATTGGTATTATTGCTGTTGCTGCTGCAGGCGGCCAGCAAAAGCGCGATCATCGCGATCAGGGCCAGCATCGTAAACGGGCTTTTTGTTTTTCTTATCAAAATAAATCCCTCCCCTTATAATGGCCAAGCAAATAAAGCATCTATATAAATTCCAAGTCCAGCGGAATCTATATCATCCCTTAACGGCGCCAATCGTTACGCCGCTGACGAAATACTTCTGCGCAAACGGGAAGACGAGCAGAATAGGTCCCGTTGCAATCACGGTCATCGCCAGCTTAAAGGTCTCCTTCGGAGCATCCAAGCTTGTCACATGCTGCGCCATAGCGGAGGACAGATTGATGGAGGACAGCATTTTATAGAGCAGATATTGCAGCGGAATGAACGAGTCCTTCGTCGTAAACATCATCGCCGTCCACCAGTCATTCCAGTAAGCCAATGCGGTAAACACCCCAATCGAAGCAAGCGCGGGCTTGCTGAGCGGCAGAACCATCTGCAGGAAAATTCGCATTTCGCCCGCTCCGTCAATCCTCGCCGATTCGATCAGCGGCTCGGGAACGGAGCTTTTTATAAAGCTGCGAAGAATAAGAATGTACATCACGTTGAACATCGGACCCAGAATCAGCACCGCGTAAGTGTTCGTCAGATGCAGGTTGCGGCTGAGCCAAATATAGTAAGGAGCAAGTCCGCCGTTAAACAGCGTGGTGAAGAAAAGGAAGAAGGCCAGCTTATTGCGGTGCTTCAGTTCTTTTCTCCCCAGCACGTAGGCCGCCATCGTTGAGATGAACAGCGACAATACCGTACCCACCACCGTCACGATAATCGATACCTTGTAGGCCGAGAGCACATCGTTCGGATACCGGAAAATATACTTAAACGCTTCAAGGGATACCTCGCGCGGCCAGAACCAGTACCCGTCCGCAAGCACGGAGCTCTCAGAGGAGAATGCGCCTGCCAGAAGAACGATAAAGGGCAGCAGACATAGAAGAGCAATGATGGATACGACCGTATAAGAGATCGTTGTAAAAAGCGGAGCGGAATTCAGCTTCCGGCTGGAAGTTGGACTGCTCATCGTAACACCTGCTTTCTCGCGTAAGTGGAATAGGAAGCTTGCGGTTAGAACAGCGCCTGTTCTCTGTCATACCGGCGCACCAGCCAATTGGCGGTCAGAATAATAATGAGGGTCAGCACCGACTGATACAGCCCGACCGAAGAGGCCATGCCGAAATCGGCTGATCCCATTAAGGACCTGAAGGCCAGCGTATCGATAATATCCGTCGCGTCCATCAGCAGACCGTTGTTGCCGATCAGCTGATAGAACATATCGAACTCGCCTCTCATAATCCGCCCGAGTCCCAGCAGCAGCAAAATAATCATCGTTGGCTTGAGCAGCGGCAAGGTAATTCTCGTAATCCGTTGAAGCCGGGTTGCCCCGTCAATCGTGGCTGCCTCGTAAATCTCCTGGTCGATGCCTACAATAGCGGCCAGATACAGGATGCTGCCGTAGCCTACCCATTTCCACACATACAAGAAAGGAAGCAGGAAGTACCAATAGCTGGTGTTCGAATAAATATCAAGCGCCTGCACGTCCACGTAATGAAGAAGCTTGTTTACGATACCGTACTCGTAATTGAGGAAGTTATAGACAAAGGCCGACACCGTTACCCAGGAAATAAAATACGGGAGGAACATCAGCGTCTGACTGAGCTTCTTGAACGATTTGCGCCGGATCTCCGACAGGAATACGGCAGCAACAATGGAGAACAAGGTGTAGCACCCCAGGAACATCACGTTGTACACCATCGTATTGCGGGTAACAAGCCATGCTTTGCCCGAAGCGAAGAAATAATGGAAATTGTCAAAGCCCACCCATTCGCTCAGGAACATGCCGCCTTTCCTGGAATAAGATTCGAAGGCCATCACGACGCCGCCCATCGGGATGTAAGCGAATACGACAAAGTAAACGGCAACCGGTAAAAACATCAGATACAACAGCCAATTCTTTCGAATATCCTTCATGCGAGCAACCTCCGTAACATTCTCTCCAGCTATCTCTATCTGTTTCTATGTTATCGAATGCGGCTATGGCCTCACACGGGGTAAACCTACGATCATCTTTGAAAACCTATGAACGAAAAAAAGCCCGCCCGGCGTTCGCATACCCCGGACGGGCTTCTTCATTCTATCGATTAGCGGCTGGCGATATATTCCGCCGCCTGCTTCTGCACCTCTGCCTTCACCTTATTAATCCCTGCTTTCTTCAAATGCTGCACCAGGGTAACGAAGGCCGCCTCCACATCACTAACCGCACCGATATAGATCGGCTGCGCATATTGCGTCGAGACGCTTTTAAGATTGGCAATCTCCGATTTCACCTGATCGGAATTAAATAGGAACCCTACCAGAGGCGTTGGCTCCAGCAGCGGCTCAATCCGGTCCTGCAGCTCTTTATACGACTCGGTCGAATTGGCAACGGGCTTAAACAGGTTCTTGTTTACAAACCAGAAGCCAGCGGCATCGGGAGGATACGTATTGGACTCGGAGGTTACGCCTTCCGGCAGGCCAACCGTACCATCAGGCGTAATCGTGTAGTTAACCCCTTTGATCCCGTAATAAGCCAAATAGGCGTACGAAGGATCCTCCATAATCAAATCAAGCGCCTCCAGCGTCCGTTCCGGATTTTTGGAGGAGGCGGCAATCGCTACCCCGTTGTTCAGCCAGCTGGATTCCGCAGCCTTCCCTGACGGATACAGCATCGGGAACGGATAGACGTCTATCCCCTGCTCCTTGCAGGACATAAAGACATTCATCATGTCGATGGAATTGCCGAAAGCGATGCCCGATTTACCGTTGCAGAAATTATCCTTGGAACGGATGTTGTTGGCGTAAGGATTTTTGTTAATGTAGCCCTTGTCATACCAGTCCTTCATGATATACGCGGCTTCCTTCTGCCAGCCCAGAATCGGTTCTTCCGCCATACTGTACATCACGGCCGCGGGGTCCTCCATATCCGCCGTTATGCCTTGAGCCAGAGGGTCGCCCGAATCAAACGGAGCCGTAAACCAGGCGAACTTCTCCAGCATGAGATAAGCAAACGGAGTTGGAAGATCGTATTGGGAGTCCAGATTAAGCGGAATCATGCCCGGATAGTCGCGTTTAATCTCCGCCAGGTACGGCTCGATCTCCGAGAACTTCGTAATCTGCGTCATGCCGGCCTTCTCCATTACGTCCTTGCGGAATAAGGCCACATTCACCTTCCGGTCGGGAGAGGACGTCGGAACCATATAAGGCGTCCCGTTCACATCGGCTGCGCGAAGCGCTTCCGGCGCCATCGCCGCCATATGCCGCGGCATATATTGCTCCAGCATGGATTGGCTAAGCGGATAAAATGCTCCCTTGGTCGCCTCCGCCACATAGAAGTTCCAATCTGCCGCAAATATAAAATCCACGTCTTGGCCGCTCGCCATAACAAGCGGATACTTGGACGCGACATCATTCCATCCGATATAATTCAGCTCAATCGTTGCGTTAATGTCCTTCTTCAGCTTGTCGTTAATCGCCTGAAGCACTTGCGGCATCCCCTTTGGCGCCTCGCCAATCAGATAACCGATAAGCTTTACTTCCTTCTCATGGCCGGAACCAGCTGCAGCAACATCCTGCTTATCTGCATTCCCGGAACAGGCGGTTAATCCCAGCACGATTAACATGCACAGCAGAGCCGCACCCAGCCATAGCCGCCCTCTTATTCTCCGTCTCATTGCGCTCTCCCCCGTTCATCCAGTCTTCGTTCAGGCAGCCGCAGCAAGACGCGCGTTCCTTGACCCTCCGAGCTGTCGAACTTCAGTCCATACTGAAGACCGTAGGACAGCTGCAGACGTTCCTCGATATTGCGGACGCCGTAGCCGCCACGCTCGCCTTCTCCCGAAGGAGCCTGCAGAATGGCGCTCAGCTGCTCCGCATTCATCCCTACGCCGTCATCGCATACTTCGATGAGCAGATCTCCCTTGTCCGTCCAGGCGGAAATCCGGATTTCGCCTTCTTCGCTGTCCTTCTCCATAATGCCGTGCAGAATCGCGTTCTCGACAAGCGGCTGAAGCAATATTTTCGGCAACCGGCAGTCGTACAGATCCCTTGACACTTCAAATTCCAGACGGACGCTGTCGCCAAAGCGCATGTTCTGAATCCGCACATACGCCTCGATATGCTTCAGCTCGCTCTCAAGCGAGACATACTCCTGGCCGTTCGACAAGCTTAGCTTATAAAAAACGGCCAGTTCGTCCACAACCCGCTTGATGTCATTCGCGTTAGACTCTATCGCCATCGCATTAATCAGATCCAGCGTATTGTACAGGAAGTGAGGATTAATCTGCGCCTGCAGAGCTTTCAGCTCCTTGTTCTTCACCTCTCGCCCAAGCGACGACTTTTCTTCGATTAAACCCGAGATATTCTGGACCATCGTGTTGAAGTTATGCGTCAGCTCGCCAATCTCGTCATCGCTTGCCGGAAGAGGTGCCAGCTGGAAATGGCCATGCTTTACCTTCCTGACATGGATAATAAGCCTTCTTATCCTCTTTGTTGCCGATGCAGCGACAAAGAAAGAGAAAGGCAGCATAAACGGTACGACAATCAGGAAAATCGATATGATCCGGTTCCTCGCCTTCACGCTGGATTGCAAAATATCGGTATACGGCACGACAAGCGCAACCTTCATGTCGGTATGGGGAATCGCCTGCACCCCAAGCAGATGCCGGCTTCCGTCAATCGGATAATTATTGTTGTAGTAATTGTCTACCTCGTCGGAATGACGATAAAGGGCGCTGACTTCCATTGCGAGCTCATTCGAATAAATAAACCGGTCGGACTTGCCTAACAGCTCGCCTTCGTCGTTGAACAGAAAAGCCGCCGCATGAGGCGTCAGAATCGCATGGTTAAGCACCGAATCCATGGCGGCGGGCTTTACGCGCGCGCGTACAATGCCGTCGAACCGCTGAATGTCATGCTCATTCGGAATTTTACGCAATACCGTTAATTCCCGGCTGTCGGCATTGGAATCAACCGCTGTCGAAGGAAGCCAGGCTACAAAGGCTTTGGCCGAAGCAAATCGGGCGTACCAGGGCTCCGCCTCAACTTTCTTCATATCGAGAAAATCGGCATTTTCCGTAGCGCCCGCAAGCCCTTGTCTCATATAAATCTGAATGGAATCAATGTCGTCATTATAACGGAATTGATTGATAAGCCTCGACAGCTGCAGCGAAGCCATATGCCACACGTCAATATCCTCATACGGCTTGGAATCGGCATTAACCGCCGTCTGCACAAGCTCGTTGAAGGCGATAAAATTAAGAACCTCCGTAATCGCTTCTGATTTGTATTCGAGATAAGCCTTCGTCTCGTCCAGCATTTTGCGCGAAGCATAAATCGCCGCTTCCTTATTCTCCTGCTGCGTCGTGCTGATATGAATAAACAAGAGGAGCAGGAAAGGGATCATGATCACCAGCACGTAAGTCGCAAACAGCTTGTAACGGATGCTGAAGAAGAAAGGCCGCTTCAATCTTCTTCTCATCGGACGGCACGCTCCCTGAATTCGGAAGGGGTACAGCCCGCGTTCCGTTTGAAGAAGGTGGTGAAGTAATTCGCATCGGTCATGCCGATCAGGAGCGCTACCTCGATCATTTTTACATTCTGGTCGCAGAGCAGCTCCTTCGCCTTGTTCATTCTTGTATCCGTAATGTATTCCTTGATCGTCTGACAGCTATGCTTCTTGAAATAAGCGCATAGATAAGTCTCGCTTAACTGTACATGATCGGCTATGGCGCGGATCGTGAAGCCTTTCTCATGGAAATGGGCATGGATATAACGGTGAATCTCCCTCATCTTTCCGCTCCCCGCTCCTGCCTCATCCTCGCTAGGCTCAGCCATTGCCTCCAGGAACGATATCACATATTGCTCCAAATCTCCGAGACATGGAATACGGTCGATTTCCTTCCACATGTACCTCCGTTCGGTATCCTTCGATCCCTCCGCCAGCCCAAGCTGGATAGCCGTTTCCATAATCGCGATGAGGAATTGGAAATACGTATCTTTTAATCGCATAATATCGAGATCGATCTGCTTCCGGACATAAGCCGTCCATTCCCGAACGATTCGTTTGGCTTCCTCCACATGGCCTTTGCGGAGCTGATCGCGCATCAGCCGCACTTCTTCCCAGTTCGTTGCGACGGGAGCATGCGACGCAAGCACGTCCGAGAAGACGGGCTTTGATCCGTTGCCGTAATATTGATAGGCGCAAGCCAGGGAAGCCAAACGATAGGATTCCGGGATCTCCCGATAGGAGGCTGCCGGCTGCCCGATTCCAATCCGAAGGTCGATGGCCGGTCCCGCAATCTCGCGGAGCCCGGCAAAAATCTCCTCTATCTTCTCTCTGCCTTCCCGGTAGGAGCTTCCGTACTCGCCGGGCAGAATAAGCACCAGATGATGGCTCGAGTCAAACCCGGCAAGCGCTTTCATATCATAAAAGCAGTCACGGCTAGAGATCGCTTCCAGTATGCGCAACTGCGTCACGCCGGGATCCTCCGGCAAATCAAGCGGACTCCAGTAAAGGCTGGAGACGGCTACCGTATAGGAACCTTCACTTGGAAGCAGGAACGTCTCCCGGCTGCCCAATGCCGGAACGACATGCGGAGAGTCCGGATTCGATACCAGCCTGCGGACCATTTCCTGTCTAAGATAAGGCAAGCTATGGTCAAAGCCCTCCTGCAGCTTGCGCTCTTCCTCCTTGCGCTTCCGCTCCTCCTTGCGTTGCCGGATGGCCGCCTCCACCACGTCGCGCACTTCGTTCAAATTCACGGGCTTTTCGATATACGTAAACACCTTAAGCTGAATCGCGGACTTGAGGTACTCCTTATCGGAGAAGCCGCTGAGGAAAATAATCGGGCAATCGGGATCCGCATTCCTGTACGCGGTTGCGAATTCGATTCCGGTCATCTTAGGCATCCTTATATCGCAAAGTATAATATCCGGCTTCCGTTCCATCGCAAGATCCAGCGCTTGAAGTCCGTTGCGTGCCGTCTCTACCTCGTCGATTCCTACCGTGTCCCACGGAATATAGTTTTTCAACAATTCTCTTGTCCGGGTCTCGTCGTCAATAATTAATAACTTCAAGAGAATCCCTCCTGAATGGCGATGTGTATGGGCTTGCTGCAGACACGACTTTCGTCTTTCCATTATAGAAGGTAGTCTACAGCCTGCATACGGGAAAAACCTACGATTACCTTTGATTATTGAAGCCGTTCACTTCTGCCGTACATTTTTAATAGAGACACAAAAAGCAGCAAGCCCAGGAAAAGCTTCCCTGACTTGCTGCCCACTGTGGTTACGATTAGTTTTTGACCAGCGACCAATCGTCTACTCTGACCCAATTGCCCGCGTTAGCTACCGAATATAGACCAATCTGCGCCTTGCCGCTTGTCACCTGGATATTAGGGATCGTGATTTGCGTCCAGCTGCTAATAGAGGTGTTGACAGCCGCATCCAGCTCCGAGCCTCCATAGTTCTTCACGTAAATTTGCGCCGTGGATTGCCCGCCGCTGCTCTTCACCCATACTTTCAAGGTATACGTTCCATTCGGAAGACCGGTTATATTCTGGTACCGGCTTGCGCTGTAGGCCGCTGCTGCGTATTGATTGCCCGACCATCTTCCCGAATGCGCGCCGCCTTCAATATTCGAGTTAGGGTCCGCGGTCGTGTTAAACCACGTACTCCAGCCCGCCAGATCGATCTGCGATACCCGGTCGGCCTCATAGCTTGGATTCATGACATAGTTATTGCCGCTTCCTACGCTCCACGTTCCCGCTGCCGCATCCAGATTGAACTGGCTGAGCGAATTCAGCGTAGGAGTCGTTCCGCTGAAAGAGATCGGCATCCATTGGTTATAGCCGATGCCGTTGCCCGCGAAGTCGCTCCAGCGGTCGCCGCCAAAGAGAATGGTCGTCTGCGAAGTGCCTTGCACGGGAATAAACATCGAGGTCTGGGACACATGCGAGAAGTCGGCATCCGTTCCGTTCATCACAAACTCACTCGAGTAAGTACCGGTAATATTGGTTGAGGTAATGCAATAAGTATGGGAAGCGTTCCAACCGTGCAGGTCGGAGGAGCATAAATAATAGACGCCGTTATACTTGAACATCGCATTCCCCTCGCGGCCGCCTGCGCTGCTGTTATAGACGTTGACTGCCGGTTCCACGTTCAAGTAATCGGATGCCCGAAGCTCGGACACATACAGATGCGATCTGCCGCTGGCGTTGCTGAATACGAGATAAGCCTTCCCGTTGTCGTCGATAAAGGTAGACTGGTCGCCCGACATATTGTTAACGACGTTCGTAATCGTGGACTGCACATGATCAAAGGCGAACGTCCCCGTCGGCGTGCTGCTGGTTGCAAACGCAATCCCGCTGCCTGCCGGTCCCGAATATTGCGTAATCAGGACATATTTCTGCGTATTTGCGTTATACACGACGCCAAGACGACCCAGCCAATCGGCGTCCCAGGTGGAACCGTCCGTTGCCCCCGTAATGACATTGCCCCGGAAGGTCCAGTTCACGAGGTCCGTAGACGAATAACAGGTGACAGCCGCAAAGCTGGTGTCGCTGTTCTTGGACGTCGGATTATTATAGTAGGTCACCGCTCCGTTATATTTGACGCCATACCAGTAATACGTGCTGCCAACCTTTAAAATATTGCCGCCTTGCGAGTAGATGGGATTGACCGAGGTGTCCTTCCAGAATACGTCATTGTTGATTGTCTGGCTTGCCGCGTGCGCCGTCTGCGGCAGAGCAAACGCCAGCACCAGCGCAGCGAACAGAACCAGGCTTTGCATGGCTGACAGCCACTTTAACTGCATCCTCATTTTCAGCATCCTCTCTTTACGGTGTTGGTCCTTAATCCTCCTTCTATTCCTCCTTTCCGCGTTTGTCGTTGTTCATTTTATAGCGCTTACAATAGAAAAAACAGACGAAGAAGTTACGATTATCTTGATTAACCTACGTTTGCAAAAAAGAAGCGGCTCTTATCCGCTTCCTTTCATTGCCTTCTTTATTTCAGCCTGCATATATTCGGCGAGCTCAATGAGTTGTCTCTCATCCCGCTCCGGCAGGTTTCCTTGTCCAATGTAGTCATCCAAGCAGGCCCTTAAAACGGCATGATACTTGCTTGGCAATACCCTTATTCCCCATTCCCCGCCTTCTTGCTTGGAGGACACCTTGCCTTCCCGCAAGTAGAACAAAACCCTGCATAGATTTAAGGAATAATACACCGGTGAATGGGTAATCTCTTTAGATGCTGCGCTTATATCGCCAAGAATAGACTGTATGTAATAGATGCTCTCAACGGGCTCGAATAGTTCCGGGATTGGAACGCCCCATAAAGTCCTGCCCCTGTAATAAATAACCGTAAGATGCGCGGCTAGATCCGGGTCCTCGAATCCTCCGCAAACGTAGCCGGGTTCCGCTTGATAACGCTCGCGATGAGACTCCGAGTAGTGGTATTCGAATGGGGTCGGGTACGCAAACTCCTTTGCGTAAGACTCCAATATTATGCTTAGCTCTATCCCATTGCTGCCGGGCAAGTCATGATCCAGAAGCAAAATATGCCTCGTCATCAGCTGCAGCTCTTCCTTCGAGAGCTTATTCTTTACGACAAGGATGAGGTCGATATCGCTTTTCTGCGGGTTGAAACAGCCCATAGCCAATGAACCGTGCAAATAGATACCTGTTAAATTGTCTGATAATATCGACCGGAAGATGCTAACCGCCTTTTCCAAAAAAGCATCGATATCCGCCATGTCTCCCTTCAAATATACGACCTCCCCCTGAATCTCTCCCCCATTATTATCCAAAATAAAATCCTATGTCTACGGCCAAGATCGCAAACTCCAATATTAAGACATACTTCCTTCAAGATTGAGACAGTCCTTGGGCCTTTTATTTTTATTCAGCTAAACTTATAAAAACCCGTTGGATAATGGTTTATTTGTGATATAATCTCCATAGTTTTTTACCAATAAAGCATTTACACTAACACAGAAATCGGTGATCACATGTTTCAATTCAAGTGGCTTTGGCACAATCTGAATGGTGATCGGGCAAGGTACATAATTGCCCTATGTCTGTCCGTGATTGGCTCATCGCTCACGATTATCAACCCGTACATTGGTCAACGCATCGTCGACACCTTCATCGCAAGCGACAATGCCGTAAAAAACCTGACCGATGAACGATCCCTGCTGATCGGCTTATGCTTTGGCATGATCGGCTTCTCCCTGCTTCGCACGGGGCTGGCTTACTTCACTACCCTGCTTTACGAACGCGCATCTCAGAACATGCTGTTCCGCGTAAGGATCTACCTGTACAACAAAATTCAAGGCCAAGACATGCAGTACTATGACCGTAACCGTACCGGGGATCTGATGACCAAGATGACGGGCGATCTCGAGATGGTGCGCCACTCGCTCGCGTGGATCATCAAGACGATTATCGAGTCTCTTACGATCTTCTTGGCAGCGGTTGTCTACTTCTTCTTTATCGACGTATCGCTTACGCTGTGGCTGCTTATTCTGTCGCCGCCCATCCTAATCGTCGCTTTTATCTTCGCCAGACGCGTACGCCCGATGTATGTGGATCTCCGGGAGCGCCTGTCGCAGCTGAATACAACAACGCAGGAAAATATCGCGGGCAACCGGGTCGTCAAGGCTTTCGCGCGCGAGGAGTTCGAGATTCGGAAGTTCACCGAGAAAAACGTCAATTACTCGACGGCCAACAAGAAGGCCGCCTTGGTATGGCTTGATTATTTCCCTTATCTGGAGACCTTGTCCCAGGCCTTTAACGTTATTCTCATGATTGCGGGCGGCCTGCTCGTGATGGACGGCCGGATTACTTTCGGCGAGTTCTCCGCGTTCTCCGCGCTCATCTGGGGTCTATCCAACCCGATGCGCAACATCGGCATTATTATTAACGATATTCAGCGGTTTTTCGCCAGCCTTACCAAAATCATCGATGTGTACTACGCCCAGCCTCAAATCGTCAATGAGCACAACCCAGTTGTGAAGCACCGCTATAAGGGCAGCATCGAATTCGATAACGTCAGCTTCAAATACGACAGCGCTACGGTACTCGAAAATATCAGCTTTAAAATTGCGCCTGGCGAAACCGTTGCCATCATGGGTGCCACGGGCTCCGGTAAAACAACGCTGATCAATATGATTCCTCGCTTCTACGATGTCACGAAGGGCCGCGTTCTTGTGGACGGCAAGGATGTCCGCAAGCTTGAGCTGGATGAGCTTCGCGGCAATATCGGGGTAGCGACGCAGGACGTCCTGCTCTTCTCCGACACGATTGACGGCAATATCGCTTACGGCAATCCGGATATGCCGGAGGAGGAAGTCACGAAGTTCGCGAAGCTTGCCGCTGCCCATGACTTTATCCGCAAAATGCCGGAAGGCTACGACACGGTCGTTGGCGAACGCGGGGTGGGTCTGTCGGGCGGTCAAAAGCAGCGTATCGCTTTGGCGCGCGCGATGGCCGTGCAGCCTCCGATTCTCATTCTGGACGATACCACCTCGGCCGTCGACAACGAGACGGAAGAGCATATTCAGCGGAGTCTGAAGGAGCTGGAATTCTCCTGCACCAAAATTATTATCGCTCAGCGCGTGTCGACAACGTCGCAAGCCGACCGGATCCTCATTTTGGAGAACGGCCGCGTTATTGAAGAAGGAACTCACGCCGAGCTACTCGCAAAACGCGGGTATTATTACGGAGTATTTATGCTGCAGAACGAAGGCATCGAGAGAGAGGTGACAGCTCATGGCAAGGAATAAATTCGACATCGACGAGAATCTGGAGTCGCCCTTTAACATCAAGCACTTCAAGCGTGCTCTCGTCTATATCAAGCGCCAGAAGAAGCCGATGATTATCGCCTTCGTGCTGAGCGCCTTGTCCGCGGGTATCGCGCTCTCCGCGCCTCTGATCATGCAGCATGTGGTTGACGTTACGATTCCGGCCAAGGATAAAGGCGGACTTGTCTGGCTGTCGCTGTTAATGCTCGGCACCATTGTGGTCAGCGTTATTCTGGCGACGATCCGCTCCCGCATTATGACCCGCGTCGGACAGGATATTATCTTTGATATCCGCTCCGATCTGTTCAAGCACTTGCAGGAGCTGCCGTTCCAATATTACGACGACCGCCCGCAAGGCAAAATTCTGATCCGCGTTGTCAACTACGTCAACTCGGTATCCGATGTGTTGTCCAACGGTATCATCAACTTGATTCTGGAGATTCTCAACCTGATCTTTATCGCGGCGTTTATGTTCGCGGTTGACGCCAGATTGTCGCTTCTTATCCTGGGCGGCCTGCCGATCTTTATCGGCATTATGCTGCTCATTAAGACGAAGCAGCGCCGCGCATGGCAGGCGGTATCGAATAAGAGCTCCAATATGAACGCTTATCTGCAGGAGAGCATCAGCGGCATTCGCGTTACGCAAATCTTTACCCGGGAAAAGCATAACGAGGGCACCTTCACCCGCTTGTCGGAAAACTATCGCAGCGTGTGGATGAGAGCCATGTACTTCAACTTCCTTGTGCCGTTCTCGGTGGATAACCTGACGACGCTCGTAACGACGTCCATTTATTTCGTAGGTCTCCTGGCGTTAAGCCCGGCGGAAGTCACCTTTGGCGTCATACTGGCGATGAGCAGCTATGCGGCGCGCTTCTGGCAGCCGATCCTTAACATTTCCAACTTGTATAACAGCTTTATCAACGCTGTCGCTTATCTGGAACGGATCTTCGAGACGCTGGACGAACCGGTAACGGTAAGCGATGTGCCTAACGCGCGCGAGCTGCCGGCTATCAAAGGCCGGGTTACCTTCGACGACGTGACCTTCGCTTACGATCCTGGCGTCAACGTCCTTCAGAACCTGAAGTTTGACGTAAAGGCCGGCGAAAGCATCGCGCTTGTAGGTCCTACCGGCGCGGGCAAAACAACCGTCGTCAATCTGATCTCTCGCTTCTACAATGTCACCGACGGCAGGATTCTGATCGACGGGAATGACATTGCGGACGTGACGCTCAAGTCGCTGCGCAGCCAGATGGGTATTATGCTTCAGGACAGCTTTATTTTCTCGGGCACGATTATGGACAATATCCGCTACGGCAATCTGGACGCGACGGAAGAAGAAATTATTGCCGCAGCCAAAACCGTATGCGCCGACGATTTCATCCGCGAATTCGAGCATGGCTATATGACCGAGGTGAACGAACGCGGTTCGAAGCTTTCCCAAGGCCAGCGCCAGCTCATCTCGTTCGCCCGCACGCTGCTCGCGAATCCGCGCATCCTCATTCTCGACGAAGCTACTTCGTCGATTGATGCCCAGACCGAGCGCCTGCTGCAGAAGGGTCTGAACGAGTTGCTTAAGGGACGGACTTCGTTTATTATCGCGCACCGTCTGTCCACGGTTAAGAACTGCGACCGGATTATGTACGTAGCCGACAAAGGCATCGCCGAAGCCGGCTCGCATGACGAGCTGATGGCCCAGCGCGGCCGGTACTACAAGCTGTACACGGCTCAGAAGATGGAAGCCATGTAACAACGCAACGCAAAGCAAGGCCCCCGATCGGAATGGATCGGGGGCCTTTTCTATTATCGCGATAACTTGATAAGAAGCTTTTTCGCCGATTCGGTTTCGACCGTGATTTGGTAGCGCTCTTTTACTGCTTCAAAATAAATGCTGCCAGTCTCCTTGGAAGCTACGGTTTTCTCCCAGACGGTCTCGTCATCATGGCTGACCTTGAGGATAAACGTTCCCTCCTCCGAGGACGCCTCATACGGGATGCTTACCGTACCCGCTTCCGCGACGGAGAAATCATCTACCTTGTAAGTCCCTTTCAGCGAGCCGATCTTTAAGCTCAGCTTCCCGTTAATCTCGGTTTTTACGGTTGAGACGGCTACATTGGTTCCATCGGCATATTTGGACGCGACATTAATGACAACAACCGTCATAATGAACAAGGCTAAAAAGATCCAAAATCTGAATTTGGATTTAGACTTACCGATTCTCAAAATATATAACCCCCTGGCATTTTTGTCCGTCGGACAATAATTCGCCAGGGGGCTTGCAATCCCTCTTCTTGCCGTTATTTTGCCGATACGGTTCCATCCTCGTTAACCTTCACGTTGAATGAAATCTTGTTCAGCTTCGAGTATGTCGTTTCGTTATAAGCCTGCTCCCGCAGAATCGGTCTTGTATTATCGATTTTTACCGGCGTGATTTTACTGCTCACCTTATCCCCGTCGAACGTTAAAGTAGCAATCATGGAGTCGTACGCTTTATTTGAACGCTGCGTTGGGGTGAACACAAAGTTGCCGAGGGAATAGAAGATCGGTTTGCCCTTGTACGTCTCAATCCCCTGCAAGCAATGGCTGTGGCTGCCGATGACGGCATCTACCCCCGCGTCGATAAAAGCTTTCGCATACGTTCTCGCATAGTCCTCCGGGTAATCCTGGTATTCGTTATTCCAGTGAATATAGATAACCGTTATGTCCGAATATTTAACGGCGTTCTTAACGTAACGCATCATCGCGTCAAAATCGTAACCAGAGGCGATACCCGCCTTGTTATCCCCCGCATACCAGCTTGGACCCGAAAGCACCCGGCTGATGCCAACGATCGCTACCTTCTTCCCATTGACCTTCTTGGTGTAGGCGGTAAACGCCTCGTCGATATTGCTGCCGGCGCCGGTATGTCCAATCCTGTATTCGTCCAGATATTCTATCGTGTCGGTCAGCGCCTCCACGCCGTAGTCCAGCGTATGGTTATTCGCAACGGATACTCCGTCAATTCCGGAGTTTACGATCGCTTGCAGCGTTTTGGGAGCGGAACGGAAGGTGTACGTCTTGATCGCCTTTTGCCCGCGTGTCGAGATCGGAGTCTCCAGATTGGCGAAGCTGATGTCGGAGCCGGATAACAGCCCGCGTACCTTTTCAAACGGGTAATTCAAGCCATATTTATCCATGTTCGCCGCAACCTTCCCGTCCAGCAAAATATCCCCCGCAAAGCTGATCTCGATCGGCTTGTCCTCTGCGGCAGCCGGCTTTGCCGAAACCGCTGCAGAAGCGGCAGAAGAAGCTATTGCCGTCACATTGCCCGCCGCCTCCAGATTAAAGCCCAGAAAAAGAAGCAAAGCCATTACGTATTTAAGCACGGTCATTCGCATCGTACCCTCCATGGAATCTATGTATCTTCCAGCCAAAGACTACTAATGTGTATGCCGGAAGGAAGAAATAGATTACTAGAGGGAAAGACTTTTCTTTCGTTCAAACTTTTGATACAGTAAGAAAAATAACGTTGCATGCGACTGGCGAAAAAAGTGGAATCAACCACGGGGGAGCATGCAGCTTGGACGTTCCGTTCGCCTGGGAAAAGTATCTGAGGACAGACTCGCGTTTTTCGCGAGCCTTCCGCAGGTACTTTTTTTCGTTCATGAACAAAACGGCATGGAGGGATTGGAATGACGAAGCTCTTGAAAGCGAAGGAAGCAGCAGATCAGGTATACGAAGAAATAAGAACGAAGGTCGAAGAATGGAAGCGGATTGGGGTTCAGCCTCATATGGCGACGATTCTGGTCGAAGGAGATCCCGCATCCGCTTATTATGCCGGGGCCAAGCAAAAAATCGCAGAGAAGCTAGGCGTAGCGTTTACTCTCCACGCGTTCCCGGCAGGAGTTGCGGAAAAAGAGCTCCTTCAGCTTGTTAACCGATTGAACAATGATCCATCCGTTCATGGCATTATGCTGGAGCTGCCCCTGCCCCGGCATCTGTCGGCAAGCACCATTGAGAGGGCGATCTCCCCGTTGAAAGACGTGGACGGAGTTACGCCTGATAACAAGCTTGCTACGGTAACGGGTGACACCGGTCTCTATCCGGCTACCCCCCAATCCTGCATTCGTCTTCTGAAGCATTACGGTTTTACGCTTGAAGGCAAGAACGTAACGCTCGTGGGACGCGGCCAGACCGTCGGGCTGCCGCTGTTCCATATGCTTCAGCGCGAGAACGCCACCGTAACGGTCTGTCATTCGCGCACGCCGGATATCGCTTCCCATCTGGGCCATGCCGAAATCGCCTTCGTCGCGGTTGGCCGTCCAAGCGTCGTTACGCAGGAGATGGTTCATCCCAACCTCGTCATTATAGATGCCGGAATCAATGAAACGCCGGAGGGTAAAATGATTGGCGATGTTGCAATCGGCGTTCAATCAAGCGCAGCGGCGGTATCCCCCGTACCTGGCGGGGTCGGAACGTTAACGACGGCTATCCTGTACGAAAATCTGCTGAAGGCTATTGACCTTCAACTCGGGGAGGACAAATAGATGACTGCAACGATTTCGTGGGATGATTCCATCCGTCATTTTCTGGAGCAAGCCGGCAGCGCTAGTCCTACGCCGGGCGGAGGAAGCGTAGCCGCATTGATTGCTGCGCTTGCAGCCTCGATGACTTCGATGGTCGGTAACTTGACTCAAGGTGAAAAGTTCGCCGATGTTCAATCTACTATTGTTGAAGTCATAGAGAAGATGCGTCGCTTAACGACAGAATGCGAAGAGCTGCTCCAGGCGGACATCTCTTCTTTTAATGGATACATGGATGCGCTAAAGCTGCCAAAGAGCTCCGATGAAGAGAAACTTATACGCAAAAACGCGCTTCGCGAAGCTGCGATTCAAGCGATGGATGTTCCTCTGCGTCTCATTGAGGTGTGCCGGGATGGTCTGGTATTTACCCGCCGCATTGCGGAGTCTTCCAACAAAAACGTCATCTCCGATCTGGGGATTGGAGCGATTTTGTTCGAAGCTGCCGCGCAGTCCGCAATGCTGACGATCGAGATCAATCTGGCCTCCTTAAAGGACGCGGAGCTAAAGCAGCTCTACTTGGACAAGGTAGCCTCGCTAATGAACGAGATTCGGGAACTGAAAAGCAGCTCCCTTCAAATAACCCGTAATCGCATCCTCGGATAAAAAAACATGAATATTCTATCGCACGAAAAGAAGACGCGCAGGCGAATCCCTGGCGTCTTCTTCTATTTTTTATTTAGACGACTTGTCTTTTTTCCCGTTAGTCTTTAAGACAACGTCATAATCGTAAGGCACGCTGCTCACGGTGCCTTCAGGCGCGGCGTAAGTCGTCATCATAATAATGCGGTCGTATTTAGAACTGTGGAGCATGTCGGCAAGCTCGACGCGGCTCGACTCTGCCATGTTGATCGGGTCAGGCACCCGGATAACCTTAACCTGGTTGCCATGCTCCTTGTCCTTCTGCTTATCGTAGTTTTTCATAAGGCCAATGAACTCCACCTGATAATTGACGTATTGGCCAATCGTCTGCTCCAGGCTCTTAAAGCCGGAGGTATCCGTCATCGGATCAATGACGGTTCCGTTCAGCCTCAGATTGGATAAATACCAGCCTGCTTCGTTGTAGCCCCAGTCCGTCAGGTAACGGAACCCAAGCAGCACCTTTTTGCCGGCATAAGCGGACAGATCAAAGGTCTCCGTCTTCCAGCCTTCGGAGCTGCCCGTGAAGCCCGGCAGATTCGCTGCCGTCTTCGGATAGCCTCCTTCGACCAGATCGCTCCGCGTATCCTCGTTGGACAGCGAGGTCCAGGTCTTTCCTCCGTCTTCCGATATTTGCACCACGCCGAAATCCCATTGCTCCTCGATATTATAGCTGGTATCGAAGCTGAGCTCCGGTGTTGCCTGACCGGTCAGATCGAGTTCCCTGATGAGGAAATTGTCCGCCTGGTCGCCTTGATTGCTCCATAGGACCGTCCCTCTTTCGGGATCCTCTACGGGTATCCAGTTGGTGCGCAGGAAGTCGAGTCCCTGGAAATAGAGATGATCAATTTTGGAGTCGGGCTTAAGCACCTTAAAGTCCGTTCCCCATGCAGGCGTAACATTGTCCGACTTAACCGAAGAAGCAAAGTCGGGAGCTAGATCAATGGAATTAAACTTGTAGGTGGAGGAATCCCCCTTATAACCGCTGTCGAGCACAACGGCCGTCATGTAGTCGGCATATAAGTCGGCGAATGACTTATTGATTCCCGCTTCGGTCAGCGCAGCTTCCACACCGCTAATACCGGTATTAGGGTTATGGAACAAGGTTCGTATAAACGACTCACCGTAATGATCATAGAGATACAGCTGGAACAGATACGCGTTGCCGTAATCGGAAAGAATCTGGAGATCGGACTGATCGCCCCATAAAGTAAGCGAGTTGCGGAGATTGGACAAAAATTCGTTTACGTGGTCCGTGGAGTGGCCGTATCCGACCAGGTACTGGGCGAAATCGGACAACCCCTCATTGATGAAGCTTTCTTCCGCCGGATCGGTATCCCGGTGCAGCAAATGCTGAAACTCATGGGCAAATACGCCTTCATAGAGATACGGCTTTGCTGCGGTTGGCCCGGTTCTGTTAAGCCAATCCAGGCTGTCTATCGTCATCACGTTGCGGTCGGCAAAATCGCTGATTGTAGGGGAGAAATAACCGGCGATATAGCTCGGATAGTTAGGGTCATAGTAGCTTTGATCCTTAATGTTGTCGATCAGAATAACAACGCGCCCGCTGTCATCCTTGTACAAGCCGTTATACCCCTCTTCTCCTTTGCGTTCCGCCGGCGGCGCAAAGTATTCGATTTCTTTCGGATAAATGCGCGTTTCAAATTCGTTCAGCAGGTATTGTACCTGCTCGTCCGTAATTTGAACGGAGCCGTTTCGAGGATCGCCATCCGGGAATTTGAGGTTGTTCGCTACCCATACCTCGCCGCTCTTCCCGACGGCCCGAAGAGTAAAATTCGTCAAATAATATTGGCCGTTCACATCGTTATTCGTGAGCCACGGTTTGACAGTGCCCACATCCGCTTCCGTCAAGCCGGCCGCCTCTGACGACGAGCCTGGATTCCCGGAAGCCTCGCTGCCTGTCAGGTCCAGCCGTCCCTCGGCTTCGACGCTTTCCAAAGTATCGGCCCTAAGCTTAGAACCTACATCCAGTACACTGGGATTAGCGTTATAGCTTTGCTGCTTTGTTGGCGCTGCCGTTGCCGCAGCCGGCGCCAGAAGGCCGCCAACCAGAATAAACGACGATATCAGACCAAAAAGATTGCGTTTCACCACATACACTCCTCCTCAAAAGTTTTGCGAAGCAAAACTTGCTGCGTAAGCATAAACTTCAAGAATGATCATACAAGCAGCCCGGTATAGGCTGATTGCGATGATTCTTACGCTATGTCAACTATCATAACAAGGAGGAAAATATACGAAAGTGCCGCTGCTACCATACATGTCAGAGTAAGGAAGACTTGTGCCGCATAACTAACGCCCTAGCTTTTGTCAAATTCGGTCGGTTTCCTAATTACCGGAGGACGCGTCAGTCGAGAAACTCCAATCCCGTATTTCTCAGATCGACGCGGAACGAATAGCTGATCTCCGCATGCTTGAACATTTCCGGCCATTTCTCGTACTCCGACGGCTGAAGACGACTGCGGAAGCGATCGCCGAAACCGAACACATCCGCTCCAAGCCGCTGCGTTTTTTCAAACATCGATTTGGCATGCGCGTTCAGATCCGCTTCAAACTCGGCGACAACCTCCGAAGCATTTTGTCTCCGATAACGAGAGCTGTCAATGAGCGTAGTAACAAGGGAAGTATCCAGTCGAATAATCGGCTTGCCATCCTTAAAAGAGGTGCTTACACGGGTATGGTTATGTACGATACGGATATCCGATTTGCTCATCAGTTCTACCTCGGAGTCATGAAACCGGTGCGTGAAAATCTCGTAAAGCAGCGATTCATCCAGATTCAGCTCTCCAACGAGTTTGTCTTTGACGAATATCGCATTCCCTGCCAGTACATAGGAGTTCTGCTTTCCCTCCGTTAACAAAGGAATCAGATTTGAATGCAAGGGGTTATACAGCTTCGCGTATACCTCCCAGAGCATCGTTCTGTTCTTTCTCGGAATGCCTCCGGCGTACTTTTCGAAAAAGAGCTTCGTATAAATCCCCGTGAGCTCGCCGGTTGGATTTGCATGAGTGAATATCCGCTCCATGTTTCCCCTGATGACGGCAACAACCGCATCCAGCGGGACGGACCGCTCTCTGATCGCAAACTCCAAATAAGGATCCACGCCTGTCTTGGCCAAGGACTCATCGAGGAGTATTGCCCGGGTAGACGAAGGATCAAGCGCTTTGGGCAGCTTGTATCTTACTTTATTCATGGCATCCGATACCGTCTGCCCGTACTGGCTCGTCGTGAAAAAGTCTTGCTTGGACGTTGTCCCGTCCTGCGCTCCCTTGGGAAGAGGAAACCGGAACCATACATTTAGCGGGGAATCGGAGGAGCGTTTCTCGAGACCCATAACGCCAAGCATTAGGCGATTATCAATATCTTTGGAATCCCAGCATCCCGCAACAAAAACGATTGGCAGGCAGAGCAGCAGCATCATTGCCCTTCCATATCCGCTGGCGCTCACAGTGCCCCCTCCTTCCCGGCTCTCCGGCCATAAGCCAGTGCAAGCAAGCCAAGCAACGGAAAAACAAACATGACGTAGAGCCTTAGACCAATCGTTAAGATCGTAATGTTCTCAACTACTCTCCAGGAGACTAATAGAGTAGCTGACGCATAGACGACCAGAAATGCGCCTGAATGAATCAGCCGTTTGTTTGCCCAGGGCATTATAACGGCAACCATCTCTTCAATGGCATGGAGCTTCAAAGCAATAATGATAAATAGATAGAACATCGTCACCGATACAAAAATCGCCGTAAGATTCTCGAACAAAATCCAATAATGCGATATACTGTCCATTTTGGAGATAAACGGGAAGGTAAGCCTTTTGCTTAATTCTCTACCGAACGTCATAACCGGCAAATAGATATAACCCATGATTAGAGGAAGCGTGCATAAGAGGGCAGCCGAATACATTTTCCAATTGCGCTTTGCGGAATGCCGCGTATAAGGTCCGATAAGTGACGTGATGACGAAACCCATCCAAATGTACGAAGCCGCGTAGAATCGTTTGTCCGATAGAAAATCCCCGTTTGTGCGAATCCAGGGTGCCCCAACTATCCAATGAACGTCGCTCAGACCAACGATCAGCAGGACCAAGGTTAAAAGCAGCGTCAACAGAAAAAATACCTTGGCCGCCCGTACGATGGGCATCATCCCCGCTAAAGCAAGTAACGCCGGAGCAATCAGCATGCCGTTAAGAAATGCGATAGGCGTGGTCGGAAGCATCGTCATCGTAATAACCTCCGTATAAGCCCTCAGCATAATGACAAGCGCCGTCAGCAAGAAAATAATAACGGGCAAACAGATCACGCAGGTCCAGATTCCCCCGATAGAGGCACGTATTCCGGCTATAAGCTTCTCTCCGTTTAATTGAGCCAGTAACCTGCTGAAAATCCACGAGCTGAGCAGCGCGCCGGCGGCCCATACGGCAATTGGAATCCAATAGGCTCCTTCCGTGCTGCGAATGATAAAGTTAGGGTAAATAAAGCCTGCCACCGCTCCGGTGTATAGCATTTGAATGGCAAGCATATCATAGCCGCTGAGAGTCGATACACGCTTCATAGGACAATCCTTCCCTTTTCGATGCGAATTAGGTTACCTTATTCTTTTTTGACCATAAGGATGTGAGGTACGGCGTTCCAAAGGTCTCTATGCAGCTAAGGTAAATAATGAGGCAGGCAAAGCAGAAAACAATGCCAAGCAAGCCTGCTATGGAAGCTCCCGCTACAATGAAATATTTCAGAATTCGCTGGACGAGCCCCATTTGATAGTCGATTACAATAAAATTCGTAATGGCGGTAGCCGCCACCACGATAATAAGCAGATTGCTGACGATATTCGCCTGAATGATCGCTTGCCCCAGCACAACCCCTCCAACCATCGTAACCGTCGAGCTAACCGTCTTGGGCAGCCGCAAGCCTGCTTCCGTTATAAAGTCGATCATAATCAGCATGAGAAGCGTTTCCACAAACACGGGATAAGGCACGCCCTCGCGGCTTGCGGCAGCTGCCAGGCTGATCTCCAGACGATTGACGTCCACGTTGATGGAGGTAAGCGCTACGTACAGGGCAGGAAGGAATAAATTGATAAACATGGCCAGGAAACGCAGCGTAAGAAGGAAATTGGTTACAAACGGATTGACGTATTTATCTTCGGGAGAATGCCAGAAGTCGGTGTATACCGAAGGAACGCTCAAAGCAAACGGAGAGCCGTCAATCATAATGATGGCCTTTCCTTTAAGCAGATCCATGGAGACCCGGTCCGGTCTTTCCGTGGAGATTGCCAAGGGAAATAGATGGAATCGTTTTCTGGACATGAGAATCTGCAGGAACTGTGCGCTGTCCTGGATGGATTCGACCCGAATTTCGGCAAGCCGATCCTGCAGACTGGATAACAGTTCGGGATCAATGGCATCCGCATAATAAAACAGGGCAACACGCGTATGGCTGGCCGTACCAATTACGGTTTCCCACATTTTCAGCTTTGACGAATGGATCTGCTGCCTGATGAGAGCGGTGTTTACATCCAGGCTTTCGATAAAGGCGTTCATCGGGCCTTGGAGAACATTTTCGGTTACGGGCGATCCGATCGCCCTCTGTTGGTTTTCCGCTAAAGGCAGGATCAGCCCGGCAGAGGAGTTCTGCTTGCATATCACGGCAGCCCCGCTGCAAACCGCTGTTTCGCAGCGTTGAAACTCTCCTTCCATTAAGCTGGCTCCGCTATATCGGGAAAGGCGAAAGGATAAATCCCCGCCGTTGTCATCCCCGAGCAGAAATTCAAGCTTTTCAGTCGAGCACAAAGAATCCAAATAGCACAAGTACAATTCTTCGCCTTCGACCGCTCCTAGGAGCGATGCCCTGTAGTCGCTGGAATCCGCGAAGGCTTCGTTAAGGAGCCCGAGTAATGGCAACGAATCCGGCTGTTTGGTCAAACGGTAGACGGAAGCTAGAATATCGCGCATAAAGTTTGGCCTCCTTGGTTTAACGAATGGGGTATCCTTGTTGTATTGTTTCCAGTTAAGCCCAATACATGTAAAAAAAGCATCTCCAAAAAAAAAACAAAAAGCCACTTCGCGTGAAGTGGCTTAAAGCTCCCTGACTGAGTCTTGGTGAATTAAAAATTACATGCCGATAAACATATTCATGCTGAAAGGTCCCCAGTTCTCGCCGTTAAATCCTGCTCCTCCCTCCAGATTCACAAAGCAAGGAAGAACAATATAAAACGTGCGGGAAGGAATGTTGCTCCTGAACGTCATGAGAAAATGCATGCCTGAATTGTCCGCGGGCGTTATCATCGCCATATCCGGCCGGATGGCGTTCGAAGCCGTCAGCGCATCCCCCATATTCACGCTTGCGGCCGTATTCGTTCCGGCATTGCTGCGAATCCAATAGTTAGATAAACGTACGGCCGAATTAAGGTCAGCCCGCCGATCATACGTTAACAGAATTTGATTTGCGGCTATCTGCCTAGCACTCATTAGCACGGGATGATCATCCAGACGATCGAATGGATAGTTGTACAAGCCATAACCCCCTTATAAAAGAGTCGATTACCTATACATCTATACGTGCCAGCCTCTTGAACATGATTAAAAAAGCTTCCTTCCGCATCTCGGAAGGAAGCTTTCAGTTACATGCTTCGTTTCATCCACACAACAGACTCCACGTGCGAAGTCCATGGGAACATATCGACCGGCGTAACCTCCACCGTCTTGTAGCCGCCGTCTTCGAGCGTGCGCAAGTCGCGCGCCAGCGTGGAAGGATTGCAGCTGACGTATACCACCCGCTCCGGCTGCATCTTCAGAATCGTATCCAGCAGCGCAGGGTCGCAGCCCTTGCGCGGCGGGTCCACGACGATAACGTCGGGGAAAATTCCCTCTTCGCGCCAACGCGGGATGACCACTTCCGCCGGACCTGCCTCGAACGAAGCGTTGCCGATGCCGTTCAGCTCCGCATTGCGCTTCGCGTCCTCGATCGCCTCCGGCACAATCTCTACCCCGTAGACCCGGCCGGCCTTGCGTGCGAGGAACAGAGAGATTGTTCCGATGCCGCAATAAGCGTCGATAACGGACTCCTTGCCCGTCAACTGCGCATAATCAACCGCGGTCCGGTAGAGCTCTACCGTCTGCGCCGGGTTCACCTGATAGAATGAACGCGCCGAGATCGCGAACCGGATACCGTCAAGCTCGTCATAGATAACCTCGCTGCCCCATAACACCCGCGTCTCGTCGCCAAAGATGACATTCGTATCGCGCGTGTTTACGTTCTGCACAATGCTTTTTACTTCCGGCAGCGCCGCGCGAATCCGTTCCACCCATTGCTCGGCTTGCGGCAGCTTGCGTCCGTTCGTCACAAGCACGACCATAATCTCGCCGCTTACAAAGCCTGTCCGCGTCATCACATGTCGCAGCAGCCCTTGCCCGGTTTCCTCATTATAGGCCGAAACGCCAAGCTCGCGGCCGATCGCCTTCACGATCCGGACAACCTCATCGTTGCGGTCATGCTGAATATGGCATTCATCCGTATCGATAATACGATGGCTGCCCTTGGCGTAAAAGCCTGCAACCAGCTCGCCGTCGCCCGCCGAGGCCCCAACCGGCACCTGCGCCTTGTTGCGGTAGCGCCACGGATCGTTCATCCCTACCGTTGGATGAACGATAATTCCGGACGCCGCCTCTCCGTCGCCTGCAATCTGCAGCTTTCCGATGCGCGCCAGCGCATCGACGACATGCTGCCGCTTCCAGTTCAGCTGCGCGGCATAGTCCATATGCTGGAGCTGGCAGCCGCCGCATTTGTCGTAAATGCCGCATACCGGAACAACGCGGTCCGCGCTTGCCTCCAGCAGCTCTTGAAGGCGCGCGTAGCCGTATGCTTTTTTCACCTTCATCACTTTCGCCCGTACACGCTCGCCTGGCAGTGCTCCCTGAATGAACAAGGTATAACCGTCCGCCCGGCCAACCCCCTCGCCGTCATGGGTCAGACCGATGATGTCGACAACAACCTCATCGTTTTTTTGCACCGGCGCATCCACGGCTGCCTGCGAAGAAGCTCTTCCCGCTCCCCCGCTCTTCCGGCCGCCTTGCGTATGGCTTTTTCTATTTGAACCCGCATTACGCGTATGATTTCTATTCATCATTGCTCTCCGCTTCCTCATGCTATTATCCCTATAGTGTAATGCATCTGCATAAAGAAATAAACCTCCAACAACAGGCACAAGGCCTGCTATTAGAGGTTTATTCCAATTGCTACTATCAGCGATTGCGATAGGAAGCTTCGCCATGCTCGTCGGCAAAAATCTGTAGATGCGAAGGCAGCACCGAGAACGTAAACGGCAGCGTACCGCCGTATTCACCATCCAGGTTAATCTGCACATAACTTGGTGAAGTGACCTTCATCTTATTCGTGCGGAAATGAATCACATGCGAATCGTTCAAATGCTCGCCCCGGAGCGCCAGCGTAGCGATCCGAATAAACTCGGCCAGGTTGCATCTCCGGAGAAGCACGACGTCAAACAGCCCGTCATCCGGCTTCGCATCCGGCGCCAGCTTCTCGAAGCCGCCAACCGAATTGCTGTTGCAGATCAGGAAAAGCATAAATTCCTCGTGGAATTTGCCTACCCCTTCCGCTTCGATAATCAGCTCCGTCGGGCTTAAGCGGGTCATCTTCTCTAAGCCTTTCAAATAATAAGCCAGCTGCCCGATCATTGTCTTCAGCTTAATCGGCACATCGTAGGTCAGCTCGGTCAGCGAGCCGCCACCTGCGATATTAATGAAATAGCGCTCATTGGCTTGACCGACGTCAATCGGCCGCGTGTAATTCTGGATAATCAGATCGCACGCGTATTCCCAATGCTTCGGGATGCCCATCGCGCGGGCGAAATCATTCGTTGTTCCCAGCGGTAAAATACCAAGAGGAGGCCGGTTAGGCTTATTGGCCATTCCGTTAATAACCTCATAGATGGTTCCGTCGCCGCCTGCCGCGATAATCAGATCATAATCCCGCCCGGCTGCATCCGCTGCGGCGATCGTTGCATCTCCCGCTCCAATCGTCGCGTGGCAGCTGGTCTCGATTCCCGCCTGATCCAGCTTCTGCAGAATATCCGGGAGACGACGCTTCATCTCTTCTCTTCCCGATGTCGGGTTGTAAATCAATCTTGCACGCTTCATCGATTAACCCACCATTTCTTTCAAAAAACGGTCACTTACCTATCCTGAAGCCAAGCCGCCATACGCCGCTCCAGCCATCGCTCAATAGCCGGATGAGGCAGCATAGCCTGCCCGTTGTACCGGTAATCCAGACCCTTCAAGCGCGATGGAATGACCGTATTCGTAAAATAACCCTTGCTCAAAAATAAAGGAACGACGATTACCGCTTCATTTGGCCGCTCCTCTTGCAAAGCTCTCAAATGATCCGCCGCCTGGTCGGGCAGCAGCATCGCCGTGGCGGAGTGAGCGAATCCGCCCAGCTTCCGAAGCCGTTCCGCGAGCTGGTTCAGACCGTGCTGCCAGCGTTCATGGAAAACCTTTTCCCGGCTGCCATGCGCGATAAGCATAACCGTCTCTTCTTCAGGCTGAACGGACAGCGGCTTAATATTCGACAGCAGCAGCTCCGCTATATCGGGATCGTCGTCAATCGGCATGCCGTAATGAACCTTGGCGTTAACCCGGAAGAGGCCAAGATCGCCTTCAAGCTCAGCTACCGGCGGCAGGCCAAATGCCTGCCCGATCTCATCGACATGCGTGCTGCCGGACGAAAGGAACAAAGGAAGCACGAACAAATCCGTTACTCCCTGCTCTTCCAACGCATCTATGCCATCCTGAATCAAACGGCCTTCAACAATTTCGAGAAAAGAAGAATAGACCGGCACGCCTTGCACGCGCGGAGAGGCTGCCGCAGCGGCGACCGCCTCGTCAACCAGCCGAACCCATTCTACTTCCCTCGAACCATGACTTATCACGAGAATGCCCGGCTTCATGGCACTATCTGCCTAAACGCTCTAAAGTCATTTTATACCCATCGTTGCCATAATTCAAACAGCGCTTAACCCGGGAAATCGTAGCCGTGCTGGCGCCTGTCTCTGCTTCGATTTGGTTGTACGTGCTGCCTTTGCCCAGCATGCGCGCAACTTCCAGACGCTGCGACAGCGACTGGATTTCGTTTACCGTGCACAGATCATCAAAAAAGATATAACATTCCTCGACGGATTTAAGGGTAAGAATCGCTTCGAATAATTGATCGATTGCTTTATCGTTCAGCTTCTTAAGCTGCATTGTCATCCACTCCTCAGGGGCGTGATTACACGCGCATTTCAGGCATTGTCATTAATGTCTAATGCTCACATTGTAGCTTTTTTAGGGGGTTTTTTCAAGCATTACCGTATTCACGCTTTACAGGACGGAAGAGCATCCCGTAGGTAAATATCCGCATTATTTATATAAAAAAAGGGCATTCGTCCAATCGTCATGTTTGCCTATGCCATAGACTAATACCAAGAATACTTCCCTATACGGCATACGGGACCGGACCTGCGTGCAGGCTGATCCCCCATGTGGAAGCGGACGGAGTAGGGAAGACATTGTTCCATAAACTTTGAAAAAAGGTTGTGATCCGCGTGAATTACCGGAACTATCCTGGCGGGGGCGGACATTCGAACCCTCACCAGTATCCGCCGCACTCACCGCACAGCGGCCATCACCGGCGCGGCTATGCCCGTAACCAGACCAGTCAGGGATTTAACAGCTTCCAGAATCCTCTTGGCTTCGGTACGGACGGCGCCCCGATTCCACCTGCGCCTCCTGTCTTTTCGACGGAAGAGACTATTATACAACATGAGGAAAGCCTTCCCGTCGTCGTGCCGGCTACGGCGGCAGAATTGGTGGAGACGACAACACCGGCCAAAGCCGGCGGCTTTAGCATGCCAAGCTTGACAGAGATCAAAGGCTTTGTTGACCGGATTGGCGGACTGGATGGCATTCTGACCACGGTGGGCAAGGTTCAAAAGGTCGTATCCAGTGTGTCGCAGATGGCTCCTCTCGTCAAGGTCATTCTGGGCTCCTTCAAAAAGGACTCCGGCAGCGACGCGGCGGACGAAGATATCGAAGTTGTGCCGAAGAAGCGTAAACGCCGCAGAAAACCAACAGGCTCCGCCGGCAGACGCCGCAAGCGGAAGCGGCAGCGTTAATTAGCAATGCCTACTGAACCACCCCGATTGCAGCTCCGGCTGCAGGCGGGGTGGTTTTTTATTTGCCCGTTTGTCGAGTTATGGAAGATTAGTCCATGCTCCGCGATGACTATAGAACTAGCCGCATTGTCGAATCAACGCTTTCTGACGTCGGTTGTCAAATTCAACACTCGTTTTTGCACAGGCAGAGCTATATTTTGAACATAAATTTCATAATTTTGGAACTTTACTCCAAAAGACTCATGAGGATTTTCTTAACTTCAACTACAATCATTATAACCTTATAACTTTTAAAACAACTTTATCGCTGCAGCCATTGTACCCGATCCTTGTTTGCCCGATATAAGCTCCCCCCGAGTTTATATAAACAAATTATTAGGAGGTATGAATAATGACTGTATTACGATTATCGCGGCCTACTCCATTCAAGATCATGACGATTTGCGCTCTTCTCGTGCTTGCCGCCGTCTCCATGCTGTTCACGACGGCAAAAGCGTACTCGCATGGCTACGTGGAAGGACCGGCCAGCCGGGCAGCGCTGTGCAAAAGCGGAGCCAACACCGATTGCGGAGCAATCGTGTATGAGCCGCAAAGCCTGGAAGCCCCTAAAGGCTTCCCTGCAGCAGGACCTGCCGACGGCAAAATCGCAAGCGCGAACGGTGCTTTTCCCAAGCTGGATGAGCAATCCGCAACCCGCTGGGCGAAAGTGAACATTTCCTCGGGCACAAACACCTTCACCTGGAAGCTGACGGCCAATCATTCAACCGCAAGCTGGAAGTACTATATTACCAAGCCGACCTGGAACCCCAATGCCGCGCTTACCCGCGATTCCTTCGATCTGACTCCGTTCTGCTCCGTTGCTTATAACGGCGCGCAGCCGCCATTCTCCTACTCGAATACTTGCAACGTACCCGAGCGAAGCGGCTACCATGTCATCCTCGCCGTGTGGGAAGTAGCCGATACGGCCAATGCTTTCTATAACGTCATCGACGTTAACTTTACCGGCTCGAATCCCGTTGACACAACGGCTCCTTCCGCCCCAGCTTCTCTTGCGGCAACCGCTACGGCAGCGACAAGCGTAACCTTGTCCTGGAATGCTTCGACCGATAACGTTGGCGTAACCGGCTACAAAATTTATAGAGGCACTACGCTAGCCGGAACGGCCACGGGCACCAGCTATACCGTTACCGGCCTCACGGCAAGCACGGCCTATACGTTTACCGTAAAAGCGGTGGATGCCGCAGGCAACGAATCCGCCGCTAGCAACAGCCTGAGCATTACGACAACGGCGCCTCCGGCCATCGATACATCGGCACCTACCGCACCGGGAGGACTTCATATCATGGGTACTCCAACCTCCTCCAGCATGATGCTGATGTGGAGTCCGTCTACCGATAACGTAGGCGTTACGGGCTACAAAATTTATAACGGGTCCACGCTAGTCGCAACGACCTCAGGTACCGCAACATCCTATACCGTTACAGGTCTTGCGGCGAGCACAACCTACAACTTCGCCGTATATGCCATCGATGCGGCCGGCAATCAATCGTCTGCCAGCACGGTCAGCGGCACAACGGCAGCGTCTACGGGCGCGCCTGCCTGGGCGCCAAATACGGCTTATGCGGTAGGAACTCTGGTTTCGTATAACGGAGCTACTTATAAATGCCTTCAGGCTCATACTTCCCTCACCGGTTGGGAGCCTTCGAACGTACCTGCCCTGTGGCAGCTGCAATGAAGCATCAATAAGAAAACAAAAAGTGCCGGGAACCATCCCCGGCACTTTTTGTTTTCTTCTTACATAAATACCGTATCAATTACCCAATACACGCCTGCTGCAAAAAGCGCCGTGATCGGAATTGTAATAAACCATGCGATAACGATTTTCCCGGCAAGCGACCAGCGTACGCTGGAGAAGCGTTTTGCGGAGCCTACGCCGAGAATCGAAGAAGTGATAACATGCGTTGTGCTGACAGGCAGCTCGAGCATCGTTGCCGACAGAATAACGCCCGCCGAGCCTACGTCTGCGGCAAAGCCGTTAATCGGCTCGATCTTGAAGATCTTCGTGCCCATCGTCTTAATGATCTTCCATCCGCCAATGGATGTACCAAGAGCCATCGCAAGCGCGGCGGACATCTTAACCCACAGCGGAACCTCGAAGTGATCTTGAATACCGCCTGCCACGAGCGCAAACGTAATGATACCCATCGCTTTCTGGGCGTCGTTTGTACCATGGGAGAACGACTGGAATGCCGCGGTCAGGATCTGTCCGAACCGGAAGCCCTTGTTCACCTGATGCGGGCTTGTCCTCGCGAAGATTAGCTTCAAGATCCACATGATAATAAAACCGGCCGTGAAAGCAATCAGCGGCGAGAAGATAAGCGCCTTAACGATATCGACAAACCCGTGTGCGTTAATGGCATCAAATCCCGCTCCCGAAGCTACCGCGCCGGCAAGCGAGCCGATCAAGGCATGAGAGGAAGAAGAAGGAATGCCGAACCACCAGGTAAGCAGATTCCAGGCAATCGCCGAGATTAAGGCCGCGATAACGATCTCTACCCCGTTGGACAGATCCGCCGGATTGGCAACGCCGCTGCCGATTTTTTTCGCAACGCCCGTAAACGTGATTGCACCGATAAAGTTCATGCACGCCGCCATAATAATGGCAACCCTTGGTTTCAGGGCACGGGTTGATACCGTCGTAGCGATCGCGTTCGCCGTATCGTGGAAACCGTTAATAAAATCGAAACCGAGCGCAAGTATGACAACCATCCATAATGTGATTGAATCCATTTGAATTGACTCCTACTCTCCGTGTAAGCTTAGCTGTTGCGCATAATGATCGATTCCAGCGTGTTCGCTACGTCTTCGCAGTAGTCGGTCGTTTGCTCCAACATTTCGTAGATTTCTTTCCGCTTCATCAGTTCAATCGGATCAGTCACATTCGTGAACAGGCTCTTGATACAAACGCGCAGCAGGTCATCTGCCTGGTTCTCCAGCTCGTTGAGCGCAATGTTAGGCTCGCGGATCGCCAGCAGCTTTTTGTCGGTAAGGAGATAGATCGCTTTCTTGATCTGGTTCGCGGAACGAAGCAATATATCGCCAAACAGCGTTATGTACTCGTCTTTTTCCTGAATGTTGTACATTTCAAAGCGCGATGCGCATGCTTCGATGCCGTCAAGCACATCGTCGAGCGAACTTGTTAAAGCCATTATATCTTCCCGCTCAATGGGGGTAATGAACGTTTTGTTCAGTTCTTTCAGAATCGTATGAACGTACTGGTCGCCTTTGCTCTCATGCTCTTTCATGATTTTGGCGAACTGAGCGACATCCGACAGGTCCGAAACACCGTTTGCGAAATATTCGATTGCGTCAACCAGTGTATCCGCCATTTCTTCAAACGTCTTAAAGAAAATATCCTTTTTCTTAAACATCGTAATCCCCTTTACCCGACTGGATGGTTAGGCATCATTTCGAAATGAGCCCACAATATCTTAACACAGTTTACTTTATATTTGTTAAGGGAATGTAAAGGATTTATGAAAAGTTTTCGTTTTTGCAAAAAAAATATAAAAAGATGCGTTCCGCAAAGGAACGCACCGCTTCATATCTTTTTGCGGACACCCTCTACACCTAGTTAGAGTGTGTCCGACTTGTCTATTTTTTACCCATAAATCACATGCTCGGCGAAAGTTGGCGTATTCGGAACGACCTGGAAGAACGTTCTCCCCGGTACAAAAGGAAGCTCAACGCCATCCTTCATCAGCCTCACCATATTGTCGCTTGCGCGAACCCATTCGCATTCGACGACCTTGCCCTTCTGGAACAATAACGCCGAGCCTCCCGCATGAAGATCAACCGAAAGCCGCCCGACATCATCCAGCGTCTTGTGATTGGCGCCAAGCACAACCACGTTGGCCGCGCTCAGCTGCTCTCCGTTATTCAGGTCGGTATGCGGCTCATCATTGATGAGTCGTTTATACAAGCCGCTTGCCGTGTCATACTCATAGGAGACCTTGTAGTCCTTGAGCAGAAACTTGATCTGTATCGAGGACGCTGCCGCGCCCGAAGCGGTTGCTCCTTCTTCCGCAAAGGTATAGGCCGGAACTGTCACATCGCTGCGGTACCCCTTCTTCTCGGCTCCTGCCCGAAGCTTGTCCAGCTCAGAGTATAGATTATGTGGCGCCTTGCGGTCCTTGCTCCGCCAGAAGTACGGACCCGCGTTCGAGATTTCGTCCAGATAAGGCTTGTCCTGATGCTGCAAAATATCATAGGCGTCATTGCTGGCTCCCGAATGAGCCAGAATAGCGCCGTAGCTTTCCCCGATATCAATCAGGTACGGGCGAATGCTGCGGATTGGTCCAATCGCATCGGCACCCTTGTCCGTGCTTTGAAAGATCGCCACCAGCCGCGTAATGCCGCCTTCCGCGAGTACTTCCCATACCACGTCGGCATTGGTAAGTCCGGATTGCGGACGCGCCGGCTTCAGATTGTTGACCATAACCGCAACGGGCCGCGCCGCCGCGTCCGTCTCCCGCTTCAGCCCTGTAAGAGGAGCCGTGAAAGAAAGCTCCGGCGTTGGTTCAGCCGACGGCGTAGCCTCCGGCTCTTCGGATAATGTCGGAGAAGGTGCTGCTTCTCCCGCATTTTTGCCTGAACCGCTGCTGCAAGCGGATACGAAAACAAGTAGAATAACCAAGCTGACCAACCATGCCCTGCGAATACGACTTCCCATGAGTTCCCCGCCTTTTAGTAGAGAATGATAGCGTTCGATAAAACGATTACTATCATTTAAACATAAAAAGCGGGACATGTCTTCCTAAATACTTCCTAAATACTCCAGTTATGCCATTCCTGCTGCTTCTTATCAAGCCCTTCCAGCCATTCGGAGGTTACGCGGATCGCTTCCTCCTGATGATGGCGGGAGGAGTAAGTATGGTTCGCCTGGAAGATAATCTCCTTGTCGCATAACCCGTCGCTGCGCGTCCAGAATACCTTCTGGTACAGGAAGCTGTAATCGACCGGAATCAGATCATCGCTTGTGCCGTGAACAAGCAGCACTTCTCCGCCAAAGCGCGTCGCCGCTTGGAACGGCTGATGCTGCAGCAGCGATTCGAAAAATACCGGCTGAAGCGTAAAGCCCGCATAGTCCGTGCTGCCCTTCTGAACCGCCTCGTCATAGCCTGCGCGTCCGACGATCCGGACAATATCATTAAACGGATACGCAACCGGAGACCACATAACAAGACGCTTCACGCGTTTATCCCGCACCGCCGTCATAAGGGCAACCGCGCCGCCAAGGCTGTGGCCAAGCAGGACGATTCGTCTTGGGTCCACGCAATCCATGCCGGCAATGTAATCAATCACCGTGCGGGTCTGGTCAATCATGCTTTCAAAGCCAAGCGCTCCGTAATCCCCGTTGCTCTCGCCGCAGCCGCCGTAATCAAACCGGATCACGTAAGAGCCTTGCGCCGCCAGCGCTCTTGCCGTCTTAACGAACAACCGGTCAACCCCTACGCGGCTTCCGATAAAGCCGTGGCATATAATAATGGCCTGCTTCTTGGCATTGTCCTTCTGATGATCGCTCGGATAATGAAGCGTAGCGGTAAGCTCGAGCTCTTCATGACGCAGCAATAATTGTTTCTCCATAACGATAAGTCCTCCTGCGGTTCCATTCTTATTATCTATAATTCCTACCCGATTACTATGAATTGTGTTGGGTTCATATTATCATCCTTATGAGGATGGTGTCAATACCGTTATTCTGTCCGAATGATGAGGGTTCACCGCTATAAAATGCTCTTCGGGAGGAATAGTTGTGCGGCTCCTTGCTCAATCTATAATCAGTACATTAATGTCCAACCAAGGAGATGATTCCTATGCCGATGTGGATATCCTGGCTAACGGACCATTGGCTGACGATTCTATTGCTCGCCGGCATCGTGGTTGCCGTCGTATATATCATCCTTGAACGCAGCCTGTTGTTCTACAAGGAGTAACCGGTCTTAAGAAAAAAAAGACCTTCTTCCGCCCCGTTGGCTGGAAGAAGGTCTTTTTGCCGTCCGAAGAGCTTAGCCCTTCAGCGCTTTTGCCGCAATATCGGTACGGCTGTGCATGCCGTCGAAATGAATAACGCTAACCGCTTCGTAAGCGCGGGCACGCGCTTCCGCAATGTCGCGGCCGCGGCCTACAACGCCAAGCACGCGGCCGCCGCTCGTTACGATCTTGCCGTCTTTCTCCGCAGTTCCCGCATGGAACACGAGCGCGCCTTGCGCTTCAGCCGCATCAAGGCCGCTAATCTCGCGGCCTTTCGGATACGAAGCCGGATAGCCTTCCGATGCAACGATAACGCAAACAGCCGCTTCGTCGCTCCATTCCAGCTCCAGCTGGTCCAAGCGACCGTTCAGGGACGCCAGAACAACGTCAACCAGCTCGGTCTTCAGGCGCGGTAGAACGACTTGCGTCTCAGGGTCGCCCATACGTGCGTTGAATTCGATCGTTTTGGGACCGTCTTTCGTAATCATCAGACCGGCGAACAATACGCCGCGGAACGGACGTCCTTCGCTCACCATCGCTTTCGCCGTTGGCTTGATGATGTTCTCGATCGACTCTTCGATGATGGCCTGATCGATATGAGGCAGTGGCGTATAGGTACCCATGCCGCCCGTGTTCGGGCCTTTGTCGTTATCGTATACCGGCTTATGGTCTTGCGCCGGTACCATCGCTTTAACCGTCTCGCCGTCTACAAATGCCAGGATGGACATCTCTTGGCCTTCCAGGAATTCCTCGATAACGATCTGGTTGCCGGCTTCGCCAAACACCTTGTCGACCATCGCTTCCTTCAATGCTTTCTCCGCTTCCTCCATGGAATACGCAACCGTCACGCCTTTGCCTGCCGCAAGCCCGTCCGCCTTGATAACGATTGGAACGGATTGCTCGCGCAAATAAGTTAGAGCCGGCTCGTAGCTTGTGAACGTCTCGTATTTCGCTGTAGGAATGTTGTATTTGCGGAGCAGATCCTTCATGAAGATTTTGCTGCCTTCAATTTCGGCTGCCGCTTTGTTCGGACCGTATACCGGAATGTTATGCGCTTCGAACGCATCTACGATACCCGCCGCCAGCGGATCGTCCGGACCGATAAAGACGAGGTCAATCGCCGCATCCTTCGCAAACTTCACAAGCTCGTCGAATTGGTTAACCGCAATCGGCACGCAATCGGCAATTTGCGCAATACCCGCATTGCCCGGCGCGCAAAATACTTCCTTGACCTTCTCGCTTTTCTTCAGCGCCCAGACAATCGCATGCTCACGTCCGCCGCCGCCAACAACTAAAATTCTCATTGCTTCGATATACCCCCTGATATGATAGTGAGCGAATATAAATGCCTAATAGCGAAGCAGTCCTGCCGCCGCATGCCTTACCCGTGCACGCTGCGACAAGAAGCTCCGCTACCTTAAGCTTTGCTTATCTTAGTGTTTGAAATGGCGAACGCCCGTCATCACCATAGCGATGTTATGCGCATTCGCTGCGGCGATCGACTCTTCGTCCTTGATCGAGCCGCCGGTTTGGATGATTGCGGTGATGCCGTGTTTGGCGGCCAGCTCAACCGTATCGCCCATTGGGAAGAACGCATCGGAAGCGAGTACCGCTCCCGCAGCTTGCTCGCCCGCTTGCTCAATGGCAATACGCGCTGCGCCTACGCGGTTCATTTGACCTGCGCCTACGCCGATGGTCATGTTGTTTTTCGCCAGCAAAATCGCGTTCGATTTCACATGCTTCACGACTTTCCATCCGAACAGCAATTGCTTCAGTTCTTCTTCCGTCGGCTTGCGGTTCGTAACGAACTGCAGATCCGCTTCGGTCAGGCTGCGAACGTCGCTCTCTTGGACAAGCAAGCCGCCGTCAACCGTTGTCGACAGCCAGTCGGATTTGCGCTCAGCCGCGGAACCGGCCAGCTCGCCCAGCTTCAGAAGACGGATATTTTTCTTCTTCGTCAGCACTTCCAGCGCTTCAGGCGTGAAGTCCGGCGCAATGATGATTTCGAGGAAGATTTGGCTCAGCAGCTCGGCTGTTTCCGCGCCGATCGTACGGTTCGCCGCAACGATGCCGCCGAAGATCGAAGTAGGGTCGGCCGCGTATGCTTTTTGGTAGGCTTCATGGATGTCTGCGCCAATGCCAACGCCGCATGGATTCATATGCTTCACGGCAACGCAGGCTGGCTCGTCGAATTCCTTGACGATCGCAAGCGCTGCGTTCGCGTCGTTAATGTTGTTGTAGGACAATTCTTTGCCGTGCAGCTGCTCAGCCGTTGTAATGTTGCCGACAGGAGCAAGCGGTTTGCTGTAGAACGCCGCTTTCTGATGCGGGTTCTCGCCGTAACGCAGATCCTGCACTTTCTCGTAAGTAACCGTGTAAGACTCAGGCAGCTCTTCGCCAACTTGCTTCGTCAGGTAGTCCGCGATCAGCGCATCGTAGGCTGCTGTGTGACGGAATACTTTTGCCGTCAGGCGTTTGCGCGTTTCCAGCGTGGTGTCGCCGCCGGCTTTAATCTCTTCGATAACGCCAGCATAATCGTTAGCATCAACAACTACCGTTACGAATGCATGGTTTTTCGCAGCAGAACGGAGCATGGTAGGACCGCCGATATCGATGTTCTCGATTGCGTCCTCATATTCCACGTTAGGGTTTGCGATGGTTTGCTTGAACGGATACAGGTTAACAACCACAAGGTCGATGTAGTCCAGGCCAAGCTCCTGCATAACCTTTTGATGCTCTTCATTGTCGCGAATCGCCAGCAGTCCGCTATGGACCGCAGGGTGAAGAGTTTTAACGCGGCCGTCCAAAATTTCAGGGAAGCCTGTTACGTCGGAAATGCCGATAACCGGGATGCCTTCCTTCTCCAGCAGGTTAAACGTACCGCCAGTCGAAATGATTTGCACGCCTTGAGCTGCCAGCTCACGAGAAAATTCAACAATGCCAGTCTTGTCCGATACACTAATTAACGCTCTACGAATTGCCACGCGAAATTGCCTCCTCAAAATAGGTACATATATATTTAAAGTTTAACCGTTACGATACGATCTTCTAGAGTTACGCGTCCCTCTGCAATGGACTGCACAACCCGGGGCAGCAATTGCTGCTCGGCTGCATGAATCCGCTCGCCTAGCGTGTCCTCCGTGTCGCCCGTTTGCACTTCAACAACGCTTTGCGCGATAATCGGCCCGCTGTCCATTCCCCCGTCCACATAATGAACGGTAATGCCCGTCACCTTCACGCCGTATTCCAGCGCTTGGCCAATTCCGTTTACGCCGGGGAAAGAAGGCAGCAAAGCCGGATGGATATTAATCATTCTGCCGTAATAGGGCTCAACGAGCACGGAAGTAATAATGCGCATATAACCCGCAAGGACAACCAGCTCGATGCCGCGGCGCTGAAGCTCCGAGAGAATTTCCGTTTCGTAGGCCTGGCGGGACGGATACTCCTTGGGAACAAACACAAAGGTATCAATCCCGGCCTTGCGAGCCCGTTCCACAACCGGCGCCGCAGGCTTATCACAAACAAGAAGCTCGATGGTTGCATCGAGCCTTCCTTGCCGCACCGCATCGGCCAGGGCTTGGAAGTTCGTTCCTTGTCCTGACGCGAAGACGGCTATTCGGAGTGTTCCCATTAAACGTCCGCTCCCGTGAACGTAACTACGCGGCTGCCTTCCGTTACAGTTCCGATTCGGTATGCTTTCTCGCCAAGCTCGGATGCTGCTTGAAGAGCCTTCTCCGCTTGATCTGCTGGAACCACTACGACTAACCCGATGCCCATATTAAAGGTTGTGAACATATCGCGGTTGGTGATTGCGCCTTTGTCCTGCATAAGCTGGAAGACAGGCAGAATCGGCCACGAACCGTATTCGATATTGACGTTTACGCCTTCCGGAAGAACGCGCGGGATATTCTCGATAAAGCCGCCGCCCGTAATGTGCGCCATGCCTTTTACATTTACTTGCTCGATCAGCTTCAAAGCCGATTTCACATAGATGCGGGTTGGCTCGATCAATACATCGCCAAGAACCTCATCGTTCAATTCAGGCAGACGTTGGTCCAGCGCGTAACCGCACTCTTCGAGAAGAAGACGGCGTACCAGCGAGTAGCCGTTGCTGTGGATGCCGCTCGATGCGAATCCGAGAACAACATCCCCGGGAGCGATTGTCGTGCCGTCGATAATTTTTTTCTTATCCACTACGCCAACCGTAAAGCCGGCAATATCATACTCGTCGCCTTGGTACATGCCTGGCATTTCGGCCGTTTCGCCGCCAATCAGTGCGCAGCCTGCTTGCACGCAGCCGTCGGAGATGCCTTTGACTACCGCTTCGATTTTTTCCGGAACGACTTTACCGCATGCCAGATAATCGAGGAAGAAGAGAGGCTCGGCGCCTTGTACGATAATATCGTTTACGCACATCGCAACCGCGTCAACGCCAATCGTGTCATGCTTATCCATCAGGAACGCCAGCTTCAGCTTCGTGCCGACGCCGTCCGTTCCCGATACGAGCACAGGCTCCTCGTATTTGTCCTTGTTAAGGCCGAACAATCCGCCAAAGCCGCCGAGATCCGTCAGTACCTCCGGGCGGAACGTTTTCTTAACATGCTTCTTCATCCGTTCGACTGCTTCATTGCCGGCCGCAATATCGACACCGGCTTTTTTGTACGCTTCTGACACACCAGTCAACCCCTTTTTATACTATTAACAGCTGCAGCTCTTATCCGACTCTTCGTTTACCGGCGTTGGATAATCGTTATCGAAGCAAGCTAGGCACATGCCGCGGTTGTACGCGCCGTCATTGCCGCCTACCGAATCGATAAAGCCTTCTTGACTAAGGAAAGATAAAGAGTCCGCATTGATCATTTCGCACATTTCCTGCACCGTTCTCGAAGAAGCAACCAGCTCCTTGCGGTCCGGCGTATCGATACCGTAGTAGCAAGGGTTCTTGAATGGCGGCGATGTAATCCGCACATGCACTTCCGTCGCGCCAGCTTCGCGAAGCATGTTCACGATCCGGCGGGAAGTCGTGCCGCGTACGATCGAGTCGTCGATCATAACAACGCGTTTGCCTTCCACGACTTTACGCACGGCGGACAGCTTCATCTTAACGCCCTGCTCGCGAAGCTCCTGAGAAGGCTGAATAAAGGTACGGCCCGTGTATTTGTTCTTGATTAATCCAAGCTCGTATGGAATACCCGTTTGCTCGGCATAACCGATTGCCGCCGAAATACTCGAATCCGGCACGCCGGTTACGATATCCGCATCCACGAAGGACTCCATCGCAAGCTGCTTACCCATCCGCTTGCGCGCGGAATGGATGTTGATCGTATTAATATCGCTGTCCGGACGGGCAAAATAGATGTACTCCATTGCGCAGGTCGCCCGGCGTTCCACTTCCGCGTAACGGTCCTCGCGCATGCCGTCAGCATCAAGGTATAAGAGCTCGCCAGGCTGCACGTCGCGGACGTACTCGGCACCGATCGATTCGAATGCGCAGGATTCGGAAGAGAAGACGTATCCGTCACCCAATTTGCCCATTACGAGCGGACGAAGACCGTTAGGGTCGGAAGCTACCAGCAGCTTGTCATTGGTCATGATCAGGAACGCAAAGCCCCCGATAATGCGCTGCAGGGCATCTTTTGCCGCTTCCTCGAAGCTCTTGGGAGAACGAGCGATCAAGTGGGCAATAACTTCGGTATCGCTGGAAGTCTGGAAGATCGAGCCTTGGCTCTCGAGCTCTTTGCGGATCTCAGGCGCATTAACGATGTTGCCGTTTGTTGCGACTGCCAGATCTCCGTCCCGATAACGGAAAATAAGCGGCTGCGCATTAGCCAGCTTGCTCTCGCCAGCGGTCGAATAACGAACGTGGCCGATAGCGCGGTTGCCGGGAAGCGACTCAATCCGCTCTTTATCGAATACTTCCTTCACAAGCCCCATGCCGCGGTGGTAGGCAAAACGGCTGCCGTTCTCCGTATCCACAGCGCAGATTCCCGCGCTCTCTTCGCCGCGGTGCTGCAAGGCGTGAAGGCCGTAATAGCTGAGGGAGGACGCGTTCGGGACGTTAAAGACCCCGAACACGCCGCACTCCTCGCGCAGTTTATCAAAAATATCGTCACGGCCAATGCCTTCGTTATAATGATTTCCCGTCCACAGCTTCAGCTGTTTTATTTCATCAGACATGGAATCGCATCCTTCCAGACCTTCTCCAGTTGTTGTACCGGTGCGTTTACGCCGGATTTGCCGTTTACGTTGATGGTCAGGCTGCTGCCTTTGACAGTGCCGATTGCCGCATTCACTACGCCTTGCTCGTTCAAATGCGCTTGCAATGCCGCTGCTTTCTCAGGTGTTGCCGAAAGCAGAATACGGGATTGCGATTCGCTGAACAATAGGTGATCCGGACGAAGATCCGTTGCAACGTTTACTTCTGCGCCAATGCCGCCGCTAATTGCGGATTCAGCAAGCGCGACTGCCAGACCGCCTTCGGACAGGTCATGCGCCGAAGCAACCAGACCGCCTTGGATCGCTGTCAGAATAGCGTTCAGCGTTGTCTTCTCCGTTGCCAGATCAATTTGCGGCGGACGACCTGCCGCCGAGCCGTTCAGAGCGTAGAGCAGCTCGCTGCCGCCAAGCTCCGCTTTCGTCTCGCCCACGAGGATAATAACATCGCCTTCTTTTTTGAAGCCTTGAGTCGTGATGTGATCCACATCATGCACGAGACCAACCATGCCGATTACCGGAGTAGGATAGATCGCGCCTTTTGCGTTCTCGTTGTACAAGCTGACGTTGCCGCCGATTACCGGCGTATCAAGCACGCGGCAAGCTTCGGACATGCCGTCTGCAGCTTTCTCGATCTGCCAGAATACTTCCGGCTTCTCCGGGCTGCCGAAGTTCAGGTTGTCCGTAATCGCAAGCGGTTCTGCGCCGGAACACACGATGTTGCGGGCAGCTTCCGCTACGGCGATCTGGCCGCCTACTTCAGGATCAAGATATACGTAACGTCCGTTGCAGTCCGTCGTCATCGCAAGACCTTTACGGGTGCCGCGAATCGTAACCACTGCCGCGTCGGAGCCTGGTTGAACGGCCGTCGACGTACGAACCATGTAGTCATATTGGTTATATACCCACTCTTTGCTTGCCACAGTCGGCGAAGCGAGTACTTTTTCAAGAGCACCGTTAAGATCGGTAATTTCTTCGAAAGCAGCTGCATCCACGCTTGCGTTCTCGCGGTAGTAAGCAGGCTCGGAAGATGGCTTGTTGTATACCGGGCACTCGTCAACGAGTGCTTTAACCGGCATGTCGGCAACTTGCTCGCCTTGGTGGAACAGGCGGAGACGGCCGTCGTCGGTAACTTTTCCGACTTTCTTGCAGATAACGCCCCAACGGTCGAAAATTTCTTGCGCTTGCGCTTCATGCTGAGGCTCAACAACGAACAGCATGCGTTCTTGCGATTCCGACAGCATCATTTCGTAAGGCGTCATGCCTGTTTCGCGTTGCGGAACTTCATCCAGGTACAGTTCCAGGCCGTTCCCGGCTTTGGAAGCCATCTCTGCGCTCGAGCAAGTGAGGCCCGCTGCGCCCATATCTTGAATACCGAGTACGATGCCGGAGTTGATCAGCTCAAGCGTAGACTCCATAACAAGCTTCTCCATGAACGGATCGCCGACTTGCACCGCGGTACGTTTTTCTTCGGATTCTTCGGACAGCTCAACCGATGCGAATGTTGCACCATGGATGCCGTCGCGGCCCGTTGCCGGACCAACGTAGAATACCGGGTTGCCAACGCCTTTTGCCACGCCGCGCTGGATTTTGTCATGATCGATAAGGCCTACGCACATCGCGTTAACGAGCGGGTTGCCTTCGTAGCTCTCGTCGAACATCACTTCGCCTGCAACGGTAGGAATACCGATACAGTTGCCGTAGCCGGCGATGCCGCTTACGACGTTCTCGAACAAGTATTTCACGCGGTCATTTTCCAGCTTGCCAAAACGAAGCGAGTTCAGCAGAGCTACCGGACGTGCGCCCATGGAGAAAATGTCGCGGATAATGCCGCCTACGCCCGTTGCAGCGCCTTGGTAAGGCTCAACCGCGGACGGATGGTTATGCGATTCGATTTTGAATACAACCGCTTGGTTGTCGCCAATGTCCACGATACCCGCGCCTTCGCCCGGTCCCATCAGGACGCGAGGGCCTGTAATCGGGAATTTCTTCAGGATTGGCTTGGAGTTCTTGTACGCGCAATGCTCGGACCACATAACGCTGAATACGCCGATTTCCGTATAGTTAGGTGTACGGCCGAGAAAACCGCAGATAAGCTCAAATTCATAATCCGATACACCGAATTGTTGATAAATCTTTTGCTCGACGATTTGTTCGGCTGTTGGTTCCTTAGCCGTTAATTGCTGCGCCATGTTGTTCCCTCCATGCATTCAAAATCGATGTAAACATCCGTTTGCCGTCTTCCGAGCCGAGGATTTGGTCAACCGCGCGCTCCGGGTGAGGCATCATGCCCACGACATTGCCCTTCTTGTTGCTGATCCCCGCAATGTTCTCTACCGAACCGTTCGGGTTCGTGTCGCCTGCATAACGGAATACGATCTGGTTGTTTGCTTTCAGCTCGGCCAGCGTTGCATCGTCGCAATAGTAGTTGCCTTCGCCGTGCGCAATCGGAATATCGATAATCTCGCCCTGCGAGTATTGGTTCGTAAATGCTGTTCCGTTGTTTACCACTTCAAGCAGCTGCTGCTGACAACGGAATTTAAGGCCCGTATTGCGGATCAGTGCGCCTGGCAGAAGGTTAGCTTCGGTCAGGATTTGGAAACCGTTGCAGATACCAAGGATAAACTTGCCTTGCTCTGCTGCTTTTACAACTTCATTCATGACCGGAGCAAAACTAGCCATTGCGCCGCAGCGCAGGTAGTCGCCGTAGGAGAAGCCGCCCGGTACAAGAATCGCGTCGTAACCGGAAAGGTCAGTCGCCGTATGCCATACGTAATCAACCTCTTGGCCGATCGTATCTTCTACCGCTTTGAAGCAGTCAATGTCACAGTTGGAGCCGGGGAATACGAGAACCGCAAACTTCATCGATTATCCCTCCAATTCAAAACGGAAATCTTCGACTACCGTGTTTGCCAGCAGCTTTTCGCACATAACTTTCACGCGTGCTTCCGCTTCCGCGCGGTCGTTCGTGTCGAGCTGAAGCTCCAGGTATTTACCGATGCGGACTTTATCCACTTCCGCGAAGCCCATCGTGTGCAGCGAGCCTTGAACGGCTTGACCTTGCGGGTCGAGTACATTTTCTTTAATCGTGACGTAGACTTTTGCTTTCATAGTAGGGCCTCCTGAAAATGGTTTTTCCGGTCGTGGTTGTTTTGGCGCGGCGTTTGGGTGGGTCGCTCGGGTCGCTCGGTCGCAAGGGTGTCTGTCTACGTCGCTGTTGAAATCGGAAAATTTCATTTAATCTGCTAAGCGGATATTTTCCGAATTTCAAAGGCGAGCGCTGTCGCTCGAAGGCAGACACCCTTGCTCCCTCACTCCCGGCTCCCGCCGAGTCCAAAATATCACTCCCGGGTAGTCGTGTGAACAGCAGCTGGGCGTTTTGTGGCGCGTACCGCGCCTTTAACGCCAAAACCTATAAGAACAAAAGAACAAAAGAACAAAAGATAAATTCAAAAACCTATATAATTTCGATCTATACCAGCGAACGGCCGGTTAAACGGCTGTAAATGTCGAGGTAACGATTGGTTGTTTCGTTTACGACCGATTCGGGAAGAGGAGCCGGTTTGCTGTCTCGATCCCAGTCGGAGCCGAGAAGGTAAGTACGGACCGGTTCTTTGTCCATGCTGTCGATCTCGATATCGTAAGCGTAGTTGCTCTCCGCCCAGAAACGCGAGGAATCCGGGGTAAAAATCTCGTCGATCAGAATGACTTTGCCGTCGATCAGACCGAATTCGAATTTGCAGTCGGCAAGGATAATGCCATGCTTCGCGCAATAGTCGTGAGCGAATTCGTACAGCTTGATGCTGCGGTCGCGAAGCTCTTCGGCGAGCTCGGCGCCAACCATCTCCTGCATACGCTCGAACGGGATATCCTCGTCGTGGCCAACGTCATTTTTCGCTGCCGGCGTAAAGATCGGCTGAGGAAAGCGTTCGTTTTTGCGCATGCCTTCCGGAAGCTCGATGCCGTTGATCGCGGACGTTTGCTGGTATTGTCTCCAGCCGCCGCCGGTGATATAGCCGCGAACGACGCATTCAATGTCGATACGCTCGGCTTTTTTCGTCACCATGATCCGGTCCTTCAGAAGCTCGGGCGCCGTAACGATATCCCCAAGCTTTTCGACGTCCGTGTGTACGACATGGTTCGTCTGAATATCGGCCGTTTGCTCGAACCAGAAAGCCGACAGTCGGTTCAGCACGTTGCCCTTTTGCGGAACAGCCGGATCCAGTACATAATCGAATGCCGAGATGCGGTCTGTCACGACGATCAGGTAATGCTCGCCAAGATCGTAAAGCTCGCGAACCTTGCCTTTATACAGCAGCGGAGCTTTGATGTAGTCCGCCGCCGTGGATAAAGCTTGCGATTGTGCAGTCATTCTTCCTCGAATCCCCTTTGCCCTTTAGTTCAAGCCAAGACGCGTAAAGATGGTATTCACATGCTTCAGGTGCCAAGCCGGATTGAAAGCATCTTCGATCTCTTCCGCCGACAGAAGGCTAGTAATTTCAGGCGTCGATTCGATAATGTCGCGGAATTGGCGCTGCTCTTCCCACGCCTGCATCGCGCGCGGCTGTACCGTGTCGTAAGCTTGCTCGCGGCTGAGGCCTTTGTCGATCAGCTTTGTCATGACGCGGCCGGAGAACGGAACGCCAAATGTGCGCTGCATGTTTTTCTTCATATTTTCAGGGAACACGGTCAGGTTCTGAATGATGTTGCCCAGACGGTTCAGCATGTAGTTCAGAAGCATCGTTGCATCCGGCAAAATAACGCGTTCCGCAGACGAGTGGCTGATGTCGCGCTCATGCCACAGCGGTACGTTCTCGTAAGCGGTCAGCATGTGGCCGCGGATGACGCGGGACAAGCCGGAGATGTTCTCGCAGCCGATCGGGTTGCGTTTGTGAGGCATTGCGGAAGAACCTTTTTGGCCTTTTGCGAAAGCTTCTTCCACTTCACGGAATTCGCTCTTCTGCAAAGCGCGGATTTCCGTAGCGAATTTATCAAGCGATGTTGCAACAAGCGCCAGTGTCGCCATGTATTCAGCGTGACGGTCACGCTGCAGCGTTTGCGTCGAGATTGGAGCCGGGCTAATGCCAAGCTTTTTGCAAACAAACTCTTCAACGAACGGATCGATGTTCGCGTAAGTACCGACAGCGCCGGAAATTTTACCGAATTGAACGCCGTTTGCCGCATGCTCGAAGCGCTCGAGGTTGCGTTTCATTTCTTCATGCCACAGCGCCATTTTCAGGCCAAACGTTGTTGGCTCGGCGTGCACGCCATGCGTACGGCCCATCATAGGCGTATCTTTGTATTGGATCGCTTTCTCGCGAAGGATCGAGATGAAACGCTCGATGTCTTTTTTGAGAATCGCGTTTGCTTGAAGAAGCAGGTAGCCGTTTGCCGTATCGACAACGTCAGTCGAAGTCAGGCCGTAGTGAACCCATTTGCGTTCCGGACCAACCGTCTCGGATACCGCGCGAGTGAACGCGATTACGTCATGGCGGGTTTCTTGCTCGATTTCGTAAATGCGGTCGATATTGAAAGTAGCCGCTTTGCGAAGCGCTTCTACGTCTTCTGCCGGAATAACGCCAAGCTCAACCCAAGCCTCGCAGGAGCAAAGCTCAACCTCAAGCCATGCCTGGAATTTATTCTGCTCCGTCCAAATTGCTCTCATTTCCGGTCTGCTGTAACGCTCTAACATGTACCGTTCACACCTTCCAAATAGTTGTCTCTTCTATCCAATCAAGCGCCTGCTGCACATCGCCGGCAAGCACGTTTACATGGCCCATTTTCCGTTTGAATACGGCGTCCTTCTTGCCATACAGATGAACCTTCGGAGCAACGTTTAATCTTGCCGCCGCTTCATCATGCTTCGCCATCCGCGCAAGCAGCGGCTCTACATGCTGACCAAGGACGTTCACCATAACGACCGGCGTAAGCAGCTCCGTATCGCCCAGCGGCAGATTGCATACCGCGCGAACATGCTGTTCGAACTGCGAGGTCCGGCATGCTTCCATCGTATAGTGGCCGCTGTTATGAGGGCGCGGTGCCAGCTCGTTAACGAACAGCTCCCCATCGGCCGTCAGGAACAGCTCTACGGCGATCAAGCCAACTACGCCAAGCCCTTCCGCGATCTTGACCGCCAGCTTTTCCGCTTCCTTCTGAACGCTCTCCGCAATGCGTGCCGGAACGATCGACAGATGCAAAATATTCTCGACATGAATATTTTCCGCAGCGGGGAACGCTTTTATCTCGCCTTGAGGACTTCTTGCCGCAATAACGGATAATTCTTTGTCAAACTTAATGAATTGCTCCAGCACTAGCTCTACGCCGGCACGGCTTAACGTCTCGTACGCTTCTTCGATCTCGTCAAAGCTCCGAATCACCCATTGCCCTTTGCCGTCATAACCGCCCATTGCCGTCTTCAGCACGCATGGAAGTCCAAACTTTTCAGCTGCGGCTCGCAGCTCTTCGCTGCTCCGGATTTCGCTGTACGGGGCAACCCGTACGCCCGCCGCTTCGATCGCACGCTTCTCGCGAAGCCGGTGCTGCGTCGTATAGAGCAGCTCGCTGCCCTGCGGCACGTACGATTCCGACATGAGCATCGCCGCCACATCGGCATCGACATTCTCGAACTCGTACGTGATGACATCCGCCCGGCGCGCCAGCTCGCGGGCCGCTTCGCGGTCGTTGTAAGCAGCGACGATCTGGTCGGCTACTTGTCCGCAAGGCGCATCGGCTGTCGGGTCAAGCGCTACGAAGCGGTAACCCATCGCGCTGCCTGCGAGCGCCATCATCCGGCCAAGCTGTCCGCCGCCTAGCACGCCAATGGTGCTGCCCGGCAGAAGCGTTCGCTTGTTATCTTCCATCATCATAATGTCTCACTGCTTTCCAGCACTTCCTGCTTGATCCGCTCGCGCCGCGCTTCCACCCGGGCTTGTACTTCAGGATCGAAAGCACCGAGCATTTGAGCGGCCAGCAGTCCGGCATTTGTACCGCCGGCATTGCCGATGGCTACCGTCGCAACCGGAATGCCGCCCGGCATTTGCACGATCGACAGGAGCGAATCAAGACCGCTCAGATTCGAGGATTTGACTGGCACGCCGATTACCGGCAGAATCGTCTTCGCAGCAACCATGCCCGGCAAATGCGCGGCACCGCCGGCACCCGCGATGATTACTTTAAGGCCGCGTTCTGCAGCCGTCTCCGCATATTCGAACATTAAATCCGGTGTCCGGTGAGCGGAAACAACCTTTTTCTCGTAAGGAATTTGCAGCTCTTCTAACACGTCGCAGGCAAGTTTCATTGTATCCCAATCCGACTTGCTGCCCATGATGACGCCTACTTTCGCAGACATGCGTTCAAACCTTCCTTCATCTATAAATTGTGTATATCCCGCGAAACGTAAAAATCCCGCGCCGCAACCATACTTTCTATGGATGCTGCCGGGACCCGAGCAGATGGCAACAATTGTTGTCTTTACTTCAATTACAAAAGTTTCGCAATGCAAAGACAGCATAAGGCTGCCCTGTTAAAGGGGCAACCTGTCTATTTGTTCCATCAACTCGTAGTCCGAAAAATATGGTTTTCGGGTAGATACTTTCGGGCCTTTTTCCCGAGGATATACGAGATCTTTCAACCTATTTACGGAGCATTCGACGAATGTTCCGCCTTAACCTATTTCAGTTTATCCAATCCCCCTATGTCTGTCAATGAAAAGCGTATAAAATACGAACATTAAAATAAATGAGTTCAAATAAAGTTCGTTTTTGTCTTAAATTGCAAGGAATTCGCTTTCCTTTTTCTGCCGTTATCAATTTATTTGGCATGGTTTTAAGTTAGGGGACCTGCCGAATAGAATAGTAGGAGAAGATTCCGAATCATTAAAGGAGGCGAGAGGCGATGTTGATCCATACCGTCAAAGGGCGGGACACCGTACAGAGTCTGGCGCAGCAGTATAGCCTGTCCCAGGAAGCTGTCCTTGCCGCCAATGGCATGCAGGCAACCGAGCCTCTCGCCGCCGGGCAAGCGCTCATTATCCCCCTCGAGGCTGACAACCATCAGGTCATACCGGGAGAAACCTTATGGACGATCTCGCAAAAATACGGCATCACTCTGCAGGAGCTGGCCAGAGTTAACCATATTACTAATCCCGCCCTTATTCTTCCCGGCATGCGGCTCCGCATTCCGAGTCCGCGCAAGATGGCGATCGAAGCGAACGGCTATGCCGAGCCTGCCGTCTCGACTTCGGGCATCACCGCCAGCGCGGCTGCTGCAGCCAGACATTTAACCTTCCTTAGTCCTTTCAGTTATCAGGTTAGGCCGGACGGCTCGCTAAGCGCCTTAAATGATTTGCCGGCTATTCAGGAAGCTTACCGCGGACGGGCTGCGCCCATGATGGTGATTACGAATTTTGACGGCTATGCGTTCAGCCCGAGCCTGGTCCATTACATTTTAACGAACGAAGCCGTGAAGGAACGGCTGATCCAAGGGATCATATACGTTATGCGGATGAACAAGTATTGGGCTCTTAACGTAGATTTTGCTTTTATTCCGGCGGCCGACCGCAGGCTGTATCATCAGTTCCTGGAACGGCTTGCCGGCTCTCTACATGCCATCGGATGCCTTGTTTCCTCGACCCTGCCGCCGGTTAGTTCACCCGATCAGGACGGACAGCTCTTCGAAGGGCAGGATTACGCCGAGCAAGGCCGGATTCTCGATTTCGTTATTCTTATGACTTACGAATGGGGATGGGCGGGCGGACCGCCAATGGCGGTTGCTCCAAAGAATGAAGTAGCCAAAGTGTTGAACTATGCGATATCTCTGATTCCGTCCACCAAAATTATGCTTGGGATGCCTCTTTACGGCTATGACTGGACGCTTCCTTATATCCCGGGTCAGGATTGGGCGATGTCCGTCAGTTCGGGCAATGCGGTGCGAAGGGCTGCCAGGTATGGCGCTGCTATTCATTACGATCCAATCGCCGAATCGCCGTATTACGGTTACAGGGATGAGTACGGGCGCGACCATCAGGTCTGGTACGAGGATGCGAGGAGCGTGCAGGCGAAGCTTGATCTGGTCAAATGCTATCATCTGCGAGGGGTGAGCACCTGGGTGCTTGATGTTCCGTTCCCTGCCTTCTGGCAGGTGCTGGAGCATAACTTTCATGTTTATAAGCCTGTGAGGTAAAGGCGGCAAGTGTGAACATACTGCCCTAATACGTCCGGACCCGCCCGTTCTAGAAATCCCTTAACGATGTCGCACATCGTTAAGACCATTAGATGGCGGCCTTTCCAGAGCCTTAACGATGCGGCGCATCGTTAAGAATCGGAAAAGCCGCCGGTTTTATCTTTTTTCCTTCCAATATAAGCTTCTTAACGATACCGCGTATCGTTAAGGCTTCCGATATACTACAAAAAACAAAACGGCCGTGCAGAAATGAATCTGCACGGCCGTACCCTTTATATTCACCTATCGGTTAAATCCAAGCGCAGCTTGGCGCTTAACCAACCCTTATTTCGATTGGGTCGCGGCAAGCTGAGCTTTCGCTTGACCTTCGGAAGATGCGTTTACTACGGTAGCCGGTTCTTGATGCGGCTTCACTTTGCGGATGAAGAAGGCCAGCACGAGTGCCGCAACGGCGAACCAAGTTGCCACAACGAACGAGTGGTTGATACCGGTAATCGTCGCTTCTTGGATCACATGAGCCATTGCCGCTTTATCGTTAGGGTCGATACCTTGCGTTGCAACCATATGCTTCGTTTCCGAAGCCGCTTTGTTCGTCATCAGCGTAACGAGGAACGCCGTACCCAAAGCGCCCGCTACGTTACGCAGCGTTTGCGACATCGCCGAGCCGTGGGCGTTCAAGCGCTGCGGCAGCTGGTTCATGCCTGCCGTCTGGATCGGCATCATCAGCATGGACATACCGAACATGCGCAAAGTGTACATCGTGATCAGATAACCGTATGTCGTATGATCCGTCAGCTGGCTGAATTCATAAGACGAGTAAACGGTAATAATAAGACCGGTAACCGCCAGCCAGCGAGCGCCGACTTTATCGAAGATCATACCGGTGATTGGCGACATAATACCCATCAGAATTGCGCCCGGCAGCAGGAGCAGACCGGATTTAAGCGGCGTGAAGCCCATAATATTTTGCAAATAAATCGGAAGCAAGATCATACCCGAGAACATAGCCATTGTAATAATGACGTTGATGACGGTAGTCAGGGAATACATGCCGAACTTAAAGACGCGCATTTCAAGGATTGGCTTTTTAACAACAAGCTGGTACCATACAAAACCAATCAAGGCAACAACGCCAACGATCAAGCTTGTGTACACGGTAGCGTTATTCCAGCCGTCCGTACCTGCGTCACTAAAGCCGTACAGCAGGCCGCCAAAACCCAGAGTGGACAAAATAACGGCGAAAATATCGAGCTTGGATTTCGCGGTCTGCGTAACGTTCTTCATCGATATAGCGCCGTAAATCAAGCCGAACAGCGACAGCGGCAATACGATGTAGAACAAAACGCGCCAGTCGTAATGCTCAACAACCCAACCCGACAGCGTTGGGCCAACGGCAGGCGCGAAGATCATCGCAATCCCCATCATCCCCATTGCCTTACCGCGTTGTTCAATCGGGAAAATCGTCAGGAAGATGATGGACATCAGCGGCATCAGAATACCTGCGCCCGCCGCCTGAATAATACGTCCTGTGAGCAGGGTCTCAAAGTTCGGCGCCAAGGCGCTGACGATGGTACCTGCCGTAAATAAACTTGTGGCAACTACGAATAATGACCTTGTTGAAAACCGGCTGATCAAATAAGCACTAATTGGAATAAGGACGCCATTAACAAGCAAATAACCGGTGGACAGCCATTGCACCGTATTCGCGCTGACCTTCAGGTCAGTCATGATACTCGGGAGCGCAACGTTAAGGAGCGTCTGGCTCAAAAGCGCTACGAAGGCTGCAATAAGCACCGATGCGACGATCGGGCCTCTTTTTAATGCCGCTACAGCATTACTCATAGGGTCTTTCTCTCCTTTTTCTATGTTTCTGTGATTCAAGCTGAAATGCTATTTGTTATCCATATTCGCAAGCAGCTGGGTAAAAATTCTCCTCAGATGCTGAATATCTTCTTCCGGCAATACATTGAAAAAGGAGGAAAATGTCTCTTTCTGCGACTCGAGAATGTCGTCAACCACATCCTTGCCCTTAGCCGTTAACTCAATGTATACGACCCTGCGGTCGTCATTTGCCCTCTCGCGGCTGATCAAATCTTCCGCCACCAGCTTATCGGCAATACCCGTAATAGCACCGGAGGTCAGTCCGAGAATATCGGCAAGTTCGGAAACCTTGAGGGAGCCCGATGTATGAAGGGTAAACAACAGCTTGAACTGGGTATAGTTCATGCCCGTCATTGTTTTCCGGCTCCATTCGTTGTTTACGTTTTTCAGGAACGTCTTGAATTGTCCCATGAAACCAATCAGCTCTTCATTGGCATTCGTCATTGCCTCTCCCCTTTCCCACCGATTGCATGAATCGATAATCTATTAGCATTTAATATTTTAATACTAAATAAATTATTAACAAAGCATTTACTACTATATATCTTTTTTATGAATCAGTCAATCCGTCCATAACAAATTATTTTCCCAGCTTGCCTTCATCCATATTGGCCGTCAGCTTCGAGAAAATTCTTCTCAAATGCTGAAGATCTTCTTCCGGAAGTCCGTTGAAAAAGGAAGAAAATAATTCTTCGTGACATTCCATCACCTGGTTAACGAGCTTATCGCCTGCCGAAGTCAAAGCAATAATGACCACTCTCCGGTCATCGGCTGTTCGTTCGCGGCTGATCAAGCCTTCCGCCAGCATCTTGTCGGCAATACCCGTAATGGCGCCGGACGTCAATCCAAGCAATTCGGCAAGCTCCGATACTTTCAAGGGACCGGATGAATGAAGCGTGTATAACAGCTTGAACTGCGTTGTGTTCATGCCGGACATCGTCTTCTTGCTCCAGTCGTTCGCGACATTTTTCAGGAACAATCGGAACTGGCCGATAAGATTAATTAACTCTTCGCTGGCATTTGTCATTCCCCTCACTCCTTTCGGGCCAGTCAGTACATGGCACAAAGCAATTTTATTAACTCTAAATATTTTAACACTAAATTAATTATAAATAAAGTATTCACAGCTAAAAAAATCGTTGCAACTCGTCCACTATTATTTTCCCCAATTGGACAACAAAAAAAAGCGCCCTTGCGGGCGCCTTGTTTCGCTTAAGATTAAGATTAAGATTAAGATTAAGATTAAGATTCAAGCCAGGTTGTTTTTTTCGCGGCCGGCGTGCGCTTTGGTTCCGGCGGAGTCATATCCGGATACCCCATATACACCAGCGCTACGATTTTCTCGTTCTCAGCCAGACCAAACGTATCGTTCATAAGCGGATGATACATCGGGTCGCCGGAACGCCAGATCGCTCCCAGTCCGTTCGCGTGCGCGGCAAGCAGCAAATTCTGCACCGCCGTATGCGAAGCAGCAATTTCCTCCACCAATGTAGCCCGCGGATCAGCGGACGGCGAGCAGACAACCGCAATAACTACCGGCGAGCGGTACGCTTTAACGCGCTCCTTGCGGAGACGTTCTTCCAGCTCGGGGCTTTCCCCTGCCCCAAGCGTTGCAAGCGCGACGCGCGCATAACCTTCGCCAAGCTTGGCCCGGCCGTCACCGGTCATGACGATAAATCTCCAAGGCTGCGTGTTATGATGGCTTGGCGCCCAGGTTGCCGCTTCCAGCACCTTCTCAATCAGATTTCGATCAACCGGATCTTGCTTGACGCGCCCAATGGAACGTCTCGTTCGGATCGCTTCTTCAATATGCATCGTTTCTCCCCCAATCGCTTATTTGAAATAGTTGACGTACTCGCCGTAACCTTCCTTCTCCAAATCCGCTGCCGGGATAAATCGGAGCGAAGCGGAGTTAATGCAGTAGCGGAGTCCGTTAGGTCCCGGACCGTCGTCGAATACATGGCCCAGATGGGAATCTCCTTCTTTGCTGCGCACCTCTGTGCGGACCATGAAGTGACTGGTATCGAGCACTTCCGTAATGGCCGCTTCCTTCACAGGTTTCGTAAAGCTAGGCCAGCCGCAACCGGAATCGTATTTCTCGCGGGATGTGAAGAGCGGCTCGCCCGAGACGATATCGACATACAAGCCCTCTTCCTTATGATCCCAAAATTCGCCCGTGAAAGGACGCTCCGTCGCATTGTTCTGCGTGACTTCGTACTGCAAAGGAGTAAGACGGGAACGAAGCTCGCCTTCATCCTTCTTAACCGTCCAATGCTTATTGATGAAGGCATCTCGGCCGGAGCCTTTGCGGTACATTTTATAACGGAACGGGTTCGTCCGGTGATAACCTTGATGATAGTCCTCCGCCGGGTAGAATTCCTTCGCCGGCTCAATGGCTGTAACAATCGGCTTGTCGAATCTGCCGCTTGCCGCCAAAGCCGCCTTGGAAGCCTCCGCCTTCCGGCGCTGCTCTTCATTATAATAGAAGATAGCCGTCCGGTAGGATTCCCCGCGGTCATGGAATTGGCCGCCCGCGTCGGTCGGATCAATCTGATGCCAGAACACGTCCAGCAGCTTCTCATAGGAATAAATCGCAGGATCAAAAGTAATATGGACAACTTCCGCATGCCCGGTTGTTTCGGAACACACTTCTTCGTACGTTGGATTTGCTTTATGGCCTCCGGAATAACCTGATACAACGGACAAAATACCCGGTGTTTCTTCAAACGGCGATACCATGCACCAGAAGCATCCTCCGGCAAACATGGCTTGTTCTACAGCTGTGGTCATGTTTCGATTACCTCCTTCAAGCGTAATTGTTATTATTATACCTTATCCTTCAATTCCCACAAAATGATTGGCTCTTTCCCTAACAATCTTTGTTACAATGTAGTGACAGCCTTAACCTTGGGCATCGTTCGTTCGTCTAACATGATAGACTAGCTTAAATGCTGTTTTTGCAGTCCGTTCACTTCCTTATTAACGGAAAACGAGGTGAACGCCCATGAGCAATACCGCTTTAGAAACAAATGCTTCTTATGAAACGAAATCGCGCAAGGCTACCAAGCAGCGTGCTTTCGTCATCTTTGTATGTGTATGGGTTATTCTGATTGCCGCCGGCATTACCGGTGCCAAGCTGTACAGCGAGCATGTCCAGAAGCAGATTGCTGCTGACGTGGAACGCCAGACAGCCGCGCAAATTGCCGAGATGCAAAAGCAATACGATGACCGGATTGCCAAAGTGGAAACCGGCTATAAAGAAGAGCTGTCGCAATTGGAATCCAAGGTAGAAGCCCTTAACGAGCTGCTTACCTTCACGAAGGATAATGCTGATGTCAAAACCGATAACAGCAATAAGCTTTACACGCAATTAAACGAAGTGAAAAAGAAGCTGAACGAACTGCAAAAAAATCTGGATGTGCTCAAATGACGTTATCCATCCGAGCACTGAACCGAACGATGCTGCTGGCCTGCACACCGTTTGTCGCGATGTTGTTATGGCTTATGGTCACGAATATTTCCATCGTCCTACCGGACAGCATTTTCCCGGAGGCCGGCACTCCGCAAGAGACTGCCGCAGACCATGCGAAATCTGTCGCCAGCGGACTCGACCAGGCCCGTCAGACCGCCGCGGCGACAAGCGCCTCCATTAAAAAGCAGCTAAAGCTGTATAACCAGACAAACGCCGATATGAAACAGATCGTCAATACGGCAACCGCCCAGGCTAACCGCCCGTTAGTCATTTACGACAGAATCATTACCGGACGGCTAGGCCCCCCTTCGGGAACGATCAGCTCGGACAAGCTGACCGCGCAGTTATACTACATAAAGGCCGACAACTTCCAAAGCTATGCGATGAAGATTAAGCTCAAGTCAGGCGACGCGATGAAAATGGTGCTCGGCAACGATAAGGTAGGCGGTGCCGAAACAACGCTGGCTGCCGTACAACGTTACGGCGCCGTGGCCGGGGTCAATGCGGGAGGCTTTGCCGACGGCGGGGGCAAGCGGTATCCGCTAAGCACAACCATTTTGAACGGCGACTATGTAGAGGGCTTCGAACCAACCCGGGCCGACCTGTTCTTCGTTGGTCTTAACGCCAGCAACAAGCTGGTTGGCGGGAAATTCACAAGCAAGCAGCAGCTTGATCATCTTAACGTCAAATTTGGCGCGTCGTTTGTACCCGTGCTTCTGAAGAACGGCCGTCCAACGGCGATACCAAGTAAATGGCAAAGCAGTCCAACGCGTGCGCCCCGCACCGTTATTGCCAACTACAAGGACGGACAGCTACTGATCATCGTAGCGGACGGCCGCAACGAAGGCGGCAGCTCCGGCGCAACGCTGGCCGAGATGCAGATTCTGCTGCAGCGGTTTGGCGCCGTAGACGGCTACAACCTGGACGGCGGAGGCTCCTCGTCGCTGATCTGGAACGGACGCGTTATTAACAAGCCTTCCGACGGGCAGCTTAGAAAGCTTCCTACGCACTTCTTATTTTTTAAATAATCAGCCGCTATGGCTGTCTCAAAAGAAGGCTCGTTGAAGAAACGGCTCGCATAAGTAAAAAAACTCATAAAAATAGCGTTGCAGGGATTATCCCTGCAACGCTATTTTTTGTTTTTGATTGGGCACAGAGCGGTAGAGGTTGCTCTATCACTCCGATTTACCGGATTCGGGCAACAAAAAAAAGCAGCGCCGGTCCAGCGCTACTTTCTGTTTCTTCTATTATAATACTATTCGGTTCCCATGATCACGTAGCGGCCAACGATAAGGATGGCCAGAATCCACATGAGCCAGTGAACTTTGTATTTGCCTTTGTTCGATACGTTAGCGACTGTCGCCAGAACCACGTACGATACGATACCAAACGAGATACCGTTAGCGATGCTGTAAGTGAACGGCATAAGCGCCAGCGTCAGGAACGAAGGAATCGCGTATACCATATCGGAGAAGTCGATTTCCTTCACCGATTGAAGCATCAATACGCCAACGATGATCAGCGCGGCGTTAGTTGCAGCCGCGGGAACCAGCGCCACAACCGGCGACAGGAAGATCGCAAGCAGGAAGCAGACGCCCGTAGTAATCGAAGTCAGACCCGTACGACCGCCTTGCGCAACGCCGGCGGAGCTTTCCACGAAAGCCGTTACCGTGCTTGTGCCAAGCAATGCGCCGCCGCTTACGGCCACGGCGTCAACGAACATCGCTTTACCGACGCGTTTTTTGCCTTCAACCGGATCTTTCATAAAGCCTGCACGGTTCGCCGTACCAACCAGCGTTCCGAATGTATCAAACAATTCAACGAACGTAAACGTCAGGACGACCGTTACGATACCAACCTCGAATACGCCAGGGAAGTCGAAGTGACCGATGTTCATGGTGGAGAAATCAGGCACCCACGTTTGATTCGTAAAAGTCTTCTTGAAATCAACTTGACCAAGGATGATCGAAAGCACGGTAGTGCCGAGGATACCCCACAGGATTGCGCCCGGTACGCGCATAACCATCAGGATCCCGATAATGAACAGGGCAACGACGGTCATGATAACCGTTTCGTTTGCGAAGCTGCCGATATGAATAACCGTTTCCGAACCGGAAACATCCGTATAGGCATTTGCTTTAATATCGCCAAAGGCTGTTACGGCAACCGTCATCAGGCCGCTGCCTTTCAAGCCTACAATGGTAATAAACAAACCGATACCAACCGTAATCGCATGCTTCAAGCTGTCCGGTACAGCCGTAATGAGCATTTGACGAATTTGCGTCAGCGTCAGGATGATAAAGATAATACCCGAGATAAATACCGCTGTCAGACCCATGGCAACCGAGATCGGCTTATCTGTAGCCTGCGAAGCAATAACGGTTGAAGCGAAATAAGCGTTAAGGCCCATGCCAGGCGCCAAAGCGACCGGGAAGTTAACGAACAAGCCCATTGCAATCGTGAAAATGCCTGCCGCAATTGCCGTAGCCAGGAATACTGCCGTCCAGTCGAGACCTGTAGGCGTCAGGATGATCGGATTGACTGCCAGGATGTAAGCCATCGTCATAAAGGTAGTTAGACCCGCCATAATTTCCGTTCTGAAGTTTGTACCATGTTCCTTGAACTTAAAGAACCGTTCCATTTTCCCATTAACCCCCCAAAAATGTGTACAAGCAACAAAGCCTAGGAACAGATGCGCAAAATACGCATTTATCTCCTAGGCTTTGCAAAAAGGGGAAAAGTATACCGCGGACCGAATCATTGTCATTTTATTACTATCATAACGGAATGACAATGCGCGGCAACTCTTCCACTGTTTCGTAGCCTGATCATTTACGGTGATCGAGTAGAGACTCTCAAGCCAATTCTTGAGATTATACGAAAAGTTATTATTAAATTCGTTGTTATCCGTAAATTAATATAATAAGGAACCTGCAGCTTGTCAATGAATTTTTACGAACGTTCGTCTTGTTTCGAAAAGCTAACATTCGTCTTTTACCGAAAAACTGGTAGTCCATTCGTCCCGGTTCTGGTATAAAGTTACATCCATGAGCGATTGTTGGGGCGTATGGTCGTTTGTGAGGACAAAAAAAGCCGCAGTTAGGCGGCTTTAGAATAATCGTTTAAGCTTCGAAAAAGTTCGGCAGGTACTTCTTGTTCGCTTCCAGCATTTCGCCAAGCAAAGCTTTCGCGACGGAGACGCTTGGCACCAGGGGATGATGCACCATGGCCTGAAGCGCAACCCCGCGGTCTCCCGTCACCGCGGCTTCAATGGTAAGCGACTCGTAGGTTTTTACCGCGTGAAGAAGGCCCTTGATCTGCTCGGGAACCCGCTGCAGCGGCAATGGAATAGGACCTTGCGCCGTCACCACGCAGTTCACCTCAATGCTCGCATCCTCCGGCAAGAAGCCGATAATGCCGCCGTTACGCACGTTTAACGTCTGAATGTCTTTGCGGTCCGTGTACAGGGAAAACATCAGATTGACCGCCGCCTCGGAATAAAAGGCTCCGCCCCGCTTCTCCAGCTGCTTCGGCTTTTCCTTCAGGTTCACATCCTTGTACAGCTCGAACAGCTCTTCCTCCACCCGGCTGACCACATCGGCGCGCGTGCCATTCTTCTCAAGCGATTCTTTCATCTCGGCGTACATCGTATCGGTCATGTAGAAATAACGCAGATAATAGGTTGGAAGTGCGCCAAGCGAGCGCAGAAACTCCGGATCCCAGTCGAAGGCGGTGACGTTCGTGGCAGAGTAATCTTTGCCACCCCCGATCATCTCCTGAAGCTTGTCTTCGCCGTTCACGTAGGCCGACGTAATCCAGTGCAGATGGTTGATGCCCACAAACTCCGGCAGCACTTCGCTCTCCGGGACGCCGTATTGCTTGGCGAGATATTTCTGGAAGTTGATCGGCGAATTGCATAGCCCAACCGTCTTCACCTTGCTGTGCTTCAGCACCGCTTCCGTCACAATACCCGCGGGATTCGTAAAGTTCAGCATCCAGGCATTTGGCGCAAGCTCCTCGATATCCCGGCAAATATCCAATATAACCGGCACCGTACGAAGCGCCTTAAGCATCCCGCCCGGACCCGTCGTCTCCTGGCCGATAACGCCAAGCTTGATCGGAATATGCTCATCCCGGCGTCTTGCCTCCAGAAGGCCGACGCGCATCTGCGTCGTGACAAAGTCCGCTCCGGCGATCGCTTCTCGGCGGTTCAAGGTTAAGCGCACATCCATTGGCACACCTGCCTGCTCAACCATCCGCTGCGCCAGCTTCCCGACAATCTCCAGCTTATGGCGTCCCTCTTCAATATCAACAAGCCACAGCTCGCGAATCGGCATCTCGTCATACCTTTTGATAAAACCCTCTACCAGTTCCGGCGTATACGAAGAGCCTCCTCCGATCACGGCAACCTTTAATCCTTGTTTGGTTATAGTCATGGACATTATCTCCTTAAAAAGAATGATCGCTCAATCTTTAAAACGTAATCCGGCGCAGCGCCGCGTCCGTCTCCGCCGAAATCGCGATGCCGCTGCTGTCCATCGCGCTCATTAACGCGCCAATGACCGGATCGATCGTGAGCTTTACGATGTTTGCATGGGGGGCGGTTGCGGCAACCGATGCTTTGATCGCATCAACCATATGCGGGGAGCTTCCTTTCGCGAGCACGCTTCCCGTTAGGACAACGTCGAAGCTGTCCTGCTCCATGCCAAGCCTTCGAATCAAGGCATTGACGGCATTCCCGTGTTCGTCTCCGGCCTCTTCAAGGATCCGGATGGCCACCTTGTCGCCTAGCGAAGCCGCTTCAAACATCGTTTGCGAAAGCGACTTCGCTGGACGAACTCCGTTATCGAGCGCATCGTCGTACATCTCCCGGACGGAGGAATAGCCCATCTGACGGGGCACCAGCTCCGTCAGAATGGATGGGAGCTCACGCCCCTCCCAGCTTCGCACCGCCGAGCGAAAAGCATGAATCGCCAGATCCGTGCCGGAACCTTGGCCGTCTCCGAACAAATAACCGAACCCGCCGTACTGCAGCTCTTCTCCCTTGGCATTACGAGCCGCGGCGTTAAAGCCCGTGCCGCTGATAATGACCGCGCCGTAGGATTGATGCGTACCCGCGCGCATACCGATCATCGTATCGCAAGCAATGTCGTGGCGGGGGAATTTCAGAGAAGCGATCATCGGACGAAGAATCGCGTAATCCGGTTCGCGGTCCGCCCCGGCAAGGCCGAAATAGGCGAAGTCTATCTCTTCTTTGGCTGCTCCAGCCTGCCGAAGCGCTTCCGCGCAAGCCCGGTCAATCTCGGTTCTTGCCGCTTCAAAGGCCGTCTGATGATTGCCGTTGCCGCCACTCCCCCTGCCAAGCACGCGGCCGTTCTCATCCGCAAGCAAAGCATGCGTCTTGCTTCCGCCCGCATCAATTCCAAGAAACAACATCCTAGCCACGCTCCTTACCGCTTTATTAAAGATATATATTGAGAATAAAAGAAAAGAACATCGCTCCTCTACTGATAAAGAACGATGTTCTGATACGATCTTACTGTTTTATGAGATTAGTGATGGGACCGAAGCTCCGACGGCAGCTTCCCGATATGCTGCTTGAACAGCCTGTTGAAATTGGATAAATTGCGAAATCCCGTAGATTCCGCCACTTCGATAATTTTCTTGTCCGAGGACTCCAGCAGACTAACAGCCGCGGACAACCTTAACTGAATCAAATAGTCCATCGGCGATGTGCCAACCGTCTGTACAAACAAGGCGCTGAAGCGAGACGGACTAAGATGCGCGGCAGCAGCCAGTTCTTTTAACGTCCAAGGATAAGCAATATCTGCTTCTACGGTATTCAATACTAAGCGCACCGTATCCATTCCCCGAATATGGGACGAACGGCGCTCCCGCTCCTTCGCGAAGTAACGGTTGACGAAAGCCATAAACTGCACCAGCTGCGACCGGATTACCGCTTCGTAATGTGGCTCCCGGCAGGCGAATTCGCAGCGCATCTCCTCTATCGCCGCACCTAGCCGAGGCAGCATCGGATGACCCCGGTCGAGCAGGTTATCGAACCGCTTTCCGATCTCCCGGAAGGGAATGAAAAGCTCCGTATCATAACGCTGCTCCAAGGCAAAATACGCCGGATCAAACATAATGATCGTCATGACCAGCGCTTCGTTCTCGAAGGCGCGGTGCAGATCATTCGAGTTGATAAGAAGAATATCCCCTTCCCGGAAGTCATGCCTCGTACCGTTAATCAGATAGTAGCCGCTTCCCCGGTTGATATAGTTAATCTCCAGAGCCGTATGCCAATGCAGCCGCTGAAACAGCGGGCTGACGCCTTCCGACTGCGAGATGACGATCGGAAAAGCCGGCGGCAGCTCAATCAAATCGCGGGAGACGGTAGGAATCGGCTTCATGGCAGGACCTCCTGGGAGAGTAGTTACTAGTAGTATATTTTACATTCAACTAACATAACAACTCCATCGCCTAACACCCTCTTGATGTTAGACTTGTACACTTGATCATGCCCCTACTTCCTCTTGGGCAACACATTTGCAGACTGGTGGTGTACTAACGTTTTGAAATTTAACAAGCAAGCTCGAATCGTATTCCCCATGGTTCTCTCGGCTAGTATCCTGTCTACTGGCCTTGCAGTTCCCCTTCCTAAAGCTGCGGCTGCCGATACAATCGCCACGCAGGATCAGGGGCAATGGTTAACCGGCGAATTCCACGCTCACACCTTCGAATCCGACGATGCCCAAAGCTCGCTCGAATCGGTGCTGGATCACGGTTTGACAACCTACGGCCTTGATTTTATTATGCTGGCGGATCATTTGCGCTCGTCCAAACGGGACGATACGGGCGCAGACATTCCCGGCGGTCCTATTCCTTTATCGAAAGGGCTGCTAGAATACCAGGTTCCAAAAATAAAATCTTTGCAGGATGCAGGAAAATACGCCGGCAAGACGATATTCTCCGGCTTCGAATGGGATATCCCTTCGCATGAGCATGGCTCCGTTGGCATTCTTACGGATGAACCCGGCTCCGAAGCAGCGCTGAAAGCCGCGAACCAATTCGAATTCTTGTTCACAAACCGCGATGCATCCTGGTTTAACCCTGCCGATGTTCTGCAGTGGCAGGCCGCCGATAACCGGGCGTACAGCACGCACGCAGACAGTTTATCCGCGATTAACTGGCTCAAACGCAATTATCCCGAGACCAGCTACATGATTGTGAACCATCCGTCCAGGGGTGTAGGCAAATACAAGATTTCTGACTTCCGCGACTTCAACAATGCCGCTCCGGACATCGCGTTTGGCTTCGAGGGAATGCTAGGCAATCAAATGGAGCCGGACCGCGGCGGGTATAACTCGGCTTACGATCCCGCTAACCCAACGGCTAACGACAACTACAAGAACCGTTCCTACGGCGGTGTCGATTACATGGTAGCAAAGGTTGGCGGCGTATGGGATTCCCTGCTTGGCGAAGGCCGCAAGTTCTGGAATTTCGCAAATTCGGACTACCATTTCAAAACCATCGATACCAATTCTAGCGGCTACTGGCCGGGCGAATACGCTAAAAACTATATTTGGAGCGAAGGAAAATCCACGCAGGATATTCTGAACGGCATGCGCTCGGGTAAATCGTTCTCCGTTTTTGGCGACCTGATTAACGCCCTGGACTTCCGCCTTGCGGACGGTGGCACCAATGCCGAGATGGGCGGAACCCTGCAGGCAACCGAAGGGGATAAGCTTACCCTTACGATCAAGTTCAAGAGCCCGGAGGCCAATAACTACGAGAATCCGATCAACAGCGGACAATCCGGCGGCATGAAGCCGGCGGTTGACCATATCGATCTGATTGCAGGCGATGTGACCGGCCCGGCGGAGAAAGGAACTCCGGCTTACGACAAGGATACAAACGATTCCACCCGCGTCGTTGCCACTTTCACCAGCGAGGATTGGACAACGGACGCAAACGGCTACAGCGTTATCACTTACGACCTGCCGAAAGCAAGCAAGGATCAGTATTTCCGTCTAAGAGGCACGAATCTCGGAATGAACGTGCCGGGCGAGACGCTGGACGGCAATCCGCTCATCGATCCAAAAACAACAACCGCCGATGCAACGGCCCGATTCAACGAGATTAACAACCGCAACTATCAGGATCTGTGGTTCTACTCGAATCCCATCTTCGTGGATACGGCTGCATACACGGATGAGCAAGCGGTGCAAGATACGCTCGACAAGCTGACGCTTGGCCATACGAATGCGGTTACCGAAAATATCACTCTCCCTTCCGAAGGAGAGCATGGTGCGGCAATTGCCTGGGAGGAAACGGCTGACCAAGCCAATGCAATTGCAATTGAAAATGGCATCGCCAAAGTAAGCCGTCCTGCGGCGGGACAGCCTGACGCGTCGGTTACGCTTAAAGCAACCGCTTCGCGCGGCGATTCGTCGGATTCCAAAACCTTTACCATCACGATCAAAGCGATGCCGTCAACTTCGACTCCGGGCGGCGGAAACACAACATCACCGGGCAACACGCCGGCAGCGTCCGTTTCCGTTACCGTTGATCCGGCCAAAGGCGCGGAAGGCAGCTTGAAAGACGTGATCGCCTTCAAGATACCGGCAGGAGCATTGTCCGCAAGCGGTACAATCACAGCACAGGTTCTCCCATCAGGACAACAGCCTCCACTTGGCAATCTGCAAGCGCTGAGCTCAATCGTAGAGATGACAAGCAGCGCCGGTACAACGTTCGGCAAGCCGGTTGAATTATCCTTTAACTACGCGATAAATTCGGCGGCACCAAACGGCCAGCCTGCCGTGTACTACTATAACGAAAAGCTGAAGAAATGGATTTTCCTCGGCGGCCAAGCAAACGGAAGCAGCATTACGGTCAACGTTAAGCATTTCACGAAATTCGGCGTGTTCGGCTACGCGCCTCAAGCCTTCCCGGATCTGACCACATCGTGGGCAAAACCGTATGCTGACCGCTTGATCGGCATGGAGGTGATTTCCGGATACGAAGACGGAACGTTCCGTCCGGACCAGCCGGTCACGCGCGCAGAGTGGGTAAAGCTTCTGGCAGACTCGCTTAGTCTACCTGCCGCAACCGGTACAACCCGCTTCGCCGATGACAGCCGGATTCCGGCTTGGGCCAAAGCGCAAGTGAAAGCGGCTGCCGATGCCGGCTATGTGACCGGCTTCGATACGAAAGACGGCTCTGTCTTTAACGCATCGCAGCGAATCACACGCGCCGAAATCGCGGTAATCGCCGCGCGCGTTCTGAAGGCTGGCGGCATCGCTCCGCCTGGCGCCGGCAAGACCATCAGCGATGCAAATGCTATCCCAGCCTGGGCCCTCGATGCCGTAAGTCAAACGACTGCCGCGGGTATCGTGAGCGGTTATCCGGACGGCAGCTTCCGCCCGAATGACACCCTGACGCGCGCCGAAGCCGTGAAGGTCGCTTATGCCTTGCTTGATGCTCTAAATATTTAATCAAAAAAACTCCCTTCCGGCTGCTATATCGCAGCTTGAAGGGAGTTTTTTCACCTGTTATGAGCGCTTTCTACCGTATTTACGGGTACGGTCGTCTTCGATAACGCCTTGCCAGTTCATGCCGAAGCCAAAATCATACGCATGCTGCTGGTCATCAACGTGGCACGCCATGTCATGGGGTACATCCTCGAACTGCTCTTCTACGGTCCTCATATTCGCCGGAAGCTGCAGCGGCAGCAAGCCGGATGGCTCCGCTTGACCGGACAGCAGCTCCAGCATCGCCTTGTCGCTGGAACCGAAGTGAACGAGAATCGCATCTGCGGAAGTCTCGAACTCTTCCAACACGGTTGGATTAACAAGGAACAATGTGACGATAACCGGCTTTTCCCCCATCCTGCTCTTCGTTTCCAGCACAAGATCCAGATCGGACTCGTTATGCGTCGTTACGGTTTTGCCTTGGTACGAACGGTTTAACACATCCCGTTCCCTGGCATCCCCCGCAAGACTTGTCTCCCGCGCATGCTCTGCCGTATAAGGCCTGTACTGAAGGCTGATCGGCACGTAGCCGTTTCCGCCGGCAGCCGCATCCTCCCGGCTGTAGCCCAATCCCGCTTTCGCTCCGCGAATCGCCACGATTGCGAAATCCGCATCGTCCGGATTCTCAACGATATCGAAAAACTGTTCGGCTAAAGCAAGATCAATTGGAGATTCATCGCGCTCCGGAATCGTAAATCCGATAAAATGCTTCTCCGGCGCCGTGTATCTGTTAGGAATATACACTCTGCTGCGTGGCTTAAGCGGCAGCACCTGATCTTTATTCTTAACCATCACAACCGATTTGAGCTGCGCTTCGTGGCCTGCGCTAACGAAAGGCTCGCTTGCGACAAGCTTCTCGCTTTGCTCCGCGTCGAGGTAAGGATTCTCGAACAGACCAACGCGGAAAATATTCTTCAGCAGGCGTACCGCCGATTTCTCGAAGCGTTCACGCATATAGGCCTCTCCGTGTTCAACGACGCCCATCCGGTAGGCTTCCAACACGGGCAGCGAATCGTTATTGCCGCCGAACTGGTCGACGCCGGCCATAAGAAGCTTGTAATGGCGTTCGGCGACGGATAGCCCTTCTACGCCCCATGATTTTCCGCCAAACATGGATTCGATGGCTGCTCCCTCGTCGGCCGTAATGTTCCAGTCCGTACAGACAACGCCGTCATAGCCGTATTTCTCGCGAAGCAGGTCGGTAATCAGATACTTATTGTACGAATTTCCTACGTTCTCTCCATTAACGTTATCCCGTCCATGCGAAATCGTATAATAGGGCATTACCGCGGATGCTTCGCCGGTCTTGCCTTCCAGCTTAAAAGCTCCGTTTACGAACGGCTCGAGATGCTCCTCGAAGTTATTGCCTGGATAGACAGCGTATTTGCCGAATCCGAAATGCGCATCCCTTCCGCCTTCTCCCGAACCGCCGCCCGGCCAATGCTTCACCATCGCGTTGACGCTGCCTTGCCCCCAGCCATCCGACGATCCGGCATCCGAGGTCTGGAACCCGTCCACGTACGCTCTAGCCATGTCCGTGGAGAGAAGAGGATCCTCGCCAAACGTGCCGCTGAACCGGAACCAGCGCGGATCCGTCGCGATATCGATTTGCGGCGACAAGGCCGTGGCGATGCCAAGAGCGCGATATTCCCGGGAAGCAACTTCCCCGAACTGCCGGACGATGCTTGGGTCGAAGGTTGCGGCGAGTCCAAGCGTCTCCGGCCATTTCGAGATACGGCTTCCCGCTCCGCCGGTAAACTCCGCGCCGATATCGATGCCGTGACGGGGATCCGAGCTGATGTTTACCGGGATACCCAAGCTTTCGGCTTCCGCAAAAGCCTGCATCTGGTTGCTCCAGAGCGCGCCGTCCCTATTGCTGCTAATCGCCATGACGAGAACATGCCGTACGTAATCCTGCGACAGAAAGGCTGCCTGCTGATCGCTAAGCGTCCACGCTTTTACTCCCGCTTCCTCGAATGGCTTGCCTCCATAGGTTCCAGTAAAAAATCCGACGTTTGGAGAGGGCACGTTCTGATGGCTGCTGTACAGCATAAGCCCGGCAATCTGCTCAATCGTCATCCGTGAGGCGAGATCCCTTGCCCGTTCGTCCGCAGTCAGCCTCCAATCCTCGTAGGGATGCAATTGTCCGTCTTTGCTTAAATCCTTAAACTTAAGTCCGTCCTGTTCAATAATTCGGGCACCGGACGCTGGGCAATACCCCAGCGTAGGACCGCCGTCATTTTGCACATATTGAATATTCGCCTGCTCAAGCGTTGCAGCGATCGGGTTCTTCATTCAAGGGACCTCCTAGCCGTTTGATGCAGCCCATGCATCCAGCTGCTTTTGCTTTTCCGCGATAATTTTATCGATACCCGCTGCTTTTAACTGATCAATAAATTTCGGCAGCTGGGTCTCCGGATCAACCGTACCCGTTTCAAGGGCGACCTTGTATTGATTCGTTACGTTGGTTACGGCTGCAATTTCCGATTTCACGGCATCCGCGTTAAAGATAAAGCCCATCGCTTTTGATTTCGTAGCATTCTTATTGAATGCCATTAAATCGTTCCACAGATCCGGGCTGTCTCCATTCCAGATGTAGGAAAGCGACTGATTGCCGAACATCCAGCCCAACTGAAGGTTATAGCCGGAGTTGGTCGCATCGACGCCTTGAGGGAAATCGATTACGTTCTCCGATACTTTCGTGTAATGCTTGCCTTCAATCCCGTAGTCAAACAGATTAATGAGGTCTTTGTCCGTATACATCAGATTAAGCAGCATCATAGCCCGCGAAGGATCCGCGGAGTTTCTCGCTACGCTCCACATAATGGAGGTAATATCGCTCGTTGTTGAGATCGCCGGTTTGAAATGTACCGATATCATCTCTCTAGCCGTATTTCTGGACTCCTGCGTTTCAATACCCGGCTTCATATGGGAAATGAACGAGAACGCTTTACCCGCTTTCACCATGTTGTATTGCGTTTCCGTGCTTGTCGCGGCATCCTTCGCAATGTAGCCGGCCAAATACCATCTTCTTACCGTATTCAGCATTTCTTTATATTCCGGCGCTTCGTACATGTCAACAAGCTTCAAGTTATTGTCATGACCGGGAAGGACGCCAAACCCGTCGCTTAAGGTGTCAAACGCGCTTCGCACGTAAATGTCGATGATCGAATTGCCATACTTCACTGTCGGAACGATGTCCGGCTCATTGTCCTTAATCGTTTTGAAGATCGCATCCAAATCGTCAAGCGATTTGATCGAGGTTGTATCGATGTTATATTTGTCTACCAGATCCTTGCGCATCGTAATGCCGAAGTCCGCCGCCAAATCCCTGATGCTCGGAACGGCGTATATTTTGCCGTCGATCTTCGTTGCGTTCAGAAACCCGGGATCCAGGTTGTCCAGCGCTTGCTTAATGCCATTGCCTTCATTCTCCAAGTAATCGTTAAGCTCCAGGAATTGGCCCTTCGCGACATCCTGGCTGTAAGTTCCGAGGCCGCTCAGAATCAAGTCGACTTGCTCCTTGCCCGACATCATTAACGTTCTTTGCTGCGTCCAGGCTCCCCAGCCGATCGGTACAAGCTTAACCGTCGCGTTGATTTTCTCTTTCGTAATCTTGTTGATCTCGTCGGAGACAAGCTGCAAATCCTTCGGTTCTCCGGCAGCCGGAAAGACCATCACCAGCTTCACCGGCTTCAGCGCTTCCTTTCCGCCTCCATTGGAACTGCTTGCTTCCTTGCCTGAACCGCTGTTTGTTGTGCCGCCATTTCCGCCGTTGTTACCTCCGCCGCTGCATGCGCTAAGCGCCGTAACGGACAACGTCAGCGCTAAAGCCAAACTTAAGGAACGCATCTTTTTCATCCCATTGACCTCCCGAAAATATTCATCTATAAGAGCACTTGCATGGACAACCCTTATCCTTTTACGGCTCCGACCGTCAGGCCTTTCGCAAAGTATTTCTGGAAGAACGGATAAGCAACAAGCAGAGGAATAACTCCGATCACCGCCATCGCCATCCGCATCGAGGCGAGCGGAATTCTGGCTGCAAGATCACTGGTCTGGCTGCCCGCTTGGGTTGAAGACTGCAAATATTGAATATCCAGCAGAATCCGGTTAAGCAGGTTCTGCAAGCTGTAATACTTGCTGTCCGTCAAATAAATGAGGCCGTTAAACCAATCGTTCCAGTACAGAATGACATAGAACAGGCCTACCGTAGCGAGCACCGGAGTCGACAGCGGAAGCACGATCCGGTAGAAGATTTTCCATTCCTTCGCCCCGTCGATATAGGCCGATTCGATAATCGCCGTCGGGATGGAGGTCGCAAAGAAGGTGCGCATCAGAATAATGAAAAATCCGTTCATCAGCAAGCCGGGGATAATGAGGGCAAGCAGCGTATTTTTAAAATCAAAGTAGTTCGTATACAGCAGGTAGCTGGGCACAAGCCCTCCGTTAAACAGCATCGTGAAAAAGACGTAGAACGCGAGCGAGTTCCGGAATGGCATCTCTATTCGCGAAAGCGGGTACGCCACCATGGCGGTAAGCGTCAACCCGGCTGCGGTGCCAATAACCGTCGTAAGGATCGTAATGCCGTATGCTCTAGCAATCTCGGAGGAAGTATTCCACAAATATTCATAGGCCGAAAAGCTGATTTTATCGGGGAAAAACGCATATCCGCTGCGGACAAGCTCCATATCGTCGGTCAAGGAGGAAGAGAACAGCAGCCAGATCGGCATCAGGCAGAACAGCGTAAAGACAAGCATGACAAGATTGAGGAGCCATTGATAAACTTTACCGGATGATTGCATGTAACGTTCCCCTTTCTAGAACAACGCGTTGTCCTTGTTGAATTTGCGCACGACCGCATTGGAAACGATAACGAGGATAAAACCAACCAGAGCCTGATAGAGACCGGCAGCCGAGGACATTCCGATATCCCCCAGATTAATCAAAGCGCGGTATACGTAAGTATCGATCGTATTGGTTACCGGCATTAGCGAGCCCGTATTCAGCGGTACTTGATAGAACAAGCCGAAGTCGGAGTAGAAAATCCGGCCGATAGCCAGCAGCGTCATGATCGTGATGACCGGCAATACAAGCGGAAAAGTAATTCGAACCACCTGCTGCCACCGGTTCGCTCCGTCGATCGTAGCCGCTTCGTAATATTCCTGGTCGATGCCGATGATTGCCGCCAAGTAGATGATGCACAAATTGCCGACGCCTTTCCATACGTTAACGATCGTCAGGATCCAAGGCCAATACTTCGTCTCGGAGTACCAGGAGATCGGCTCCATGCCAAGCATGGGAAGCAAGGTTTTATTCATAAAGCCGTTCTCCACATCCAGGAAGCCAAGCACCAAATAACCGACGATAACCATGGAGATCAGATACGGCAGCAGGATAAGCGTCTGATACGTTCTGGATAAAAAACGCTTGCGTATCTCGTTAAGCATAATGGCAAGGGCAAACGCAATCGTTGTATTCAGCACGATAAACACGATGTTGTAAAGCAGCGTATTCCTTGTAATGACGTAAGCATCTTTCGTCTTGAACAAATATTCGAAGTTTTTGAAACCGATCCAATCGCTTCCCATTATTCCTTTTGCAAAGTTGATGTCTTTGAAGGCGATCACGATGCCAAACATCGGCAAATAGTTGTTAATGAACAGATACAGCAGACCCGGCAGCGCCATCAGAATGAGAGCCCGGTATTTCATAATCCTCTTCAGCCTCACTGCAAAGGCCGAGCGCTTCTCCGTCCGCATCGAGACCTGCTCCACGGCAGCAATTCGGGTATTGGCATTCACGGACTTGACCACCTCGTTTTAGGATGATTGTTCTTCATAGCTTCATAGTAGCTTAAGGAATGAAACCGGGCTTCCAAGAATCCGTCATCCTGTTTTCGAGTTTCCGACATGAGGCAAGTCTACTTGCAGACCCTGATTGCCGGCTGCGTCTCCCTCCGATATTCCTGAGGCGTCATCGCCACTTCCTTCTTGAACAACGTGGAGAAATACGAGAAATTGTAGAAGCCAACCGCAAGGGCAACGTTGCTGACCGTTGTATCGGTTTTGGCCAGCAGCTCTTTGGCAAACTTGATCCGCTCGGTCAAAATATAATCGGATACCGATAAACCCGTCTCCTTCTTGAACAGCTTCACGATATAGTCCGGGCTTAGCCCGACATAATCGGCAATATATTGCCTCGACAGCTCCTGATCGAGATTGAGGGCAATATACCGCTTGATCTTCTCGATAATCGTCTCGCTCGCATCCACCTTATTGATATGATCAAGGGCTGCCTCAAGCATCCCTTTCACCCAGCTCTGCAGATCTCTTACGCTTCGGGTTGCGGCCAAAGCCCGCGCGGGCGTCAAATGATCCGAGAAGATATCATCCGCGCGTATTCCGTGCTGCTGCAGCGCATAAAGCATCATCTGCAGAAAGTTCTGATAGAAGCGCTGCAGCCCCTTCACCCCCAGGTTATCGATCCGCTTCCAGTCATCCAGATAACGCTGCGCCTCATCGATGACCTGCTTCATCTTCCCCTGCTTGATCAGCTCCGACCATACGGGGATGGGAGGCAAAGGAATCTGATGGCCTTCGCATTCGTCCTTCAATTGCCCGTTATAGAAGACTACCCGGTCCACGATATTAACCTGGCATTTCTTGAACGCCATCAATTGCTCGGCCATATTCCGCACTTCATGCATCGGAACGGGCTTGCCGAAATAACAGGACAAATGGCAGCCCAAATATTGATTGCAGCCTTTAATAAAATCGATGCAGCGGCCGTGAATTTCCTTCCGGAAGCGATCATGGTCCTCCGCCCTCTCATGCGGGAAAACAATCATGAAATACTCCGGGCTGATCCGGACGATTTGAGCATGGGGACAACGCAGCACGACAATCTCCTCCATGGCGTTGCGAAGCGCGTATTCCATCAGCTGCGCATCGCGGATGGATAAGGGCTTCTCCCAATGCGAGATCGGAATCAAGACGGGCAGAAATTGCATCGATCCGGTATAAGACAGCTTCTGCTTCCGGATGATCTCCATCATTTTATCCTTAGTTGAAGGGATAGCCTGAATCAGCACATCCTGCCAGAACCGCTCAGCCTCTCTGCCGGCCGCTTCCCGTTCATCCCTGATTTTGTTAATCAGCCTCGTCATGACGAGCATCAGCTCATCCGGAGGGACGGGCTTTAACAAATACTCAAAGCTGCCTAGCTGCAGCGCCTTCTTCGCATACTGGAAATCGGCATGACAGGTGATAAAGATACATTCCGTCTGCGGATGGTATTCCCTCACCCATTCATAAAGCTCCAGCCCGCTGCCCTGCGGCATCTCGATATCGCAGATCATCATGTCAAAGGGCTGCTCCATGAATTTCTCCTTGGCTTGCCTGGCATTATTCGCAATCGTTACGGAAGTAACCCTGACGCAATTCCAATCCATGCTCGCTTTAATGCCATTTGCAATGATCGCTTCGTCATCCACAATCAATAACCGGTACATAGCGCTTACCCCGTTTCCTTGTACAGTGGCAAAATCATATCGATAACGGCACCCCGATCGTTCGAGAACGTAATTTCCGCCTCCGAACGGTACAAAAGACGCAATCTGCGCCGGACATTCCAGATTCCGATATGCTCTCCGCCCTCATTCGTCAGATTCATTCCTTCGCTCAGCTTGCTTAAGACGTCCTCGGAAAAGCCGCAGCCCGTATCCCGGATCCGGATATGCAGCTTCCCTGACTCCGTCTCTTTTCCGATCGCGATCTCGATATGGGTCGGCTCATCCGTATTTACCGCATGCTTGATGGTGTTCTCGGCAAAGCTTTGGATAATCAAAGGCGGAATAACGCAATCCTGCAGCCCGTCCTCGGCAGTTACGGTGTACGACAAGCTGCCGGGAAACCGGAAGCCTTGAATTTTCAGGTAGTGCTCGGTCAGACTAAGCTCGTCCTGCAGCAGCGCATAATCGGTCTGGCTGCGGAACATGAACCGGAAGTAACGAATAAGCGACAGGGAAAGCTCCTGAATCAGGTCGTACTTCTTTTCCTGGGCCATATAGTAGACGACGTTCAGGCTGTTCAGGAAGAAATGCGGGTTGATTTGCAGCTGAAGCTGTTTAAGCTCCGCGCGCTGGCTGTTCAATTGCTCCTCGTAAACGTCGATCTTTAATTGCTGGAGCTCGCCGACCATGCTGTTGAAGGTTTTATTCATCAGCTCGAATTCATTGGAGGTTGGCCGGTCGGGTATTCTCGCCTCGAGGTAACCCTCCTTGATTTTGCGCATCGCGGTAACAATCCGGCGGATGGGCAGCAGGACTACCCTGCGAAGGAAGTAGATCGAAGCAAGCAAGATGAGAATGGAGCCGGTAGCCATAAGCAGAATAACCCTCTGCAAGTAAGGCAGCCGCTCCAGAATCGTATCGCTCCGAACTACTGCCGCCAGGCCAAAGTCCCCGATGCTTGAATTTTTCCCAATGACGAGATATTGCTGCTTGTTGCCGGTAAGACGGTATTCGTCCGACTGAAAGGCCAAGTCGAGCCCATGCTCGTTAATGAAGGCCTTGTCTTGCACGGCTTCATGGTCTCCATCCACAAGCAGCGCCCTTCCCTCGTCTCCCAGATCCAGAAGATCAAGAGGTCCCATAACCTCGGAAGCGTTCACTCCTGCCCCTATGTACAAGCCGCCGACCTTTTGAATGTGAAGAAGATAATCCTGCTGCTGCATGGGCAGTACTGCCCAACGATCGAAAGAAATCCTGGCGTTCTTCGAAGCTTGAGTATCATGCATGAATCCGATGATCGCCTTTTGGATCGGTTCGTTACCCGAATCGGCAGACCCCGCAACCTTCGGGGCGAACAGCAAATCATCGTTCATCGGCGAATAAACAAAAAAGTAATCAAGCCCTTTGTAGTAAATCGTGTTGTCTCGCAATTTGCTGAACAGCCAGATCCGCTCCAGATTGTACCCGTCCACATCCGATTTGGAGGGGCTCTCGAGAAGAATCAATCCCGATTCCTCGGCGGCGAATTTTAACAGGTATTGGTCGATATCGTTCAGCTTGTTGTCGATGATGCCCATATACAGATTGAGCATATTGCTGTTCGACTGCGCAACCTGATTGCGGACAACATCCATCGAATAGAAATTGTTATAAATCAAAAAGGAAACCATCGGAGCGATAATAAGGAAGATTCCGGCTATAAGCTTAATGTGCAGCGAATTAAACACAGTCCGGTTGAATGGTTTCAAGCGGCATCCATCCCCTTGCGCCTTTGGAGTATAAGCATGAACATGTCTGGCAAAAAACAAAGGAACCTTCCCGTGTAATGGAAGGTTCCAGGAACGGGAGGTTGATTAGAGCTCTACAACTTTTCCTGTTTCAGCCGATTTATAGATCGCTTCTAAGATTTGCGTCACCACGTAAGCCTGTTCGGGCTTCACGAGCGGTTCCGTGTCATTCAAAATACATTCCAGCCATTGTCTTGCTTCTTTTACGCCATCCTCTTCGGCTCCGGGCCCGAAATAGGCAATGCCTCCGCTGACGGACGGCTTTGTCTCCACCAGCTGCCCATGCTTCACGCTGTTAAAGATAACATCCGACTTGCCCATGACGGAGCTAGCTCTCATCTCCGCTCCGCCCTCCGTGCCGCAAAGCGTTGTCATCGCTTCTCTCGAATCGGTTGTATTTAACGCCCAAGCCGACTCCAGGAAGATGGTAGCGCCGTTCTCCATCTTAATAAATCCGAAAGCGGAATCCTCTACCTTATAGCTTTCCGGGTCCCAAGGGCCAAGCATATTGCCTTCGAATTTATCGGCCATCTTATGGAATACGGAGCCGGATACGGATACGGGCTTATAGTTGTCCATGAACCATAACGCCAAATCCAGCGCATGGGTACCCAAGTCGATCAATGGCCCGCCGCCCTGCTGCTCCTTGTCGAGAAATACGCCCCAAGTCGGAACCCCGCGTCTGCGGACGGCATGCGCTTTGGCCACATAGATATCGCCTAACTCGCCTTCGCGGCAAGCCTTATAAAGCGCCTGGGAATCGTTGCGGAACCGGTTCTGGTAGCCAATCGTCAGCTTCTTGCCCGTTCGATTCGCGGCATCGACCATTTTCTTCGCTTCGATGGAGTTAATCGCCATCGGCTTCTCGCACATGACATGTTTGCCGGCTTCAAGAGCATCCACGCTAATATAGGAGTGCTGCAGGTTAGGCGTGAGCACATGCACAACATCGATGGAGCTATCCTTCAGCAGCTCCTTGTAATCGGTATAAACTTTGGCATTCTCCCCGCCGAAATCCTTGGCGGCTTTCAAAGCGCGTTCCTCCACGATATCGCAGAACGCGACCATTTCTCCCAAATGCGGCAGCTTGGCCAGCGACGGCATATGTTTTTGGACGGCGATACCGCCGCAGCCGATAATGCCGATTTTTAATTTTTGGTTTGTCATATTGTCCCTCCTCCTATATGTACTTTCTGATCATCTCTAAATCTTGACGGATGCTGGCGAACTTATCGGCGGACTCTCCTTCGTTCTCTACCAAGGCATAACGTACATGTCCCATCGAGCGAATCTGTTCGTAAACGCCCGCGAAATCGAACCGGCCGGTGCCAAGATCAACAAAATCCTGAGGACCCACATATTTCTGATAAGCCTCGAACGGACTTTGCATATTGTCGCCTTCCCGCTCCGCAGCCTCCAATATATTAAGCTGGCCTTTAAGCTCGTGAGCCAAATCCTTCTGGTGAATGATATCGCAGCGCTCTCCCAGCTTCTGGAGGACGGCAACGGGATCAAGCCCCGCACGCATCACCCACGCCAGATCGACCTCGAATTTCAGATAAGCGGGATCCGTATTTTCCAGCAGGACATCAAACAGCGTTTCGTTACCGATGGATTTGAATTCATGAGCATGGTTGTGCAGATAGAACCGGAAGCCGTTATCCTTCATCTTTTTGCCGATCTGGTTCATTTGCTCCGCGGCTCTAAGCGTGTCCTCCCGATTGGAAATCCAGACGGAAGGCAGCACGATCCGTTCGCAGCCGATTCCGCCGTAATAACTCATCAGGCCATCCCAATCATTCGCCAGCAAATCTGCCCCCGGTTGCGCGCCTTCGTGAACCGCTATGGCATTAAGGCCAAGCTCCCGGCATTTGTCCCGCAGCGATTCCATCGGAATCTCGTCGATATAACGCGTGAAGGACTTCATGTTGAAGCCGATCAGCTCGATATTCTCATACCCTGCTTCCGCAACCTTTTGCAAAGTGCCAAAGTAATCCTCGCCAAGCTCCCTGTACACCGAAAAAATATTAATGCCCGCTTTCATCGTCATTTCCTGGCCAGCCTCCTAAAAAGAATTGTGAAGCAATTCTTACTTCGTAAGCATCAACTCTATCGTGATCGGTGATTTATCGTTCATCTGTATCATAACGAACTGGAGCCTCACTCTCTTTCGCGTAACCGACATCATCCTTTCGAATTTCCGCACATTACGATTATTAGAGCTGATTCAGCTGTGCCAGGAGTCCATCCAGCATCTCGTCCGTAAAGGCGCCCTGACTGAAAGAGACCATCGCCCGCAGCGGCATATATTTCATCATCTCGGCAAACATCTCGCCCATGCCTTCGCCCATCGCGTCTTTCATCGAATCGCTGTCCATCGAAGCGCCCATGCCGGACTGGAAGCTCTGAATAAGCCCTTGTACAACCGGCGCCCGGTCCGGGTCGTTCATCAGATCGGCAAGCAGCGTGCTGCGGTCGACTTTTGTTTTCACTTTAACGGTTGATTCGATGTTCAGAGTGTCGCTCAGCACAATATCCTCGGAGGAACGCCCAATCAGAATTTCATATTGGCCGGACTCCACATGCCAGTCTTTTAATTGCGTGTTGTAATAAGCGAAGGAGCGTTTGTCCAGCGTCATCGTTACCGTTGTTGTCTCGCCCGGCTGCAGGTCGACCTTGACGAACCCTTTCAGCTCTTTCGCTGGGCGCATGACGGTGCTCTCCACATCCCGCACGTACAGCTGCACGATTTCTTTGCCCGCCCGGTCGCCGGTATTCCGCACGGTTACCTGTACCTCCAAGGTATCCGTGTCCATCATTTCCTTGCGGCTCAGCAAGAGGCCGGAATAAGCAAACGACGTATAGCTAAGCCCATGTCCAAAAGGAAACAGCGGCTTTACCTGCTTCGTGTCGTAATAGCGGTACCCGACAAAGATCCCCTCGCGGTATTCGACGCGGTTGCCTTCGCCAGGAAAGAACAGGAACGAAGGGTTGTCGCTGAGCTTCACCGGGAACGTCTCGGCCAGCTTGCCGCTTGGATTTACGATGCCGAATAATACATCCGCAATCGCGCCGCCAACGGCTTGACCACCCAGATAGGCTTCAAGCACCGATCCCGCCTTGCCAATCCAAGGCATCTCGACCGGGGAACCGCCCAGCAGAACAACCACCACGTTGCTTTGCACGGCGGCAACCGCCTCAATTAGCGCATTCTGATTGGCGGGCATCCGCAGGTGCTTGCGGTCATAACCCTCGGATTCATAACGGTCCGGCAATCCCGCAAAAATGATGGCGGCATCCGCAGCTTTCGCAGCTTCAACGGCCTGTTCCAACAAGCTCTCGTCGGTGTCGTCTCTATCCGCATGATAGCCTTGCGCGTACGCAACGGAAGCGGCATCACCCGCAAGCTTTTGAATTTCATCTAACGGCACGTCAATCCGGGTCGGTTTAATATGGGAGCTGCCGCCGCCCTGGTATCTTGGCTTTTGCGCGAATGCGCCAATAACGGCCAATTTACGGTTTTGCTGCAGCGGGAGCAGATTTTGTTCGTTTTTCAGCAGCACCATCGTTTCCCCGGCAACCTTCCGGGCAAGGGCATGATGCTCCGCACGGTCGTAATCGGCCTCCGGTTTCCTGTTATCCACGCTCTTGAAAATAATGTTCAGAATCCGTTCAACCGCGCGGTCGAGCACCTCTTCGGACAACTGACCGTTCCGTACAGCCGCAACGATTTTCCGGTCGTTAACGCCGCCGCTTGACGGCATCTCCAGCTCTTGACCGGCAGCGAGGCCGTCCACGCGGTTATTGTTCGCGCCCCAGTCCGTCACGACAAGGCCCTCATGGCCCCATTCATCCTTCAAAATATCGGTAAGCAGGTAAGGATTCTCGGAAGCGTACGTGCCGTTCACCTTGTTATAAGCGCTCATAACCGTCCAAGGCTGGGCCTTGCGTACCGCGCCTTCGAAGCTGGCCAAATAAATTTCGCGCAGCGTGCGCTCATCGACTACCGCATCGACGCCCATCCGGCGGTGCTCCTGATTGTTCACGGCGAAATGCTTGAGCGAAGTGCCAACGCCCTGGCTTTGCACACCGTTTATATGGCTGGCCGCAATCTCCGAGGATAGATAAGGGTCCTCCGAAAAATATTCGAAGTTGCGTCCGCATAGCGGCGACCGTTTAATATTAGCTCCCGGTCCAAGCAAGACGGCGACATCTTCGGCCTGACACTCTTCGCCTAGCGCCATGCCAACGCTTGCGATCAGCTCGCGGTCCCAGGAGCTTGCCATCCCGGCCGCGGAAGGGAAGCAGGTGGCAGGCACGCTTTCGAAAATGCCGAGATGATCCGTCCCACCCTGCTGCTTGCGCAGTCCGTGCGGTCCGTCCGTCACCATGATGCTTGGAATGCCTAATCGCTCCACCCCTTTAAGCCTCCAAAAATCGAGGCCCGAGCACATCCCTGCTTTTTCTTCCAGTGTCATTTCGGCGATCAGTGCCTGAATATCGCGCTCCATCTGAAATCCCCCTTTAGGACATCTTCACCATTCTCGCCTTCATTTTCGCATGAATGCGCTTACTTTTATGGTATAATAGTCAGAAAAATTGTACCGTTCCGAGGTGGGTATAACGTGGAGCATGCCATTTATTCACGCGATCTTTCTCAATTATGCAAGCTCATTCAGGAAAGCTGCCGCCTTCCGGTTTTTTACGCCCAGAACAATCGGATTTCCATCGATGCAGCTGCCGCCGCAGCCATTCCGCTAAGTCCTCTCTTTCCCGATCTGGAGGGGCTGGCTCAATCGCTTCTCGCGCCGGAGACGGATTTCCCCTCGATTCGCACGACCAACTTTTGGGAGCAGTTCATCATTATCCCCGTCAAGCGTGAAAGCATGAACAAGGCTTTTATTATAGTCGGCCCGTCCATTGAAGAGCTTCCGGCAGAAGAGCATAGGGCCAAGCAGCTGAACGATTATCAAATTCCTTTCCGGGAAAAGCCTAACTGGGCCGATTATTGGGAATGCTTGCCGAAAGTCAATCGGATGCGCCTGCTTCATATCTGCGTGCTGACCAACCTGCTTGTTAATCAAGAGTCACTGGAGATCACCGACGTGCTTCAATATTGCTTCAAATACGCGCAGCCTCAGGCTTTCAAAAGAGATGTCGAACGGACCCTCTCCGCCCATCGGGAGTCGCTCTCTTTTCACCAAAGCATGATGGAGGAAAAAAAGTTTTTTAATCTGATCCGGGTAGGAGATCCGGCGGGGCTGATGATCAAACTAGCGGAGTTTTCCTATGACGGGGCCGGCGTGTTATCCAAACGCAGTCCTATCCGCAGTCTCAAAAACCTGGCGATTTGCGGTATCGCGCTTGGGATGCGGGCAGCGATTGAAGGGGGCCTATACGAGGAGCAGGCTTACATGCTGAGCGATTTGTACATTCAGCGAATTGAGGAGCTTCACGACATCCAGACGGTGAAGGCCGCCATGGAAGGCGCGCTGCTGGATTTTGCGGAGAGGGTCGAGCAATGCCGTATCCATGTTTTGTCCAAACCGGTCAAGGCATGCCGGGAATACATCTACACCCATCTTTACGAAGAAATCACGGTAGACAAGCTGGCGGCCGTATCGGGGCTGAACAGCGGTTACTTAATGCATTTGTTCAAAAAAGAAACCGGCCAAACCATCGCTTGCTATATTCAAAAAGAGAGAATCGAGGAAGCCAAAAAGCTACTCCAAATGACCGGGGACAACATCTCGTCTATTGGATCCCGCTTGGGCTTTTACGATCAGGCGCATTTCATCAAGGTGTTCAAAAAACACGCGGGAACGACGCCGAGGCATTATCGGGCTACTATATAGAAAAGAGGCGTCCCCTCAGCCATTGGCTTTGGGACGCCTCTTTCCTTAGTTATATTTTATTCCCACTCGATCGTTGCAGGTGGCTTCGACGTTACGTCGTAAACGATACGGTTAACGTTGTCCACTTCGTTAACGATACGAACGGAGATTTTCTCGAGAACATCCCAAGGGATACGAGCCCAGTCCGCTGTCATGCCGTCGATGGACGTTACGGCGCGGATGCCGACCGTGTACGAATACGTACGAGCGTCACCCATAACGCCGACGGACTTCATTCCGGGCAGAGCCGTGAAGTACTGCCAGATCTCGCGGTCAAGACCGGCTTTTGCGATTTCGTCACGCAGAATCGCATCGGATTCGCGAACGATGTGCAGCTTGTCTTCCGTCACCTCGCCAAGAACACGGATCGCAAGACCAGGACCCGGGAACGGCTGACGGTGAACGATTTCGTCCGGAAGACCGCATTCCGCGCCTACTTTACGAACCTCGTCCTTGAACAATGTTTTCAGCGGCTCAACGAGCTGGAATTTCATATCTTCAGGCAGCCCGCCAACGTTGTGATGCGACTTGATCGTCTGCGCCGTAGCCGTACCGCTCTCGACGATATCGGTGTACAGCGTGCCTTGCGCGAGGAAATCGAACTCGCCAAGCTTAGCCGACTCTTCGTCGAACACGTAGATGAACTCGTTACCGATAATTTTACGCTTTTGCTCAGGGTCGGTAACGCCTTTCAGCTTGCCAAGGAAGCGCTCGCTTGCGTCGATCTTCACGACTTTCATATCGAACTTGCCGACGAACGTCTCCATTACGCTCTCAGCCTCGTCCTTACGAAGCATGCCGTGATCGATGAACATGCATGTCAATTGATCGCCGATCGCTTTGTGAATCAGCATCGCAACAACCGAGGAATCTACGCCGCCGGACAGACCGCACAGCACTTTTTTATCGCCAACTTGGTTACGGATATCACGAATGGTATCTTCAATAAACGATTCCATCGTCCAGTTGCCTTCGCAGCCGCAGATGTTGTAAAGGAAGTTGCGAATCATTTCGTTGCCGTACACGGAGTGGCGAACCTCCGGATGGAATTGTACCGCAAAGAATTTACGGTCAGGATGGCTCATAGCAGCGATTGGAGCATGCTCGGTGCTTGCGTCGACGCGGAAGCCCGCAGGCGGCTCGACTACAAGATCGCTATGGCTCATCCATACCGTTTGACGCGCGTCCAGGCCTTTTGCCAGGTGGCTGCCTTCCGCAAAGTCCACTTCCGCTTTACCGTACTCGCGTTTGCCGGCACGCTCTACTTTGCCTTCGAGCTGATGCGACATCAGCTGCATGCCGTAGCAGATGCCAAAGATTGGCACGCCGAGATCGTAAATAGCCGGATCTACCAACGGGGAATTTTCTTCGTATACGCTTGCCGGTCCTCCCGAGAATACGATGCCTTTCGGCTGCAGTTCGCGGATCCGTTCTACCGACGTGTTAAATGGCAGCAGTTCGCTGTATACGCCCAAGTCGCGGATGCGGCGCGCGATCAGCTGATTGTACTGTCCCCCAAAGTCGAGTACAATGATAATTTCATTCTTGTTCATTACCGAGCCTCCCTCAATTAATGTAGTAATTATATCTATAGCCCTTTGGACGAGTCAAGGTAGGAGAGCGTGGCAAATCCCGATTTATGTCGACTTTTCGGTGGCATTATCGCAAATGAATGAGATCTGGTACGGTTACGAGCTCCATATCCTTTTCCTTCAGCTTGGAAATGACCCGTCCTAACGCCTCCACGGTCCCTGTCAGATCCTCGCCTTCGCCACCCGCGGAATGCTGCAAAACGATACTTCCGTTTTTGGTCGCATCCATAATATTGGCATACACTTCGTCAGCGTTTAACCCTTTCCAGTCCAGAGAATCCACGTTCCAGTTAATGATTTTTTTCTCCATGCTGGCCAGCCAGTTGATCTGCCCCTCCGTGACTCCGCCGTACGGCGGTCTTACGAGAGACGGAAGATGGCCGATGTAGGTTTTGATGAGACGGTCGGTTTTCTCGATTTCTTCTCTGAATTGTTCATCGGACAGCTTCAAATAGTTGGGATGGCTATACGAATGATTGCCAATCGCATGTCCTTCGCTTACCATCCGCTGAAAAATATCCGGGTTCGCTTCAATCCGGTTGCCCACGACAAAAAAAGTCGCTTTGACGCCGGCCTTTTTCAGCTCGTCCAGCACGAGCGGCGTAAAAGTCTCATCCGGACCGTCGTCAAAGGTCAGCGCCACGCGCTTCTCCTTGGAGTCGCCCCGCAGCAAAAACGTGCTTCTATACTTTTCTCGGAGCTCAGCCAACGTCAGCGGCTCTTCCTTGCGGACGGCATCCTCCGGACCGCCTACCAGCTCGGGCGTATCGTCTTCATTTTGTATTTGAATCGGCATTTCTTCCTCGGAATACGCATTAGGCTCAGGCTGCGCGTTCCTGCCCTGCTCCGTCTCTCGATGACTGGCGCAGCCCGCTAACGCAGAAACAAGCAGGATGCTGATTACGAAAGCCGCGAATAATCGATGCATTGGAAAATCCCCCTTCTGTACGCAATCTCGCTGTAGTTTTCCATTTTTATTAGCATGGCAACTGTCGGGGAGAGTATGCATATTAGTGGGAAATGTGAGATTCAAGGTCCCTGAGGGACCTTAAACGCCCGAGCAGCTGCTTCTTTTTTAGTGTTAAGGTCCCTAAAGGGCCTTAACCTCTTTAAACTTACTCATTGAGTTGCCCAATTTGCGCTTTAAGCAAAAAAGCCCGTCCCCCGGTTACAATCGGGGGACGGGCTTTGATTAGTCGGCGGCTTGCACAGAGGCCGCCGGAACGCTTTTGCGGGGCTTGCCGAGCAGCGCGTTCATCGCGGCGGCAAGCTCCTCCGGAGGCGGGGCGATCCATTCGCCCCGCTGCCCGAACCGGGCGGCATCGTCCCAGGCGATGAACCGCCGAAGCGCATCGGCGCGCGCGCCGGGCATCGACGCCGACACGGCGTCCGCGTATTCGCGCGCGGTATGATGCGGCGGTCGCGCCATCATGCGGCGGCCGAGCAGGACCCACGCCGCGGCGGATACCGCGGCGAACTGCTCTTGCGCGGCCGCGGCGCGGCCTGCGCCATGCGCTGCGGCGTACCGGCGCAGCGCGAGCGCGAGGCGCACCCGCCTGCGCTGCGCCGCTGCCGCAAGGCCGGCCGCGAAGAGCAGTGCGGCCGCGCCTGCGGCGGCCAGCGCGGCGGGCGAAGCCGCCGCCGCGCCATGGGCGGCGCTCCGCGCCGCCTGCGCGAGGGCATCCGCCCCTCGCGCGACGGCCGAGGCGGCGTGGTCCACCGCCGCCTCAAACCGCGCCAGCATGCCGTCCGTTCCGGCATCGGCATGCTCTGGCGCACCCGCATCATCGGCAGCTCCGCCGGCCGATGACAGCCCGCCGGACGCCGATGCCCCGGCGTCAGCACCAGCTGGCCCCGTGCCGCCGGCAAAGCCCGGCGTCGGGTCGAACGGCACCCAGCCTGCGCCGGGGAAGTACACCTCTACCCATGCGTGCGCATCCTTTGCCCGCACATTGTAGAGGGTCCCGGCTGCGCTGGCAGCGTCCGCTCCCGCCGTGGATACCGGCGTCCCGGATACAAAGCCTTTTACCCATCTAGCCGGAATCCCTTCCTCGCGGAGCAAGACAACCATAGCGCTGGAGAAATGCACGCAATAACCTCGCTCCTTCTCAAACAGGAAGTAGTCGACAAAGTCCGCTCCCTTTGGCGGAACCGTACTGTCCAGCGAATACGTATAGCTGTTTTTCAAATATTGCTCGACCGCTTTCACCTGATCGTAACGGTCGGCCCGTTCGTCTCCGACAATCTTGTCTGCCAGCGTCTTCACGCGGTGCGGCAAAGAATCCGGCAGCTGCAGGTAGTCCGTCAGATCCGTCTCTTCGGTTTGCGCAAGCGCCGCGGTTTCTCCCGCAAAAGCAGAGCTGTCAGCCTCACGCAACAAGGAGGTATCCGTTACCGGAAGCCGGCTCTCGACGGTGTACCGCTCCACCTGCGCTTTCTTATCCGCCGCATACAGAGCGCCCGCCAGCTCATCCTCCACATACGTGCTTAATTGCCGGTTGGGATCAATGGCCGACAGACTAAGCACGCGTCCCCCGCTCCCCGCGAAAAAAAGCGGCAAGCTCTGCGATGCGGAAGGCTCGGTCATAATGACAGTCTGCCGGATGGTCCGGTTATCCCCGGTAGGGCTGGCCGCAAGCTCGGATGGCTTATCACCGTATTCCACCGGATGCAGCACTTTCCCGCTCCAGCTGCTGTCCCAGCCGCGTCCGTTATAGACGGCTTTGGATTCACCTCTCCAATAGGTTTGAACCGGCGAAAACCCGCTGAACACCACCGTATCGTCCTGGGATAGGGAAGCTCCAAGCTCCCGGTCGTCGAAGCCGTACCCGGTCATGCCGCGGCCTTGCCCCGCCGTACCCATCGCCGCCTGCATGGCAGCCGAATAATTTTCCTTGTCAAGCTCCGCCATCGCCTGTTCAAGCCGATTCGCAGCGTTTACCGTCCATGCCGAAGGCTCCGTTTGCCTAGGCTGCCCGCTGGACAACAGCATTCCGACGCCCACGCATAAAAGCACCAGAAATTCGCCGGCAGCCAGCCATTTCGGATGGAGCTGACGGTCGAATTCGCTGCCGCCGCCCTGCATCCGCCTTACCCTGGCCATCGTTACGACGGCTCCGAGCAGCAGGCCCTCCGCCGTTGTGCGAAGCAAGCCGTTAAACACGTCGATGCCCACCCAAGTATGAAGAATCAGCAGGTAAGAGACCGTAATCGCCGTCAGACCCAGAGCAACCTGCCTCATCCATACAAGGGCCTGCAGCGCGGGAGCCAGCATAGCCCAGCCTGCGAAAAGCAGCAGCGTCCTCAGCTCGCTGGTCATCGTCCACATGCCGTAAGTGAACAGCTCTTTAATATCTCCGGCCAGCATGCCGGGGTAATTCGCCAGCCACTGCAGCGCGTTTTCGTCATTTCCTTTAAATAGAAGCATGATGGTTATGACGCATAAGAAGCCGTTCATGAGGAGCGACATATACCAGGCCGGGCGAAAAAGCCCCATAACCATTACGCATCCAACCACCGTCAGCAGCGGGCCAATCTGGTAGACATCCGCCCATTCCTTGTAGTGGAGCCAAGGCAGAAGCCATTCGGCCAATAGGCCAAATAACAAGGCGGTCGTCAGTACGCGGAAGCCCAGCGACCCGTTATCGGGAGTATTATCTCGCATGCCGGCTGCCTCCTTCCGCCGTTTGCGTCGGCCGGTTCATTTTATCCGGATAAGCGAGCCAGTTGACGGACAATCCCGCCTCTTCCAGAAGGCGCTGCTGCTCGCGCATCGCAAACGTGAGAACTGTTTGCTTCGTGACGACATGCAGACGGATTCCGCATTTCTGATCGGCCGCATAAGCGGCAAGTTTAATCCAGCTTTGACCGCTTTTCCAGTCCGCGGTATAGACATGGATTACGCCTCCGGCCTTCAAGCCTCCAAGCTCCGTCCGGAGGCTGTCAACGGAGACTGCCGTTTTCGTGAGCTTCAGCCTCGCCAGCCGTTCCAGCAGTTGGTTAACCTGCTGGCCGGCTTGGCCGCCCCGCTTTTGCTTCTCCTTTGCCCCTCCTGTACCAACTGTCCCCGCAAGGAGCCGGACATCGCAGCCGTCCGCTGCCGCCTGTTCCATTCCTCTTGCGAGCCATGCCAGAGAAGCGTCAAATAGCCGCCCGTCATGATTAAAAGCAGCGCTGTGCGTATCCGCGATCATTATAATCTCGGCCGGCTGCTCGAGCAGATGCTGCTTTGTGAACATCCCTCGTCCTTTGGCCGCAGCCCGCCAATTAATATGCCGCATCGAGTCCCCTTCCCGGTACGGTCTGCTGTCCGGCCCGATTCCGGCCTGCTGCAGCAGCCTGTCCGCGGTAATGGCGCTGATCTCTCCGCCGTCGCTTATAAAAGCCGCCGAAGAATCGCCCGATACCTGCTCCGCCATAGCTCCGTGCAGCTGCTCTGCCCGGCGCCTTTGCTGCTCCGGAAGCGCGGGGACGGCTACTAGGGTGCCCGGACATTCCAGCTTTTTGTGAAAAGCCGTAAGTCCAAGCCAATCGCCAACCGTTACCGTCACCTGGCCGAATTGATGCTCCCCGCGCCTGACGGCAAGAACGGAATAGCTGATCTCTACCTCTTTGCGCAGCAAAGGCGCCACAAGATAACGATAGTCCAAGCTCGTCCTTTTTGCCGTGCTGGTATTGGTCATTCCATCGTGAACGGCTATCCATACGAAAGGTACAATGGAAGAACGCCTTAACGTCAGCCGTATAACCGCCTCGTCCCCGTCTTTGATTTTGGCTTCCGGGATAATCCGGCTGACCGTAAGGCCAAGGGTCGAGAGCAGCGGCATAACAATCGATAACAACGGAAGCAGACTCAGCACAATAAGCATAAAAGTCTCCACCGCCCCGCCCCGGGTAAGCATGCCGCCCAGACTCATCAGCCAGCCGGCCGCTATGAGGAGCCAAGCTCCCCAGCGGGTGCGGTATACCGAAGGACGCGCAGACTGCGCCGGTTCTTCTACAACCGTTTCCTGCGCTCCCGTTCCGGTCATTCCTGCTCCGGCCGGCTTCGTTTTATTGCCGGCTGAAGGAGGGAAGCCTTGTGCCGGCTGTCCTTTGGCCGCTTCCGCCAGCATGACATTCGAGTCGTTTCCCCGCCTCTTCATTTCTGCCTCCCTGCGATTTGACCGGGGGCAATTGACGCGGGCAGAGGCGTGCTTCTCATAATCCGGGTCAAAGCTTCGGATACCTGTCTTCCGCCGGCGCTTACGCCGTTCAGCCGATGCGCCAGCACAGCCTCCCCGGTGGCGAACAGATCATCCGGCAGGACGTATCTTCTTCCCTCCACGTAAGCTCTTGCCTGTGCCGCGCGCAGCCAGTCGCGTCCCGCCCGCGGACTTAATCCCAGCTCCAACTCGGGCGCGCGTCTAGTCGCATCCGTCACCTTGGCCATATATTCGAGCAGTCCGGGATGGACATGCGCCTGCCGAACCTCCCGCTGCATCCGCAGCCACTCCTCCAGCATAAGGACCGGACGAACCTGATGAGGCTCCAGCCTCGAGCCCGACGCATACTGCTCCAGCATTTTCGCTTCGTTCTCCATAGAAGGGTAACCAATGGACAACCGCATCATGAAACGGTCCAGCTGCGCTTCCGGCAGCGTATTGGTTCCTTCATAGCTTAGCGGATTCTGCGTCGCGATAAGCACAAACGGCTCGGGCAGCCTGCGGGTTTCCCCTTCCACGCTGATTCTCCGCTCCTCCATCGCTTCGAGCAGCGCCGATTGCGTTCTTGGCGAAGTCCGGTTAATCTCGTCCGCCAGAACAATGTTGGCCATAATCGGCCCGGGCCGGTAGACAAGCTCGCTGATCCGGCTGTCCCAGACCGCTCCGCCGATCACATCCGCAGGCAGCATATCCGAGGTGAACTGGATCCGCTTGAATTCTCCCCCCAGCACGCGGGCAAAAGCGCCCGCCAGCATCGTTTTCCCCACGCCCGGCACATCCTCCAGCAGCACATGGCCGCCGGCCAGCATAGCCGTCAGAAGCTGGGTAACCGTTTCTCTTTTTCCTAGCAAAACCTGATCTACTCTATGAATAAGCCTTTGCAGCAGTACCTGCGGCGGCTCCGGCCAAGACTGCGCTTCCGCTCTTCCCTGCAAGCCTTCGAATTTCGGCACGATCATCTCTATCATCGACCTCCTGAAAAATAGCTTCTCTATCTTTCAGTATCGCCACGCGCCTCTCTATTTAGACCTGCTAGACGGAAGACGGCTCAACCCAAATCTCTCTTTTGCCTTCCGTAACCGTTATTCTGCTTATTCCAAAATGAAACCGCTGAAGCGTCTCTCTTAACGGCACCATAATCCGGCTCGGCAGGGACGTTCCGCTGCCTCCTACCTCCGCTGCCGTCCAGCTTGCGCTTTGATTGTTCACCATGGCCTCGACGACTCCGCTTGCCATGTCGAGACGGATAATGCCATGAAGCCCTAAAGACAGCTGCCGCAAAGGAACATCAATGGTGCCGTTTAACATCCTGTAATCCTGCGGTGCAAAAGGAATGTCTTCTCCGCCGGCATGAATGATTAAGCTTTGGGTATTTTGCCGGGGCAGAGTTGTTCTCGTCCGGGCCGTATATTGAACGAGAGTCAATGTCTCCGCAGCCGTCACTTTGGGACGCTTCCACTTCATCGATGGGGAGAGGCGGAATTGGATCGGCTTGACCTGGTCGGTTAACACCGCGAACTGATATCCTTTGTTTTTGAAAAAATCGATCACTTCCGGCAGCGCCTTTACCGATTCCCCATGGATGGAGCTGTCATGCATCAGCACAACTACCTTACTGGATAGCCTGGAGCCTTTAACGGTGTTGATGATCTCTTGGGCCGGCACGCCTACCCGCGTCGAGTCGCCGCTGTCCACGTTCCAGTCGTTGACGATATAGCCGGCCTTGGCAAGCGCGTCGTAATACCCTTGGTCAAAGTTGCCAAACGTCCCTCCCGGCGCACGCAGCAGATTGGTCCGTATTCCCGTCACTTTATAGATTTCATCGTCGGTATCCATAACCTGCTTGGCGAATGCCGAGAAGCTGCTGTACAGCTCTTTATACACATGATCGTACGTATGATTGCCGATGGCATGGCCTTCCTTCACGACCTGCCTCGCGATATCCGGATATTGCTTCACTTCCTTGCCCAGCATAAAAAAGGTTCCCTTCACGCCCTCGCGCTTCAGGATGGCAAGAACCTCCTTGGTTTTCTCGCTTGGGCCATCGTCAAACGTCAAATAGACGGTTGGCTTGGCCGCCGCCGTTTTCGCTTCCTCCGCGCTATAGTTAACCAGCTGATCCGCTAGAATCGGACTTCCCGCCCCTTCTTCCTGATGCACGGCGGGTCCTTCCGCAGATCTCCCGGCAGCCGCGGCTACCTCGCTCGCCAGCCCCGCATGCGCCAGCTCGCTTGCCGCCTCCCCCTGATCCTCCGTTACCGGACCGGCTCCAAGCAGCCCAAACCATAACACAACCAAACATAATCCCGTCTGCACCAGCAATCGCATCACATTTGCCACCCTTCTCTACTCTCGTAAGTAATCAAACTAGTAGAGTATATGAACGGCAAATCTAGCAAATGCCCCGTTAATCATTCATTTCGTATATTGTTTTTCTGCCGCGCAAACAAAAAAGACGGGTCCACAGGACCCGTCTTTCAATCGTTATAGCTTGGCCGCCTCGCCTGCCACCTGCTGGACATGGCCTTTGATCTTTACGCCGCGCCACTCGCGGACAAGCTTGCCTTTCTCATTGATGAGGAAGGTGGAGCGGACTACGCCCATGTACTCGCGGCCGTACATCTTTTTCATCTGCCAGACGCCATACTTCTCGCATACCTTATGATTCTCGTCCGACAGGAGAAGGAACGGCAGGCTTTGCTTGCCGATAAACTTCTCATGCGACTTGACCGGATCCGGGCTGATGCCCAGCACGACCGTATTACTGTCCACCATAGCGGGATACGCATCGCGGAAATCGCAAGCCTGCTGCGTACAGGTAGGCGTATTGTCCTTCGGGTAGAAATAGAGGACAATCTTTTTCCCGCGGTAATCGCTAAGCTTCACCGTCTCGCCGTTTGATGCCGGCAGCTTGAAATCCGGCGCTTTTTTGCCTACTTCAATCGTACTCATGCCACTAAACCTCCAATACCTGCCTTAACCTGCCGGGCCTACGAGCCCGCCCCGCGGTACCGCTTGACGCCATGATTCCAGAGCGCCAGCCCCAGTCCGAACACGATCACGCCCATAACCGGCGTAAACCAGGCCAGCTGAGACAAATCATCGGCCTTATTATCCAGGAAATACGATGCCGGAATTACGCCTACAAAGGCAAAGGGCAGCAGCCATGTCAAGACGAACCGAATCGTTTTGTTATAAATGTTGACCGGATAACGGCCATAGTTCTGTACGTTGTAAATAAGCGGTACGATGCCCGTCGGCGCATCCGAGAAGAACGATATCGCCGACAGCGCCGTATAAATCCCGCCATACACAAGCACGGCGCCAAGCACGAACAACAGCATAATCAAGACATAATACCAGTGGAACGCTAGCCCAAGATCATTCCAGCAGACGGCCATAATAACCGCACCTACCACGGAGCCGATCAGGGACGGCGGATCCACGTTTTCGAGCAGCACTTGAAACAGGTTATGGGCAGGACGCGTCAGGATGCGGTCCATCTCCCCTTTTACAATATAACGCTCGCTGAAGTTCCACATCCCGAAGAAGGTAGAGAAGATTCCGTAAGGAATCATAAAGAAGCCGTATACGAAAATAACCTCCGACTCCGACCAGCCGCCAAGCGAAGGCGTGTGCTGGAACACGACAAGGATGAAGACCAGGTTCATCCCCTGGAACATCAAGTCCGACAGAACCTCGACCCAGAAGTCGGCGCGGTAGGTAAGACGGGTTTTGGCATAGTTTTTAATATATTCCCAGAATAACACGGCATACAGCATCTTGAATCAACCTCCTTGCACGAACAGCCGCTTGCGGGCCGCACGCCAAGTAAACATAATGGGCACGAGCAAAATAACGAACCACAACGCCTGAATGCCCAGTACGCCCCAGGCTTCGCTCATCGGGGTACGTCCGGTAAAGACGGCGCTTGGCAAATACGTGATCGCCTGGAAGGGCAGCCATTCCATCGTCCCCTTCAGCCAGCCCGGGAAGAAGGCGATCGGAATGAGCACGCCGGAGAACAGGTCGACAAGCACCCGCTTCATCCGCATCATTCCTTCGTTATTTTCCACGAAAAAGGCCGCAAGACCGGTCAAAATATTAAGCTGCGAATTAATGAACAAGCTGAACAGCAGCATAATGAAATAGACAATCCATACAGCCGGGTCCTTCGGCAGCTTGACCGGGAACAGCAGACAGACGATAACCAGTCCCGGACCCATAAAGAGGATCAGGCGGAACAGCCCTTCGCCAAGTCCCTGCATCATTTTGACGAGCAAATAGGAATACGGGCGGATCAGCTGCATCGCGATGCTTCCGTCCCGGATATCGTTCGCAATCTCGCGGTCCAGGTTATTGAAATAAAAGGCGCGCGCCATCCACGACACGGCGATATACGTCGTCATTTGAGCGAGCGTAAAGCCTTGAAGCGTCTCGGCCGAGCCGAAAATCGCTTTCCAGAGGAAATAATACGCTCCAATATTAATCGCATAAATAATGATACCGCTATAATAATTAACGCGGTAAGCCAGCATGGTCAGAAACCGGATTCGGATAAAATCGACGTAAGCGCTCATCATCGCAGAGAAGTCTCCTTCTCAGCCTCGGCCTCCTGCTTTGGGGACTCGGCTTCCAGCAGCGTTGCGGCGGCAGATGCCGACGCTGAACCGGAGCGATAAATTTCGCGCACGATATCGTCGGTGTTGGTCTCGAGGATTTTGATATCCCGGATATCCGCCCCGCCTACAACTACGCCAAGCGCGTCCGATACGTTAATCGTATGCGGCAGCCACATGGAGGCGCCTTGCTCGCTCATTGTCCAGGTAACATCCAGTCCTGCCGTTAGCAGCTGCAGCTTCGCAAGCGACGTTGGCGTGCCGAATTGGAACTGGATCTCGCGTCCTTTGCTCCAGCGGTTCTTCAGCTCTTCCAGTCCGCCGTCATAAATAATCCGGCCGTCATCCAGCATAATGACGCGCGAGCACAAGGCTTCGATATCCTGAAGGTCGTGAGTGGTAAGCAGAATCGTGGTCCCCTCTTCGCGGTTCAGATCCTTCAGGAACTCGCGGATTTCCGTCTTCACCACGATGTCCAGGCCAATGGTTGGTTCATCGAGGAACAGGATCGACGGATTATGCAGCAGCGATGCAACCAGCTCGCAGCGCATCCGCTGCCCAAGGCTCAGCTTGCGGACCGGACGGTTCAGAAGATCGCCAAGATCAAGGCGTTCCACGAGGTTGTCCAGTCTTTTGCGGAAATCTTGCTCGGATACGCGATATACTTTGCGCAGCAACTGGAAAGACTCAATAACACCGATATCCCACCAAAGCTGGGAGCGCTGGCCGAAAACAACGCCAATCCCTCCGACAAATTTTTCGCGGTCCTTGTAGGGTACATAACCGTTTACCTTCAGTTGTCCGGATGTCGGTACCAGAATGCCGGTCAGCATTTTAATCGTAGTCGATTTGCCTGCGCCATTCTCGCCGATATAACCGCAAATCTCGCCTTGCGGAATTTGGAACGATATATCTTTAACGGCTGTAACCTCGTTGTATTCCCGTTTGAACAGATCCTTTAGAGCGCCGGACAAGCCTTCTCTGTTCTTTTGCACTTTAAACTGCTTTCGCAGATCTTTGACATCAATCGCCAGCATGGGTTTAATAAAACTCCTCTCCGTTAAGAACGGTCGACATTTCCCGGGGAATTATGAGTTTTTTCCAAGGGAAACGATAAAACTTGCGTCTATCTATCGTTCCGCTTTATAATTTTATGATATGTAATATTACAATAGTTATGGTTTTGCGTAAATGGCAGGCATCATCGATTCGGGAGCGATGGATCGCCTGTCTGATTTGGGTTTACACACTTTTGCAGGATGAGTTGCTGAAAGGAGCACTACTACAGTCATGGCTACAAAAGCTAAAAAGAAAAGAAAACCTTGGAAATGGGTACTCAGCGGTTTTCTCGTAGTTATAGTTATTGCCATCGCCGGCCTGGTTTACTGGGGCACCGGCGTATATAATTCGTTAGACAATTTCAGCAAGAACAAAGAGGATTCCCGGTTTGGCCAATTCGAAGACAATACAACCCCCGCTCAAGCGCCTCCGAAATGGGAAGGCAAAGAACGCGTCAATATTCTGCTTCTCGGCGGCGACGCTCGCGGTCTGGAAGAAAATCAGGTTCCGCGGTCCGATTCCATCATGATCGCATCCTTTGACCCGGTTACGAAAAAGGCGCATCTCTTCTCCGTCCTCAGGGACACCTACGTTGATATCGAAGGGCATGGCAAAGGCCGGATCAACACGGCGATTACGCTAGGCGGACCGCAGCTGGCCATGAAAACCGTCGGAGACCTGCTTGGTCTCGACATTCAATATTATGTGTACACGGATTTCGAAGGATTCAAAGCCCTCGTCGATTCGATCGGCGGCGTATACTTCGACGTTGAAAAAGATATGCACTATACGGATAACGCCGACAAAAATAAATACGATATCGATCTGAAAAAGGGCTACCAGCTGCTGGACGGCGACAAAGCCTTGCAATACGTTCGCTTCCGCCACGACGCAATGAGCGACTTCACTCGCACCGAGCGCCAACGCGAATTTTTAGGCGCTGTAGCCGACAAGCTTAAATCAGGCTGGAACATCGTACAGATGAAAAAGATTCTGGACAGCGTATCGCCTTACATCGAGACGAACCTCCAGGTTACCGATATGCTGAAGCTTGGCCAGCTGGGCGTCGATTCCCACTTGGCAGGCACGCAGCAGGTTCCTCCAATGGATCAGATCGCCGAAGAGCATGTAGGCGGCGCGGCCGTGATTGGCGTCAAAGACCTGGATGAACTGAAAGCAACGGTTCAAGATACGCTGGCGAAGGATGATACAGAGACTACACCATCCCCATCGCCGGGTGCCGAGAACGGAACCGATACCACTACAAATTCGGTTAACAGCAGTACCGCGCAATAGGGGTAGAATAAAGGGAGTTAGCTTTACAAAAAGGGACCAGATCTCCGCCAACCGGCGAGATCTGGTCCTTTCGCATTTATGCGGTTAAAGGTAGAGCACGCTAACCTTTTATTTGTTTAATCATTGGCTTAGCTGTCGCTTGCGTTATATTGCATGAAGTTCAGCATATTCACGTATTTGAGCCCCGTAGGCAGATATAGCCTGCACGAAATGCAGGATACGATAGAATTAGCCTCCCAATTGGGCTAGATTCCGAGTGATATCCTGCATTTGGTACAGTATAACTTGTCCTAACCCTGTTCCTGGGGCAAATATACTGCATTTCGTACAAGGTGAATGAGCAGCAGAGCCATGTTTGGCGGATAAAGATCACGCAGCTGCTTGCGGAGCCTATAATTTACAACGGGGAGAAAGATATCTGCTAGGCCAGAAACGCCCTTGAGCATGACTTTGCTTTTTGCTCCGACTGCGCGATAATGGGAAGTGTCGATTTTTCTTCATTCAGGCTGTTTGCGCAGGCAACCGGCTTACATATTACGAACTACGGAGGATTTCTTTCATGTCTATGCAACGCAAACGTTCAGAGGCGCTTTACGAGGAAGCGCTGCAGCATATCGTCGGGGGCGTCAACAGCCCTTCCCGCTCTTATAAAGCGGTTGGCGGCGGTGCGCCGGTGTTCATGAAGCGCGCGGAGGGCGCCTACTTCTATGATGTCGACGATAACCGCTATATCGATTATTTGGCGGCTTACGGCCCCATTATTACGGGACATGCCCATCCGCATATTACGGAAGCGATTGTCCGGGCGGCGCAAAACGGTACGCTCTACGGTACCCCTACCGAGCTGGAAATCCAGATGGCCCGCATGCTGAAGGATGCGATCCCTTCTCTGGATAAAGTCCGCTTCGTGAACTCCGGCACGGAAGCCGTTATGACAACGATTCGGGTTGCCCGCGCGTTCACGAAGCGCAATAAAATCATCAAGTTCGCCGGCTGCTACCACGGCCATTCCGACCTTGTGCTCGTTGCCGCGGGCTCCGGCCCTTCTACGCTTGGCATTCCGGACAGCGCCGGCATTCCGACCAGTATCGCGCATGAAGTGATTACGGTACCGTTTAACGACCTGGACGCCCTGAAGGAAGCTTTGGAGCGCTGGGGTGACGATACGGCCGCCGTTATGGTGGAGCCGATTGTCGGCAACTTTGGCATGGTGATGCCTAAGCCGGGCTTCCTGGAGGGTCTCTGCACAATGACTCGCGAAGCCGGCGCCCTTGTTATTTACGACGAGGTTATTACGGCGTTCCGCTTCCACTACGGCACGACGCAAACGTTTAATGCCTTCCCGGATTTCAAAGCCATCGAGCCGGATCTTACCGCGCTTGGCAAAATCATCGGCGGCGGACTCCCGATTGGCGCTTATGGCGGCCGCAAGGAAATCATGGAGCAGGTTGCTCCGCTTGGCCCTGCTTATCAAGCAGGCACGATGGCGGGCAATCCCGCTTCCATCTCGGCGGGAATCGCGTGTCTTGAGGTGCTTCAGGAAGCAGGCATCTATGACCGCATGAACGATCTGGCGACAACGCTCGCAGACGGCCTGCGCGTTTCGGCTGCAAAGCATGGCATTCCTCTGACGGTTAACCAAATCCGAGGTTCGTTCTCGGCCCATTTCTGCAACCATCCGGTAACCAACTATGACGAAGCGCAGGATACCGACGGCGAAATATTCGGCCGCTTCTTCAAGCTTATGCTGGAGCAGGGCATCAACCTGGCCCCTTCCAAATATGAAGCGTGGTTCCTGACCACTGCCCATACGAAGGAAGATATCGAGATTACTCTTGCAGCAGCAGAGCATGCCTTCTCGAAGCTGTAATGAAATGCAGAAAGCTGTTCCGTACTGGAACAGCTTTTTCATATTCTCTGCATCAGCACACTTAACGGCCCTGATAGGCAAATAAGACCCTGCTAGGGTTTTATGCCCGCCATTCCCACTACTCTCTCTGCCAGTAAGACCCTGCCAGGGTCTTATTGCGTTGCAACACCGCTTCAACAGGCAATCTTCTTACGCCTTTTAAGCAAATAGGACCCTCAAAGGGTCTTATGCCCGCCATTCCCACAACTCTCTCTGCCAATAAGACCCTTCCAGGGTCTTATTGCTCCGCTCACCCGGCAACGCCGCATAACAAGATAAGCCCCCGCAAATTGCGGGGGCTTATCTCTAGCAACTTATTGATAGATTTCAATCTCGTACAACGAAGGACCGTATGGAGCAAAGCCCTTCTCCGTTACATAGATTCGTACGTATTGACCTTGCGTTGGAGCATCCAGATTAATGATCTGCTTCAATCCGTCTGCGCTAAGCGATTGTCCCGACACGGAATGGACAGTCGTCCAGCTCGCGTTATCGGTCAGATCGGCACCCGGCTGAGCCACTTGAATGTCGAACGATTTCCCGTAAGCTCCTTCCCAGTTCAGGACAAGTTTGCTGAAAGACTCTACGGCACCAAGATCCACGTAAATCCACTCCGGATGGTTATCCGTGTTTGTCGTCCAATCCGCTCCCCATCTCGAACCGGCATCGCCGTCTGTAGCTTCAGCCGCCAGGAATGCGCCCTGAACGGAGGAAGCAACGGCTGTCTTGCCAAGGGCAAGGTTCACATCGGCTATGATGACTTGCGTCACTTCGTTATCGGCATAACCCGATGCGGCAACCGTAATCGCGTAGCTGCCTGCTGCGGCGAATACGCCTGATTTCAATGTGATTTTGCCTGCCGCAACCGTATACTGGCTGGCTGCAAGAGCGGCATTGTTGACTTTAACGGCCGTAATCGCGCTTTCCCATGCGGAATCGCTGGCAAAGGCAAGGTCGATGCTACTGCCAACCTTATTATCGGTCGAATCCGCTGTCAGCACTGGGCCAAGCGGCAATACCGGATCGGGATTCGACGGATTGCCGTATACTTCAACCTCCCATAACGAATAGCCCCATTGCGTGCCTCTTGCCGTACCATAGATCCGGACATGGCGTGCTTCTTCGCCATGCAGCGTAATGTTGTCAATGCCGCCGTTGCCGGAAGGCTCGGTAAAGATGGTGGTCCAGTCGTTATCGCCCGGCGTTTCCGCCGAAGAGACTTGAACCGTATACGTCTTGCCGTAAGCCCCTTCCCAGCTCAGCGTCATGCTCTCCAGCTTATAGAGCTTCTTCAGGTCAAGCGAGATCCACTGCGGATCCTGTGCGGCGCTCTCCCATCTTGTTCCGGCCTTGCCGTCAATCGCGTTAGACGCAGGCTGATTGTTCGTCGATGCGGTTGCCGTGCTGCCAAGCGCGATGTTCTTCGCGCTGGTCTTCACTTCCTGCGATACTTCCGCTGCCGCATAGCCATTAGCCAGAATGGCTATGGAATACGTCTTGATCGATGGGAACAGGGAGGCATCAAGCGTGACTTTGCCAGCCGCAACCGTATACTGGCCTGCATTGACGGCCGCCCCGTCAATCGTAATGCCCGTAATGGCGCTTCTCCAAGCGGCATTGTCCGTAAAGGTCAGTTCAATTGGATAAGTCAGCTTATTATCCGTCGAATCCGCTGCCACCGTTGGCGGCGACACCTTCTCGCGGACGGCTACTTCATCGATGTAAATCGTATGCTCGCCGGATGGGGTCGTGATGTCTCCGCTTATAACGTTACCAAGCAAGTATTTCACCGTCAGCGTCATGTCGGCGGTTGGCTTCAATACTTTCGTGTAGACCGTAGAAGAGTCTCCCGTAAGATTGAACAGCACCTGCTGATTGCCGCTATAGCCGGTCAGCTCGACCAGAATCGGACGGTTCACGGTCGACCATGCTTTAAAGCTCAGCTCATACGTTTTGCCGGCTTTCAGCTTGATGCCGGATTGCATGAACTGCGTGGACCACGTATACGGAACGCTCCATTGCGGGTCCAGACCGCCGTTATAGTTGATTTGGATTGCAGCCTTCTCGTCCTCTACCGAAATCGAAGAGTAATCGTCGGCTCCTTTCCACGATTCCCAGTTAGCCGTACCGTTCGTAAAGCTGCCGTTTAATACAAGGTTGCCATCGCCGGAGAAAACTTGCTGCGTCAGGACAGCATCGCCATACCCGGTCGCGGCTACCTTCACCGGATAGTTGCCGTCAACGGAGAAGACATCCGAATGAAGAGTTAGTACCCCAGCCGTAACTGTGTATTGCGCTGCATTCAGAGCCGCACCGTTTACGGATACCGATGTAATAGCGCCTCTCCAGGCAGCGTCATCCGCAAAAGGAATCGTGATCTCTTGGCCGGCGAGATTATCCGTGCTGTCCGCTACCATCGTTGGCGGACGCTTCACCGGCGCATTTTCCACCTCAAGCACAACGTTGTCGATCCAGACGGTACCCACTGCTCCACCCGGCGTTTTGCCGAGCATGATCTTAAGCGCAAGCAGCTCGTCGGCCGCAGGACGAACCGTAAACTTCATATGCGTCCAATCCGTGCCAACCGCTTGCACGCCGGAATCAAATCTCCGGACGTACGAGGCGTTTTCCAACGTTGCCTGCAGGTCGCGTGCCACGGAGGCTTTTACGTCAAACTCCAGCGTATAGGTTAAGCCCTTCTTGAAGCTCATGCCGCCTTGAATCAGCATATTGCTGTAAGGCTGATTGCCCAGGCTTGTAATCGTAAGCTTCGCGGCGCCATTCTCCGTGGAGAACTGTGCAGCCCCGCCATCCTGCGTATTTTGTTCCCAATTCAGCAGACCGGCGAAGAAATCGCCGTTCTTCAGCGGGAACAGGTCCACGCCCGTGAAGTCGAAGTTGTTATTCGTCGTGCGGATCAGAGAGACATTGTCGATCGCAACATCCGCGTCATTGCCGCCTAGTCCAAAGACAAGCTGCCCTTCCTCATCCGTTACGCCAACCGGCATCGTAAACGTAAACTCCTGATTGCCCATTGCCGTGCCGATTGTAAAGTCTTTCGAAGCATAGACCGTATGGCCGTCCTTACTTAAGAAAGAAACCTCAATGGAACGCTCCGCTTCCCCCGAAGCCTTGAAGTTCAGCTTATAGGAATCGTTTTGAAGCAGATTGATTCCTTTTTGCGTTAGGGTAATATCCGATGGACTGTCTCCGCCGTTTGTAATGGCTGCTTCAAGTTGTCTTGCCTCAGGGTCAACCGAACCAGTAGCAGCTGCATCTCCCGAGGTTTCAAAGTTCCAGTACGTCATGCGGTCCATGGAGCCAAGATCGAAATTGCCGTTGTACACATGCTGACCGTTGCCAAGCGGCGCTTTCGCCCCGTTTTGCTCGGATACCGCATCAACCTCTTCGATCTTGATATTGCCGATCCATACCGTATTGGTATTGAGACCAAGATTAAGCTCCAGCCGCGCGGCAAGGTCAGTATCGTTATTCATCAGAAAGCGGTACTCGTAATGCTTCAGATTGGTTGTCAGCGCGGCATCGAAGTTATCCGAATAAGCGCCCCAGCCGTTATCCGCATCGCCGCCTACCTTCAGGCTCATATTTCTTGCTGCCGCTGCTTTGGCGTCAAAGCTGATTTTGTAAGCATGGCCTTTCGTAATCGTTGCATACTGAATCAATTGCAGAGCGTAATTCTGGTTGCCCCCGCTCGTAATCGACACTTTGGCGAACTTATCGTCGCCGATGGTGTCCACGACCGCGGAGCCTGCCCCGCCAAAGTCCGGCGTATGCAGGAAGTTCCAGTAGTTCGCGTCAAGCGCCTGCGTGGAATCCGTTATATCGGTAAGGCCATGCTCGAAGTCCTGATCGACAATCGCTTTCGCGTTAGCCGGAATCTCGTCCTTCGAATCCGGCTCTACCGGTGTACGGTAAGGACGGCCCGTCAGTTCGTAAGCACGAACATAGTCCACTTCCATTTTGGCTGGCAGATCGCTGTCGGCCGGAAGACGGTTGCCGTCAAATTGACCGCCAACGGCCAGGTTTAGAATAATATAGAACGGTTTATCAAACGGCGCGGGATATGCGTATTTATCCGGCTGATCGGCTCCCCAGCTGTTCCAGTTGTTAACCGTCTGATAGAGATTGCCATCCACATACCAGCGGATCTCGCCCGGCTCCCACTCTACCGAGTAGGTATGGTACCCGGAGATGGATTCGCCTTCGGGGAAGGTGTAAGCCGCACCCGTTGCTTTATTGTTCGGAGCGTTCTTGCCATAATGGATCGTTCCGCCGACTTCATGCGGCAGACGGCCTCTCGCTTCCATAATATCGAGCTCGCCGGAAGCGGCCCAGCCGCCGTATTCGCTGTCGGCAGGCATCATCCAGAAGGCCGGCCAAATGCCCGTGCCTTCCGGCAGCTTCATCCTGGCTTCGAATTTGCCGTAGGCCTTCGTAAACGTATTGCTGGTCCAGAGACGGCCGGACGTATACGGCTTGCCGTTAAACGTCTCTTTTTTCGCGGTAATGACCAGGTTGCCGGTTGCCGGATCAACGGCGATATTTTGCTTGCGGTAGTATTGCTGCTCGTTATTGCCCCAGTCCGCAACGCCGTATTCGGATCCATTGCCTTCCTGGTATCCCCACTTCGTCAAGTCGACGCCGTTTGTATCGGGAGTGACGGCATCGCCGTTGAACTCGTCGGACCAGACCAAGCTCCACATTTGCTGCGCTTCGATCGTTTGCGTAACTTGCCCCAGCTCGTAACCGGTTGCCGCAATAACGATAACGTGATCGCCCGCTGCTGCAAATACGCTCGCTTTGATCGTAATGCTGTTTGTTCCCACCGAGTAATCTTCCGCCTCAAGCGCTGTTCCGTCCACGGTGATCGCGTTAATCGAGCTGCTCCAGCCCGGCTGGAAAGCGAAGGTCAGCGTAATGTCTTTGCCCAGGCTGTTGTCCGTCACGTCAGGCGTAACGATTGGAGCCGAAGTAAGGCGTATATCGTTCGCGAGCGATACCTTTTCTCCCAATGCTTCCTTGGCGCCTTTCCGCTCGAAGCGGACGTTGTCGATCAAGACATCATGAGCGGCCAATGCATCGCCGTTCTTGCCTAGGAGGAACTTCAAGCCAACCGTATCATCCTTAGGCATCGTAAACTCGAAGGAATAGCTCTTCGTTGTTTCGCCTAGCGTTAATTTTTGATTCAGATAACGGGTATAAGTGCCATTTTCCGCAATAACCTCAATGGTTTTGGCTACGGTTGATCTTGCGTCAAAGGTTGCGATATAGGTATTATCCTTCTTCACCGGAAGCGGCTCTTGGAAGAGCATCACATCCCAAGGATTCGCGCCTACATTTTCGATATTGATCCTTGCTCTGCCGCCTGTAAAATCAAACGTTGCCTTCGAAGTACCGTCGTACACGCCTTGGATATGCTTCGACCAGTTCGCTTCGCCGTCTGTGAAGTAGCCGTTCTTTAATAGGAAGGCTTTCTCGCGGGCGTCTTTGATTTCCACCCGTACGTTGTCCGCGTACACATCATGCGCGCCAGCCGGATTTGCTGCTTGCTTGCCAAGCAATACTTTAAAGGAAGCTAACGTGTCACCTGTAACGGGAAGTTCATACGTAAAGGTCTGGTAGTCCGCCGTCAGATGCTCCAGCTTCGAAAGCAGGCGCCCGCCGGCATTGTCCACGACAATCTCCACGTCGCGCTCCGCGGTTGATTTGAGATCTACGGATACGACATAGGTATTGTCCTTGTGGAGAGTAAAATCGTTCTGCATCAGCATGACATCCCATGGATTATTGCCAACGCTGCTTACGTTGACCTTCATGCTTCCAGCGTCTTCGTTATAGCCGGTCACTTTGTCCCAGCCGTCGTAAGAGCCTTGCACATGCAGGCTCCACGATGCTTTGCCTTTCGAGAAGTCGCCGTTCTTCAGCGGGAACTGCTCGGAGAGAGGCAAATCGCCGATGCCATTGTTCGTCAGACGGGTCATGACCACATTATCGATGGTGACATCCGCATCGCTGCCGCCAAGCATAAAGACGAGAATCGCCTTGTCGTCGGCTGCTGCCGCGGAGTTGAAGTTCACCGTTTGCACTTCGGATGCGCTGGTCAGGTTTACCTCAACAGGGTCGACCACATTCGTGCCGTCCTGCTTCTGGATGCCAACCTTGATCGTACGGTCAGACGCTGCGCTTGCCTTGAACTTCACTTGATAATCGTTGTTCGGAATCAGGTTGACGCCTTTTTGAAGCAGGGTAACGGAGGAAGCACCCGCTCCGCCATTCGTAATATTCGCCTTGAATTCGCGTTCTTCCGGATCAACGGAGGCCGTTGCGGCCGCACCGTCCGCCGTATTGAAATGCCAATAAGTCAGACGGTCCAATCTTCCAAGGTCAAAATTGCCGTTGTATACGTGATTGCCGTTAATCGGCTCTTTCGCCGCATCCTCGTTATACGGATCCGGTGCGTCCACTTCCTCCAGCTTCACGTTGCCGATCCAGACCGGATTGGTGTTCAGCCCGATATTTAGCTCCAGGCGTGCCAGAACATCCGTATCGGCAGCCATCTGGAACGTCATGCTGTAGGTTTTGAATTCATCGGTCAGGCTTGCCGACAGAACATCGGAATACGTTGCCCAGCCGCGGTCGGCACCGCCGCCGATCTTGGCGGACATGGTCCGGTTCGTTGTGGATTTGGCATCAAAGGAAAGCTTGTAGTATCTGCCTTTGCCTACGGTAACGTTCTGGATGAGCTGCACGGAATAGTCCTGCGAGCCTCCGGCCGTAATATCCGCTTTGGCATACGTTTTGCCGCCAATAACGTCGGTTCCGATGGAGCCGTTGCCGTTATAGGTAGGGACATGCACGAAGTTCCATTTTTCCGGATCCAAGGTATCCGAATCTGTCGCTACCGTCTTAAAGCCATTCGCGAAATTCACATCATGCACATAGTTGCCGTCAATGGCCGGTTTGTGATTGTCAGGCAGAGCCTCTTGATCAACCTTTGGCTCTTCAAGTCCTTCCGTAGTATATCCGCCCTTCTTATCGTAGACGCGGACGTAATCGACTTCCATCGTACGGGCATTGTCGTCGAGCGGCATCTTGCCGCCGTCGAAGTTACCGCCAACCGCCAGGTTCAAAATCATGTAAAACGGTTTATCAAACGGTGCCGGATAAGCGTATTTCGCCGGCTGGTCAATTCCCCAGCTATTCCAGTTGTTTTGCGTTTGATAGACTTCGCCGTCTACCAGCCAGCGGATTTCGCCCGGCTCCCATTCAACGGCATAGACATGCTCGCCGCTGAAATCCGTTCCGCTTGCGAAGTTATATTTATTGCCCGTGTAGCGGTTGCCCGGGGCAGCTTTGCCGTAATGGATCGTTCCGGAAACTTCGCCCGGCAGTCGGCCGACCGCTTCCATAATATCGATCTCGCCGGAGGACGCCCATGTGCCGTATTCGCTTGTTGCCGGCATCATCCAGAACGCTGGCCAGAAGCCTTGCCCCTTCGGCAGCTTCAGCTTCGCTTCGAATTTGCCATAGGCTTTGGTGAATGTATTCTGAGTGAAAATTCGGCCGGAAGTATAAGGCTTATTATTGCTGTTTGCTTCCTTTTTCGCCGTAATGACAAGCTTACCGTCTTCTACCTTCATATTGTCCGCTTCATAGCTCTGCTGTTCGTTATTGCCCCAGCCGTCAAGGCCGTATTGCGAACCCGTACCAAGCTGATAACCCCACTTGTCGAGGTTTACGCCATTCGTATCGAGGTTGCTGCCGCTTCCGTCGAACTCATCATTCCAGACCATCTCCCACTCATCCGTTGGAATTGGCGTTGGTGTCGGTGTCGGCGTTGCCGTCTCCGTTGGCGTTGGCGTCGGGGTTGCAGTCGGCGCAGGTGTTGGCGTTCCGCCGCCAGTGCTTCCTCCACCGGTGCCTGGAGCTGTTCCGCTGTCTACGGCATAAGATTTATCTTTGTCCAGATTTTTGCCATTCAGGCTGGAATCCGATTTATTGCTGTTCACATGGTCGATATCCGAATTACTCGTTTCCAGTACCGTATCGGAATTGAGCTCCATCGTTCCGACCTCTGAGCCGTCAACAACGACGCGGACCGGCCCTTCCTTTTTATCAACAACGATATTCGGCGTCTGAACATTATTCAGATGAATACTATGCACACCACCGCCGCTGATAAAGATAGTTCCTTTTACTTCCGTATTTTTCAGCGTAAAATCGCCTTCGCCAATCCCAGCGGTCAAGTAAAGATTCCCGCCGATTGCCGAATTCTCGATCGTTACGCCGTCAAGGTTCACCAGCCCGTTGCCCGCCAGCTTTTGATCCTTGTACGTCTGCGCTTTCACGTAAGCTTCGCCTGCTAGCCGGCTTAATAGAACAACCGCTTCCGCACGCGTAATCGACTTAAGCGGCTGAACCGTCCCGTCCGGGAAGCCCTTCAAATAACCTCCGCTTACCAATTGGCCCAGCGGCTCTACCGCAAATGCGCCAACTTGCGCTTTATCATTAAACGCTACAAGCGGATCAGCGCCTGTTACTGCCGGCAATCTGAACAGTCCTGCAGCTATTTTTGCCGCCTCTTGTCTTGTAATTGCCGTATTTGGTTTAAAGGTTCCATCCGGATAACCGTTAATAAAGCCTGCTTGCTTTCCGATCGACACCGAATCGGCATACCACGCTTCTGCCCCTACATCCGAGAAGCCGTTCTCTCCTTTTGCCGTAAAACCAAACAAGCTGTTAATCAGCTTCGTAAATTCCGCGCGCGTAATGCCTTGCTCCGGCTTGAACGTTCCGTCCGGATAACTGTTAACGAGGCCCTTGGATGTCCAATCCGTTACCTGTTGCGAAGCCCAATGCCCCGCAACATCCGGTGCCGCAGCGCTAGTGGCTGCCGCTGTCGTATCCGAAGCCGCAAATACGGCTGACGGCACGTAACTTACGGCGATAACGACCGACATCACGAACGACAATAACCTTTTTGTTCTTTTTCTAGTCAACACTGTTTTCCCCTCTCAAGCAAGATGACCAGGGTGACTGTTCTAGTTGTAAACGTTTTCAGAATTTTCTAAAAAGGATATCCGGCAAAAGAAAAGGAACGCCTGGCGTAAATATGGCGTTCCTTATCCTGTTGCAAGCCGTTATTGCTAGATTACTTCGAAGCCGAAGCGTACCAATCGTTAACTTCCTTCGTTACTTGGTCGCCGCCGGATTTCTTCCAGTTCTCGACCATGGTATCGAACGAATCAAGCGGTGCTTGACCGTAGATGATTTTGGAATACGATTCGTTAACCAGTTTGTTCAGCAATTCGTTTTTGGACTTCATCGTTTCCGTCAGAGGACCTTGGAAGTAGTTCTTCATGCGAATATCTTTTTGATCCATAACGATCTTCATCGCTTCCAGGTTTTCCGGTTTACGAACGGCTTTTGTCTGCTCTTCGTACGGAGTAGTTGGAGCTTCGCCGTTATACAGCTTGATCATCGTGTCCGCATACAGGGCCGGTTGACGAGCGCCTTCGAATGTCAGCGAGTAGTAGATCGGCTCTACGAGATGCGTGCGGTCCGCATAGTTCGGGAACAGGTCCGGATATTTTTGCGGATCCTTCGTGATCGTGCCATCCGGCAATTTCGCCCAGTCGTAGCCTTCCGCGAAGCCGTTTTCGAACTCGCTGCCTTTTTGCGGGTTCGCCCAGTTATCGAAGAAGAAGTTGTAGTAACGGAGCAGCGCTTCAGGATGGGCCGCCTTTTTGTTGATCAGCATCCAGCCGTTAACGGAAGGGTTACCGCTTTGGGAACCGATTTTACCGTCTGGACCTGCAGGGATTGGGTAAGCTTTGTATTTCGCGCCGGGAACGTTGTTGATCAGATCGCCAAACGGCCAGTCCGGCAGCCAGTTGCGGCCTACGATTGCGCCCGCTTGACCTTTCGTGAAGAACTCCGAGCCGGAAGTATCGTCTTTCAGACCGGAGTCTTTCGAGATCCAGCCTTTATCCATCCAGGTTTTGAGCGTGCTGAGAGCCTGCTTCGCAGCTGGATCCACAGAGCCGAATGACAGCGTGCCGTCAGCCGCTTTATTCCATTGGCCCGGCATTGTGCCGTAAGCGCCGAACAGCCAGCTCACGTCCGTCATCCAGTTCAGGAAGCCGTTTTTGAAACCGAGTGCCATACCGAATGTATCCGGCTTGCCGTTGCCGTCCGGATCTTTGTTGGTGAATGCATCCATGATGGCTTCAAGATCGGCAACCGTTTTCGGAGCTTGAAGGCCCAATTTATCCATCCAGTCCTGACGCAGCCACAGCACCATATCGTCGTTGTAGGCGTAGTCGAGAACCGGAAGCGCCATTTTCTCGCCGTCGCGCGTTACCGGAAGGAAGGTATCCGGGTTCAGCGCTGCCGCTTTTTTGTACTCGTCGCCGGCATACTTGTCGAACAGCTCGTTAACCGACATGAATTGACCGGAGTCAATCAGCATGTTAACGGTCTCCATATCGCCGCGGTACGTAATAACGTCAGGCATTTTCTCGCCGGAGGAAAGCATCAGACGAAGCTTTGTTTTGTAAGCGTCGTTTGTATCCGTTACCACCCAGTCGTATTTCACGTCGATGCCCAAGTTGTCTTTCATATACTTTTGCAAAACGTTGTTTTCCATCGTTTCGCCCGTTTTGAAGAAGTAGTTCGTACCTACGCCTTTAACCGTTGTCAGAGTGATCGGCTCTACGTATTTCTTGCCGTCCCAACCCGTCTCGTCCGCACCGCTCCCCGCGTTGTCCGTACCTGCATTGTTCGTTGCAGCCGCATTGCCGGAGCTGGTTGCCGCAGGGTCGTTAGATGGCTTGTTGCCGTTAGTATTGTTGTTTGATCCGCATGCCGCAAGGCTTGCCGCAAGCACGCCAGTCAACGAAACGAGCATAAGCTTTTTCATTGAATTATGCATTTTTTTCCCCCCGTAAAATGATTATTATAGCATGAGAGCGCTTTATTTACTCTCAAGTAATACTATAGTCTTGGTTATTACTGATAGAAATACCATAATTTTGAGTAACATGCCATTTTGTTATCTTCTTAATTTCTACTCTTTTACCGCGCCAAGGACAATCCCTTTGACGAAAAACCGCTGCAGGAACGGATACACGACCAGAACCGGCAGCATCCCGATAAAGATCTGAGCCGCCTTCACCGTACGCTGGGAAATGTTCTTCAGCTCGTTTACGTCCGGGTTCAGCTTGCTGAAGTCCTGCTGTACGATTATCGTCTGCAGGAAGGTTGCGAGCGGATAGTTGCGGTAGTCGTTAATATAGAGCAAAGCGTCAAACCATGCATTCCAGTTGCCTACGATCGTAAATAGCGACATGGTTGCAATCGCCGGCATAGCCAGAGGCAGATAAACCCGGAACAGAATCGAGAAATGTCCCGCTCCGTCGATAAAAGCCGCTTCCTCCAGCTCCTTTGGCGTGGCGCGGAAGAAGTTCATCAGGAGAATCATGTTGAATACCGCGACGGAGCCCGGAAGAACAAGCGCCCAAATCGTATTCATCATATGAAGATTGCGAATGACGATATACAGGGGTACGATACCACCGCTAAACCACATGGTAAATACGAAATACCAAGCATATCGCGAGCGCGCCTTAAAAGCGGTCGTATCCTTGGACAGCGCATAACCGCCAAGCGTGATAACGGCCAGGGTAATGGATGCGCCAAGCGCCGTCCGCCCGATCGAGATCCAGAACGCCCGGAGGAAGTTCGGATTGTTCATCGTTTTCGTATACGATTCGGTATTGAAATCCACCGGCCACATGCCGACCAAATGCGCGTTTGCAGGAGCACTGGCACTAAAGCTGATCGCAAGGATATGAATGATAGGTATAATACACAACAGGCCTGCTAGAGCCAGGATTAAATAGTTGAATACCGAGAAAACCCGGTAACCGAATGTCTTTTGATACATGTGCGCAGGTACCCCTTTTTAGAAGATTTTATAATCCGCATATTTTTGAGCGAGCTTGTAACCGACGATAATGAGCACGAAACCGATGAGCGATTTAAAAATGCCAACGGCCGTGGCCAAGCTGTACTGCCCGTTTAGGATACCCGTACGGTAAACGAACGTGTCTATAATGTCGCCTTTGCTGTAGACAAGCGGATTATACAAGTTGAAGATCTGGTCGAAGCCCGCGTTCAAAATATTGCCAAGCGCAAGCGTCCCCACAACGATTACGATCGGCAGGAGCGATGGAATCGTTACATGCCAGGTTTGCTTCCAGCGAGTCGCGCCGTCTACTTCCGCCGCTTCGTAGAGTGCCGGATTCACGCCCGCCAACGCCGCGAGGTACACGATTGTGCCGTACCCGAATTGCTGCCAGACATCGCTAAGCACAACGACAAACCGGAACCAGTTCCCGTCGCCCAGGAACAGAATGGACTCCTTCACGCCAAACCAGTTATGAAGCACCGAGTTGATAATCCCGTCCGACGCCAGCATGTCATTCAGGATCCCCCCCAGGAATACCCAGGAGATAAAGTAAGGCAGATAGACCAGCGTCTGCACCGTGCGCTTGAAAGGATTAAAGCTGACTTCGTTCAGCAAAAGCGCAAACACGAACGGCACGATAATGCCGCATATAATTTTTAGTCCGGCGATCAGCGCCGTGTTCGTAATAACCTGCTTAATGTCCGGATAATCGAACATAAATTTGAAATGCTCAAGCCCTACCCACTTGGAATGGAAAATGCCATCGTACGGTTTGTAGTCTTGAAAAGCGATAACCAATCCTCCGAGAGGCACGTACACGAATATAAATTGCAGGATTACGGCCGGAAGCAGCATGATATGAAGCGGCCAGGTCCTCTTCAGAAATCCTCTCGATTTTGATTTGCCCATCTCCTGTCGCAAGACCTCATTGCCGGCTATCGCCTTTGTCGTTGTCCCCATCCCCATTGTCCTTTCCGCTATTCTATTTGTCGATTGACAGAGTTTCATCATGATGTATAGTAAGTATAGCAATCGGGGAATCGCCAAGTCTGCGCCAATGATTTTAGAACGATACCCGGATTTTTTGTTTTCATCCACTTTGATGCGGGGAGACGGACTATCATGTCGCTGAGATTGAATACGTTTACAAAAATAGTCGGCATCATCGTTTTGCTGCTCATTCCGATCATCGCCCTCTACTGGTTTTCGAATAAGACAAGCATGGACGTCGTGATGAACGAAGTGGAAATTTCCATGCACAAGGACTTGTCCTACTTTGCGGCCGAGACCGATGATACGGCGGAGCAGCTGGCGAAAAGCGGCCTTATGATAACCGAAGATATTAACGTCCGTACCCTTGAATTTTTGGAGATAGCCACCCTATATGAACAAACGGATCAGAAGATTCGCATTGCCGACAAGCTTCGGCTCATCAATGCCTCCTCCGATTGGGATACAACGATCAGCATCTATGCGCCGGCTACCAACACCTTCGTTTCAACCGACTTCCATCTTCAATACGATAAAGATCTCGTAGCGAAAAACTATTCAAAGGTCTGGAAATATACCGAGAACGTTGCCCCTTACTATCAGAACAATCCGAGGTTTGTAAGGTTTCTAAGCGAGCCCTATGACAGCTCCTCCTCTAACGCGGGAGTTATCGTTGAAGTCAGCTTCGCGGCCGACGAATTAGTGAAGGCGCTGGAACGCTTCAAGGCGGGAAGCAAGGGAGATGTCTTCTTCAGCTCGCCGGACCGGAAGATTCTCGCGGTGAACGGCTCCGATACCGAGCTGCAGAAGAAGCTGCTTGCCAAGGTGAATTTGGAAAAGCTTTCGGAATCGCAATATACCCGCATTAAGCTGGACGGCATCGAATATACCGTCAACAGCGTGTACATGCCCGAGCTTGGCTGGTACCTTTTTGACTACCTTCCCATCGATGACGTAGTCAGGCCGATTACGGCAAACAGCAATCTCTTTTACATCTGTATCGTCTTTCTCCTTATCGGCAGTACGATTGCGGCTTACGTGCTGTACACCAATGTGCAGGTTCCGATCCGCGAGCTGATCAGAGGCGTGAAAAAGCTGAAAAAAGGCGAATATCCGAAGCTGAAGGTGTTCCATCCGAACAACGAGTTCCACTTCCTGCTCGTCAGCTTTAATGACATGGCTTCCCAGATCGAGCAGCTCATCCAGAACGTGTATTTGGAGCAGATCCGTTCCAGGGATGCCAACCTGAAGCAGCTTCAATCGCAGATTAATCCGCATTTCCTCTATAATTGCTTCTCTCTGATCCGCAGTCTTACGAGACTTGGGGAAAAAGAATCCGTTATGGAGCTTGCGCTGCATCTCAGCCGGTATTACCGGTATACGACAAGGTCCGAAAGACAGCTGGCCTACCTGCGCGAGGAGGTGGAGCTGGTGAAGAGTTATCTGGCGATCCAGGCGATGAACGTCCAGGATATGACCTACGTCATTACGATCCCGGAAGCGATGGACGAGCTTGAAATTCCTCGGTTAATCCTCCAGCCGATCGTCGAAAATGCCGTTCTTCACGGCCTCGAGCCGATCGGCGGCGGAGAGGTGCGAATTACCGGCTCGCAAAATGACCGGTACAACGTCATCACCGTCACCGATAACGGAGTTGGCGTAACGGAGGAGCAGCTGGCCCAATTAAAGCTGCAAATGTCAATGCCGCCAACGGAGGACAAGGGCTGTGCCCTGTGGAATACACGCCAGCGCATGACTCTGCAATATGGACAGGAAGCCGGAGTCCGGCTGATCCGCGGGGATGATGGCGGATTGACCGTCGAGCTGTATTGGCCTAATGAAAGTGAAGGGAATCAATCTTAAGCAAGGCATTCTTTTTGCTGACGCACTAGCTTGCGAGCTATTCTTTTTAGGGGGAATTCGAGATGCGCCAACTTCTAATTGTAGACGACCAATCGATACTTGCCGACGATCTGGCAGATATGCTGCCATGGGAGGAAGCCGGCGTTGACGTTGTCCATAAAGCCTATTCCGGCCCGGAAGCCATCGGGCTATTGCATGAGCATGCCATAGATGTCGTCATTACGGATATCCGGATGCCGGGCATGACGGGACTGGAGCTTATTCAGGAAATCAAGCAGAACTGGAAGCATACCAAATGCATTCTGCTGTCGGGTTACTCCGACTTCGAATATACGAAGCAGGCCTTGAAGCTGAAATCCAGCGACTATCTGCTGAAGCCTGCCTCGGACGATGAGCTGCTGACTTCGGTCCGCCGCGCAATCAAGGAGCTTGAACAGGAGTGGCTGGAGATCAGCTCGATGCAGCGCGCGATGTACTCCTTGCGGGAGCAGCTGCCGAAGCTGAGAGAATATCTGCTTCTGGATATGCTGAGCGGCAAGCAGTCTCTGTCCCCTCAGCGCTTGTCCAAAAAGCTTGCCACCTATACGGTACCGTTCCGGGAAAACGACGATTTCCATGTGATGCTGCTCCGGATTGATGATGAGGACCATCTCTACGATGACGGCGAGAGCGAGGCTTTAATCGATTACGCGCTGGCCAATATCGCGGAGGAAGTATTCGGCGACCAGCTGGACATGTGGCATGGCAAGGATTCGAACGGCTTTATCGTGTGTCTCCTGAAAGCCAAAGCCGGTTCGACCCTTACAAGCGAGCTGGACGAATGGATTGAGAGCCACGCTTTCCAGCTCCAGCATGTCGTGAAATCGTACCTCAAGGTCGGCATCTCTATTCTTACGAGTAAAAGAGGAACATTCCCGCAGGATGTCTGCCCTCTCTATCAGACCTCCATTACGAACTTCCGCCAATTCATCGGCAGCGAGCAGGAGCTGTTCGTGTCGCTGGCGAAGGAACCGACGCGCGGCGCGCCCCAGCTGCTTGGCGAGCTGTACCGCCCGCCTTCCGTGCTGCAGATGCTGGAGCTTGGCCAATGGGATGCCGCCGGCGAGAAGCTTGAAGCGATTTTCCGCGAGATTGAGGAGGAATGGCGGGGGTCCCAGGAGCATGTGCTGGAAGCCTACTTCTCGATTGCGGCAACGCTAGCCGCCCTGGCGCATAAGAACAAAAAATGGCTGTCCGACATGATAGGCGACGACTTCCACGCGTTTGCGAACGGCAGCCCGATTCATACGGTTGATGAATTGCGCGCATGGACGGCCCGGACAATCGATTCCTACCGGAAATCGGTCAATTCGGAGGATAAGGATTCCCGCTCCAGCATTATCCGCAAGGTGCAGGAGTACATTCACAATCATCTGGAGCAGGCCTCCCTTCACTCCATCTCGGCGCATGTTTATCTCAATCCCTCCTACCTGTCGAAGATTTACAAGACGGAGACGGGCGAAGGAATCAGCGAATACCTGCTGCGCGCGAGGATGGAAAAATCGGCCGACCTGCTTGCCCAGACGGATGAGAAAATCTATGAAATCTCGGTTATGCTGGGCTATCAGAAGCCAAGCTATTTTATCCAGCTGTTCAAAAAGCATTTTGGCATCACGCCTCAGGAATATCGGAATAAGGTTACAAATTGACGTACAGACATGAAAAAGACGCTTCCTATCCGCATGGACAGGAAGCGTCTTTTTCGTTTCTTTAGATCAAATCCGATTTCGATAGAAGCCTTTGAATCATAACGACAGCTTCTGCTCTTGTAATATTCGAGACGGGAGCCAGAATCGAAGCGCTTTGTCCCGATACGATTCCGGCTTGCAGGCAAGCCGCAATGCCGCTTGTCGCCCAAGCCGAGATTTTCGATTTATCCGAGAACGCGTTGATTAAGGCATTTACGCTGCTCTCTTGAAGATCGGTTTGAATACCCGTCAATGTCATCGCTTTGGCTATAATCGTCATCGCTTGTTCGCGGGTAATGCTGTCATTCGGATGGAAGCTGCCGTCCGGATACCCGTTAATGAGCTGATGCGAATATGCCGTCTGAACATCATCGGAATACCAAGCCGATCCTTTTACGTCCGAGAAGCTGCTTGCGCCGTTCTCCATGCGAAGCCCCAGCGCGCGAACGATAATCGCAGCGAACTCGGCACGGGTAATCGCTTTGTTCGGGTAGAACAACCCGTCTCCCGCTCCGCCGACAATGAGGCGGGACGCCATATCATTCACCGCGTTCTTGGACCAATGATTGCTCATGTCAGAGAAGGAAACGCTCTTGCTCACAAGCGCATACAAGCTGTTCGTACGGCTGTTGATGACGGCATAACGCTTGCCTTCAATGCTAACCAGCTTCGTTGGCACTGGCCGGACAGACCCGTTCGGCTCCACGACGATGGCCGTTAACTCCGGATTTTGAGCCATGTTATCCGGAATAGCAATCATTCGTTCTACATAGGAAGCAAATGCGGAGAGCTCAACCTTCTTGTCGCCATAAGAAACCGTTACCGAGAATTGAACAGGCGATACTGCCAGATTAAGCTGATTCTGTAAGGCAGCCTTCTGCGTCAATGCTGTCATTGCTGCCGTTGGTTTCCCGATTTCCACGTTAACCGTGACATCCTTGGCATTTACGCTGCCATTAAACAGCTTCGTTAAATCGATAAGCCCGGTTGGCAATGCGTATACGGCATATTCCGTTTCGATCCGCAAGGTGGCCTGCTTCTGGATAAGCAGCTGCAGGAGATCGCCGGGAATCTCGCCAATGGCGACATCCGCTCCCGTCTTGATTGGAAGCACAACCGTAACCTGCTGATCCGATGAAGCCAGAATCTCCTTCAACTGATCCGCGCTCAGATGGAGAGTCGATACCGTTTGCTCTCCCCGCGCGGAAGTCTTGAGCTCGCCTAAGCGGTAAGACTTCCCGTCAATGACAACCTCGAAGCCGGACGCCGGATTCGAATTGCCGCCGTTGTTGCTGCTGATTACGGCAAATGAAGCCGTAACCGTCAGGTTTCCGTTTACGCTAAGATCCGTTCTTGTTGCGCTTCCCACTCCGTCGCTCCAACCGGCAAACCGGTATCCGGCATCCGGCACGGCCGTAACCGCCGTTCCGTCCGAGCCATGAGTAACCGTCTGGAGCTTATCGCCGGTGAGCGTTCCGTGATCGCCAGCCGTGTAGGTCAACGTATATTCGTTAATCGCGAAATCAGCCGTGACGTTCAGGTCAGCTACAATCAAGGTATCCTGACGCGTATCCGTCTGAATACCGTCGCTCCAGCCAATGAAATGATAACCAACCGCCGGTTCCGCTTTTACTTCCGTACCATTGGCTTGGTAGTTGATTTGCTGCGTTGCCGCCCCTGTTACGCTTCCCCCCGCTCCAGCGGAGTAAGTAAGCGTAAACGTGTCAATCGCGAATTCCGCTGTGACGGTTAGATCGCCGGTTACGTTCAAGTCCGTACGGCTGGCCGTCGTTACGCCGTCACTCCAACGGACAAAATGATAACCCGTATCGGCTGCTGCCGTAACTTCCGTTCCATCCGAGCCATGATTTACCGTTTGGAGCTTATTGCCTGTCAGCGTTCCATGATCCCCCGCCGTGTAGGTTAACGCGTACTCGTTAATCGCGAAATTCGCCGTGACGTTCAAGTTAGCCACAATCCCAGTATCCTGGCGGGTATCCGCCTGAACACCGTCGCTCCAACCGGTGAAATGATAGCCGACTGCAGGCACCGCATGCACTTCCGTACCATCGGCTTCGTAATTGACTTCCTGCGCGGCATCTCCGGTCACGCTTCCCCCGGTTCCCGCGGAATAGGTGAGCGTAAACGTGTCGATTGCGAATTCCGCTGCTGCGCTCAGATTGCCCGTAACGTTAAGGTCCGTGCGGCTGGCCGTCGTTATGCCGTCACTCCAACGGACAAAATGATAGCCCGTGTCCGCTACGGCCTTCACTTCCGCTCCATTAGAGCCATGGTTTATGGTCTGATGAGTAACGCCGGTCAGAGTCCCATGCGCTCCGGCGGTATAAGCCAGATCGTATTGGTTAATCTCGAACACGGCCGTTACCGCAACGCTGGCTTGGACATTTTTCTCTTGGCGGGATGCCGTGAGCAAGCCATCGCTCCAACCTGCGAAATGGTAGCCCTCATCCGCCACGGGGGTTACCGTCTTGCCGTCTTTTCCGTAATCGACGGTTTGAGCGGCATCCTGGTTAATGCTTCCCCCGGTGCCGACCGTATAGGTCAACGTATATTGATTAATGGTGAAAGTCGCCGTTACGCTTTTGTTAGAAACGACTGAGAGGTCTGTCCGGGATGCCGTCGCAACGCCGTCGCTCCAGCCGACGAAGCTGTAGCCCGGGTTCGGTACCGCCGTTACCTCGCTGCCGTTCGAGCCATGAGTGACCTTCTGGGAAGTCTGTCCGTCCAGGGTCCCGCCTTCCGCCGCCGCATACGTCAGCGTATACTCGTTAAGCGCAAAGCTGGCTGCTGCAGTCTTGTCCGCTCTCACATCGCGCTCTACGCGATTGGGAGTTTCGATTCCGTCACTCCAGCTAACGAAATGATAACCCGGATCCGGTGTGGCCGTTACTTCTTGACTATCGGAGCCGAAATCGACGGTCTGCACACGCGATGCTTGTCCATCAATGCTGCCACCCGGATTTGCCGTATAGGTAAGCTTGTAAGTATCGATTGCAAATAGCGCGGTGACGTTCAGAGTACCCGTAACGTTACTGTCCGTCCGGCTTGCATTCGTATAGCCATCGCTCCAGCCTACGAAGTGATAGCCCAGGTCGGCTACGGCCGTTACGGTTGTCGCATTCCCGCCATGCGTGACCGACTGAGATTTATCCCCCGTAAGGCTGCCGTTCGGACCTGCCGCATACGTGAGCTCATAAACGTTGATTGCAAAACTAGCGGTTACGCTGAGATCGCCGGTAATATCTTTATCCGTCCGGGCTGCGTCCGCATAGTTATCGCTCCAACTGGCGAAATGGTAACCGGTATTTCCTACGGCCGTTACTTCAGTCCCGCTTCCACCCGTCCGTACGCCTTGCAGCGCATCGCCGCTAATCGTCCCATTCGAGTCCGCCGCATACGTGAGCTTATGCTGTGCCATAAGAATGGTGCCGTTCGCGCCAAGCGCCATAAACTCTCCGTTCACGTACGCAGCCCCGTACAAGACGACTGTCGTGCCGCTTGCGCGCTGCTGCCAGCTCTGACCGTCCGGCGAGCTTAGAATCGTACCGTTGCCGCCAACGACTATAAAGGTGCCATCCCCGAATGCGGCTCCGTAGAACGTGCCGCTTACCGGTGGAATAATCGTCGTCCAATTCGCTCCGTCGGGAGACGTGAGAATTTTGCCGCCGTTTCCGACCGCAACGAATAGTCCATTTCCGTATGTAACTCCCCGCAATGTCGTTGTAACACCCGAGCTTTGCGGCGTCCAGTTCACGCCATTCGTTGAACTTAATATTGCTCCTCCGCTGCCAACCGCGACATAGGTTCCGCCGCCGAATGCTACCGCATTAAGCGCTCCGCTAGTCATCAAATACTGACTCCACGAAGACCCGTTGCCTGAGGTCAGAATGACTTGCGTCTGATTAAAATTGATATCGTTGCTCGCGCCAACCGCTACGTAACCCGCGCTTCCGTAAGTTACGCCGTACAGCGTAGTTCCCAATTCGCCGGGAAGCGTTTCGGATTCTTTCCACTCAATCCCGTCATCCGAAGTCATAATCTTTCCATGATAGCTCTGTTGACCATACCTGATCGATTGTGAGTATCCAACTCCTACAAAACCAGCAGGACCGCCGGATACCAAGCTTCTAATCTCATGATTGACTCCCGTAGTCAAAGCCGACCATCCCGCGCCTGTTGTTGAGGTACGGTATAAGCTTCCTGCGTGCATATCAACTTCTCTATTACCACAGGTTCCTTGAAGAGCACAGTCCGGAAAAGGCATCGGCGGGGTTCCGGTTGCGACGATTTTCCCGCTGCCGTATGCCGCCGTACGGAACGAATCCGTAGAATCGGTAGAGCCCGACGGCTTAGCTACCCAGGACAAGCCTTCCAGCGCATCCGTTCCCCCGCTTGCGAAGGCTTTGCCATATACCGGCAGCAGACCTGCTACTATCGCAAAGATTAATACCATTGCTATTTTCCTGCTAAATGCATGACGACTTATTGCTCTTCCCCAGATGTTCCTACTCATCGCCTGACCCATCCCCATCCTCAAATATGACAATACGATAATGCTACACAGTATCATATACCATACTAACGAACTAATATATTATACCTACGACCTATTCTATGATTTATAGCGCTATGGACACTGCCAACGCGCACGAAAAAACCGGCTATCGCCGATAGCCGGTTTTGCAAAACTCTATTTATTAATAAATCCTGTTATTTCACGGCATCCGCAGCCGCAAGCGCGTCAAGGAAGGACTGATGCATTTTTCCATTGGACGCAGCGACGTTGCGGACGCCCAGGCTGTACGGCTGCCCGAGCGTATCGGTTACGGTACCGCCGGATTCCTGAATGAGCAGCGCGCCTGCCGCCAGGTCCCAGCTATTCAGGCCGATCTCCCAGAAGCCGCTTAAGCGGCCGGCCGCAACATACGCCATATGAAGCGCTGCCGAGCCGCCAGAGCGGATATTGCGGACTTGCGGCGCCAGCGCCTGCAGCCCCTTCATGTTAAGCGGCAGCGCATAATCCAAGTCTGCCGGGAAGCCCGTAGCAATAAGGCTCGTCTTCAAGCTGTCCTCTTGGGACACGCTCATCCGCTTGCCGTGCACGTAAGCTCCTTTGCCCTTCTCGGCAATAAACAATTCGTCGCGCATCGGATCATAGACAACGCCAAGAATCACCTCGCCTTTATGGGCAAGCGCGATGGAGACTACAAAAAACGGAAAGCCGTGCACGAAATTAGTCGTCCCGTCAATCGGGTCGACAATCCACAAATATTCGGCTTCGCTTACTTCCTCCAGCGCGCGTGCGGATGCTTCCGGCCCGGGCTCAACGCCCTCCTCGCCGAGGAAGGAATGATGAGGGAAATGCGTCAGCACAAGACGCTTGATCAACGTCTCCGAGCCTTTGTCTACTTCCGTCACCAAATCATGAGCGGAATACTTTATATCAAGCTTCTCATAGTTTCCTAGCTTAGACTTAATCCATTCTCCAGCTTTAGCCGCGCAGTTGATCGCCACGGCGGCGAAGCTTTTGCCTCCGACGACGGTGCCCTGCTGATCACTTACAGTCACAGTCCATCACTCTACTCTCATCATAATTTGACCAAACATAAACGTTTCACAATAAAAAAAAGGGCAGTTTCATTTCTTATACGAACAACTTCCTCCGCAAGTTTCGCGCAAGTCGTATAGAGAGAATGTATACTTCGTATATTTTTAAAATATTACCGTAGTGTTAAAGCTTCGTCAAACCCTCGTAGATTAATTGGGCGGCCAGCAAAAGCAGCGTTACCCGAAGCAGCCAGAGCAGCCCTTTGCCGCTCATTCGCCCCGCGATCATGGCGCCAAGCTTGCCGCCAATCCATGCGCCCGGCACCAGCGCCAGCACGATCCAATAATTGATTTCTCCCAGCCAGCCGTGCATCCCGCTTCCCAGTATCGAGGAAAGAAAGATAACGAACATGGACGTTGCGGTCGCCGTATGCGGCGGAAAACGGAACAGGAGCACCATAAGCGGTACAAACAAAGAGCCGCCGCCTATGCCGAACAACCCGGATATGAGACCTACCGCAAACCCGATGGCCAGCGCGGGAACAATCGCATAACCGTACGTGTGCTCCTGCCCCTTCGCATCTACGATCGTACGCTGGATCGGCCATTCCCGGTTGATGGGTTTCAAATAATCGCGCGCTACGAGCAGCCCGGCCATAAGCAGCATAAAAATGCCGAAGGACAGCGAAAAGGCAGCGCCTTGAAACCGGCTGGTCAGCGCGGATCCGATCATGGCGGCAGGCCCGCTCGTCATAAAGAACAGCCAGCCGCTTTTGAAATCGACCAGCTTTTTCTTCGCGTAGCTTAACGTAGAGGCAAGCGCCGTAATAATAAGCATGGTCAGCGAGGTGCCTACCGCCGTTGCATGGCTGATCTCGCCCCCCGTCAGCTGCGGTCCCAGCAGCATAAGCACCGGTACGATAATAATGCCGCCGCCTAAGCCTACTATACTGCCAAACATCGCTGCAAGAACGCCAAGCAGCACCAGCAGAATCCATTCCAACACGTTGCCTTCACCGCTTTCCCGCTCATGATGTCTCTAAAAACTATGTAGCGTCTGTTCACAAAATAACACCGCCAACGCCGTCCTGTTGGCGGTCCTTGGCGGTGTTATCGCTTAAGGGTCGATCTCCACGGTTCCGCCATCCAGGATGCGGATTCCGTTTCCTAGCGCGGCCATTTCCTTTAGATCCTCCATTAGCTTGAGCAGCGCGGCATCCTTATGCTTCGCCTCCAGCATGCAGTCGATCCTCGGCGTTGACGCCGCAACGCTCCGGAGAAACTGCACGAGCGGCTCCGGCTCCACGTTATCGGCATGCCCCCGGGGATCGGACAAGCTTTTTGGACTGGAAGCATGGATTTTGGGCGGAAGGCCACCTTCCTCTAGACCGAGACGCTGCTCCTCCAGCTCCCACGTACGGGCAATCCGCTGCCATAAGCCGGCGGAAAGCTCGTCCATCGTCACATCCCCGCTGTTCACCGCATGATGGTGGATATCGAGAACCATCGGAACGCCAACGGCTTCCGCAGCTTCAATCGTTTCCCTGACATCAAACGTTTTATCGTCGTTTTCGAGCGTAACCCGATGCTTGTACCGGTCAGTCAATGCGCCGAACTGCTGAACGAACCGCTCGCCGGACAGCTTCTTATCGCCATAGGCTCCGCCCATGTGAATATTGCATTTCACCGTTTCCGGCAGCTCCATCGCTTCGAGCATCCGGATATGATAATCGAGATCCCGTTCCGATTTGACCAGGACATCGGGACGATTCGTGCTGAATACGCAGAAATGGTCGGGATGGAAGGAGGTCCTCATCCCCGTCTTTTTCGCATAGTCGCCAATTTCCTTCATGGACGGACGAAGGACGGGAAACGGATCCCAGTCCAGAAGATCCTCATGCGTGGAGAGCGGAATCAGCTTGGACGAGAACCGGTACATATGAATGTCATGGGCATTGGCATGCTTCATGATCCGAAGCGTATTGTGCAGATTTTCCTCCGCGATCCGCTCCATCTTCCTTATGCCGGCTTCTCTGTCGTTCAGCTTGCTAAAGTTCGCGAACGTCATTGTCCGGGACGGCGAAGCATTCTCTAGAATCGTGCTCATGGCGACAAATCCGAACCGGACGATCATAGTCAATTATACCCTCTCTCCGAAAAACATCTCGTACGCGAGAGCCGTCTGGATGCGCGCCTCCTCTTCCGTCAGCTTGCGCACCAGCTCCATCTCCACTTCCGTCACTTCTTCCCCCTGGAAATTGATTTCCGCGATGGAGGCGAGAATGCGAACGATCGCAATCGCTTCGTTATTTGGCGTATACGCGATTACTTTCTGGCCGGTCGGGAAGACGCGGAACCCGCTCTTCACCATTTTTCCCCTACCGTATTCAAGCAATTCATACAGCTCTTGCTCCGATTTGAATTTGCAAACGGAATTAAACTCTGTCGCGAAACCCATCTCTATCCCTCTTTTCCTTTTAGTCCGAATTATTGCTTCGTTAATTGCCGCCGCTGCCTCCGTAATCAATCGTCTTTCTATCGGCATAACGCTTGAATGCCAAGTCGATCAGCTTATCCAGCAAGTCCTTGTACGGTAGGCCCGACTCTTTCCACATAAGCGGGTACATGCTGATTGGCGTAAAGCCCGGCATCGTATTCACTTCGTTAACGAACAGCTGGCCGTCCGTCTTGCGGAGGAAGAAGTCTACCCGCGACAGCCCCGCCCCGTCAATGGCCAAAAAGGCCCGTAGCGCCATATCCCGCACGGCTTCCGCCGTCTTGTTCGGAATATTCGCCGGAATATGAATGGTGGACTTGCCGTCCACGTACTTCGCCTTGTAGTCGTAAAACTCGTTGGACGGGGCAATTTCCCCGGGAACCGATATTTTTGGATCATCGTTGCCAAGAACGCTGACTTCGATCTCCCTGGCATCGACGAACTCCTCCACGATGACCCTGCGGTCGAACCGGAAGGCAAAATCGATCGCCGCGATCAGCTCCTCGCGGGTCTTTGCTTTGGATATGCCTACGCTCGATCCGAGGTTGGACGGCTTTACGAAGCACGGGTAACCCAAAGCGACTTCGCATTCCATAATAAAAAAGGAGGCGTCCTTCTCCCACTGCGCCCGGTTGAAATACCGGAAGACGCATTGCGGAAGACCCTCGTACGCGAATATTTTCTTCATCGTAATCTTGTCCATCCCTGCAGCGGAGGCTAGAACCCCCGCCCCGACATAAGGGATGTCCGCAATTTCGAGCAGACCCTGAATCGTCCCGTCCTCTCCAAAGGTACCGTGGAGCAGCGGGAAAACAACGTCGATCGGCTGTCCCCCGCCCGCAAGCGTTCCTCCGGCCAAGCGATCGAGGAGCGGGGCAAGCGGAAGGTCCGGCACAACCGGCACCGGTGCCCCGTCCACCGGCTCAAGGCGAAGCTCGTCGATGTCCCCCGGCTGCCCGCCAAGCATCGATCCCACTCTCCATTCGCCCAGCCGGGTAATATAAAAAGGCGTTATTTCATATTTTGCGTAATCAAGCTCCCCCATCACCGCAAATGCCGTCCGCAGCGACACGTCATGCTCTCCCGACTTCCCTCCGTAAATCAACCCTAAGTGTACTTTCTGCCCCATTAGGTATCCTCCGGTATGGTTATTTTTAGAAGTGGTCCGCAATATGAAAGAAACGGTATCTTGTTTGCTCGGTCCAAGCATAGGAATCCCGGTAGTCCCAGAACCGGTGCCGGCTCGGAACCGTATTCGCGTTCACCAGCGGCATGCCTGCCGCATCGAAGGCGGTAATAATGGTGCTATGCTGGTAACGGTTGTCGCCGTTCCAGTCATAGGTGATGACATCGCCAAGCTGAAGCTCTTCCACGGATTCAACAACGGTTGCGTGCAGGCCGGAATTGCGCTTGCCGGACAAATAATTGGTCAGCGCATTGGACACCGCCCAACTGTAGCTCCACCATTCCTTGCCGCCGCTGCGGCCTTTGTACCACCAGCCGCTTTCTCTTTTACCAGTATAGTTCATAGGCGCGTGGCCTGCAAAGAGACACTGGGAAATATAGTTAGTGCAGTTCACCTCGAATTCCTCGTATGCCGGATTCCCTTCATTCCACCACCGGTCGGCGTAAGCGGCCGCCAGCTCGCGGCGATAGGGGATGCCTTTTACCCGTTGCTTCAACTGCGGATATTGATCCAGGTTCAAAAAAGGAGTCGACCGGAAGACCGATGCTTCTCGGGTCTGATCCAGGTCCTCCTCCATCGCTGCGGTGTACTCGGAAACGCCGAACCGAGGCCTCCGCTCCGCAATGACGGGCTCGATCCGGAAGATGCGCCAGGCGCCTCCCGACTGATTCAGCCATAACCGTTCGATTTCGGTCCTCTCCTCCAGATAATGCAGCCCCGATTGTTCCATCTGTCTTCTAATATGAAGCTTCAATAGAACGGATACTTCGGCAGAGGATTCGTTCACCTTGATAAGCTCAGCCTTGGTCTCGCCCCTGGCGGGAAGCACGCCGCGGTACAGCTCCCTTTCCCGCAGCCGTTCAAGCCGGTAACGAAGCCTCAAGCAGTGGTCTTTATCTTCTATATAATCATCGAGAACGGCATAATGCTGATCCGTCTCGGCCTTATTGTATAAGTTCACATATTTGGATATAACGGACTTCCATTCGCCTGCCTTCTCCCTTTTTCCGGCGCCTGACGGCTCGGCGGAACGAAGCAAGGAAGAAAGCTTCGCACCGGCTTCCCTTCCGGCGGTATGACCGGCAGACGGCTGGGCAGACTTTGTAGGTGCGGATTGGACGGGTAGCCCAGCGGGCAGCGATTGACCGCCCCGCTGCTCGCGGGCGGCATTTTCCGGCGTCACGACGGAAGGACGCTGCGTTTCGAGCTCCTCCGCCTTCAATATGATCCCGGACGGCTGACTTGTGCGCACCGCCGCCGGTTGGAGCACTAAAGCTTTGTTTGGCCGCTGCTTGTCGGGACGATTCCTTGTTTGATCCGATCGCGTAGACATGGCTACCCCTCCCATTCCTGTATTTGCTGGTTCATTATATGAGCAAATGTAAGATTTCATGTAACAATCGCCATGGGGCTTGGGAACACTATCTGGGGTAAAGAGGATGAATGTTTAAGCAAACCGTAAACTTTAAGCGAATGCTTTCGAAGTAAATGCTTCGCAAATTTTTGGCGGATGCTTTCGAAGTAAATGCTTCGCAAATTTTTAGCGGATGCTTTCGAAGTCAAATTTGCTTCGCAAATTTTTTAGGAGGTCACTAACGTATGTCCAAGAACAACCCTTTTGCCGAGCGCAGCACGCTGGATGCTGCCGGCAAAACCTATGCGTATTACCCGATCGCGGAGCTGGAGAAGCAAGGGCTGGGCCCTGTATCGAAGCTGCCCTTTTCGATTAAAGTGCTGCTGGAGGCCGCCGTCCGCCAATACGACGGCCGCGCGATAACCGAGGAGCATGTGAAGCAGATTGCTTCCTGGGCCAACGGCCGGATTGATAAGGAAATCCCTTTTATTCCAGCGCGTATTCTCCTGCAGGATTTCACCGGCGTCCCTGTTGTCGTCGACCTGGCGGCGATGCGCGATACCGTCAAGCGTGCCGGCGGCGATCCAAAAAAAATCAATCCGCTCGTGCCGGTTGACCTTGTCATCGACCACTCGGTTATGATCGATTCCTTCGGTACTCCGGAAGCGCTCGAATACAACATCAAGCTTGAATTCAAGCGCAACGAGGAACGCTACCGGTTTCTGCGCTGGGCGCAAACCGCCTTCGATAATTTCCGGGCAGTCCCGCCCGACACCGGCATCGTCCATCAGGTGAACCTGGAGTATCTGGCTTCCGTTGCCGCAACCAAAAAAATCGGCGACGACACGGTCGTCTTCCCGGACTCCCTGGTCGGCACCGACTCCCACACCACGATGATCAACGGTCTTGGCGTTGTGGGCTGGGGCGTAGGCGGGATCGAGGCGGAAGCCGGGATGCTGGGGCAGCCGCTCTATTTTGTCATGCCGGAAGTTATCGGCTTTAAGCTGACCGGCAGTTTAGCCGAAGGCTCCACCGCAACCGACCTGGCTTTAACGGTTACTCAGATGCTCCGTAAAAAAGGCGTTGTCGGCAAGTTTGTCGAGTTTTACGGATCCGGCCTGTCTAACATTAGCCTGGCTGATCGCGCAACGGTGGCGAATATGTCGCCTGAATACGGCGCGACGATCGGCTTTTTCCCGGTGGATGAAGAGACGCTCCGATACATGCGGGATACGGGACGGGATGAAGAGCAGATTGAGCTGGTTCGGGCTTACTATAAGGCACAGGACATGTTCCGTACCGATGAAACGCCGGATCCGGTGTTTACGGACACGCTGGAGCTTGATCTGTCCACGGTTGTGCCATCCCTTGCCGGACCGAAACGTCCGCAGGACCGCGTTGAACTCACCCATCTCAAGGAAGCTTTTAACGATATTATCAACCTGCCCGTTGAAAAGGGCGGCTACGGCTTAAGCGAGGAAAATAAAAATCAAAGAGTAAAGGTTCACCATAAAGACGGCCGGGAGAGCGAAATGGGCACCGGAGCCGTTGTTATTGCCGCCATAACCAGTTGTACCAATACGTCTAACCCAAGCGTTATGCTTGGCGCCGGACTTGTCGCCAAGAAAGCGGTAGAGCTTGGATTAAAAGTCCCGGCTTATGTCAAAACCTCTCTTACGCCAGGTTCGCTGGTCGTGACGGAATATTTCGAGCGCGCGGGTCTCATGGAGCCTCTGGAGGCACTTGGCTTCCACCTGACCGGCTACGGCTGCGGCACTTGCATCGGCAACTCCGGACCGCTCCCTGATGAAGTGAGCAAAGCGATCGCCGACAATGATATGACGGTGGCGGCGGTATTGTCAGGCAACCGGAACTTCGAAGGGCGCATCCATGCCCAGGTCAGAGCGAACTATCTGGCGTCCCCGCCTCTTGTTGTCGCTTATGCGCTGGCGGGTACGGTAAATATCGACCTGTCAAAGGACCCGATCGGTACGGGCGCAGGCGGCAAGCCGGTTTACTTGAAAGATATTTGGCCGACCAATGAAGAGGTGCATGAAGCGATCAAATCGGCAGTCCGTCCTGAGATGTTCCGTGATAAATACGCCAATGTCTTCACGCAGAATGAACGCTGGAACGCACTTGAAGTAGCTAAGGGAGAAAGCTACGAGTGGGACCCGGATTCGACCTACATCCAGAACCCTCCATTCTTCGAGAATCTGAGCGGAGATGTCGGCGACATTCAAAACATTCCGTCATCGCGCATACTGGCACTGCTTGGCGATTCCGTCACGACGGACCATATCTCTCCGGCAGGCAATATTAAAGCCGACAGCCCGGCGGGCAAATATTTGACCGACCATCATGTGGAACGGGTGGACTTCAACTCTTACGGCTCCCGCCGCGGCAACCATGAGGTCATGATGCGCGGCACGTTCGCGAACATCCGCATCCGCAACCAAGTAGCGCCGGGGACGGAAGGCGGCGTAACCACCTATCTGCCGACAAACGAAGTGATGTCCATCTACGACGCTTCAATGAAGTACCAGAAGGACGGAACGAACCTTGTTGTTATCGCGGGCAAGGAATACGGCACGGGCAGCTCCCGGGACTGGGCGGCAAAAGGCACTTTACTGCTTGGCGTCAAAGCGGTTATCGCCGAAAGCTTCGAACGGATTCACCGTTCCAACCTCGTTGGGATGGGCGTGCTTCCGCTGCAATTCCTTGAAGGCCAAAGCTGGAAGACCGTTGGTCTGACCGGCCGCGAAACCATTGATATTTCCGGTCTATCCAATGACGTGAAGCCCGGCCAGAAGGTCCATGTCAAAGCAACCGGCGAAGATGGCAAAGTAACCGAGTTCGACGTAACCGTACGTCTCGATTCCATGGTCGACGTCGACTACTACCGCAACGGCGGGATCCTGCAAACCGTGCTCCGCCAGATCATGTAGAAACAAAAGCGACTGTGCCAAGTATCAGCACAGTCGCTTTTCTTTTCTCTAAAATAGGTTAATGGCAAACGGAGCATTTTGAATGATTCTGGAGAAAGATTAAGCTTACGAAGCAACTTTCTTCCAGAAAGTTTTTAAGCGTTCGCTTTTGTGAAGGGATTCCTACCTATTAAACCTAATTCAAAGGAATCCCTGAGCAATGGCGATCGGAAGAACATTCAAATGCGGAGTATGCCACTTAACCAGAACCCCATTCAAATGCGGGGTTTGCCACTTTAACCTGCACGTATGCGAAGTTTGCCACTTAACCGTCACTTGATCATGGTGCCCATACGCTTCGCGAACTCGATTAGAACCGGCGAATACTCTCGCATCGTCTCCATCGTTAGACGGCTGGATGGCCCGGATACGGATAACGCCGCGGCCACCTGGCCATGCCGGTTGAAGATTGGCGCTGCCAATGCCGCTACCCCCGGCTCGCGTTCCTCGAAGCTGGTCGCGTATCCCTGCTGCGCGATCTCCTCGAGCTGCTGCTTATATTGGTCAAGGTCGATCGCGAGCAGCCAAGCCGGATCGCCAAAGATCTGTTCCTGCACAAAGCGGTCGGAATAAGCGATCAGCACTTTGCTGGATGCCCCGGCATACAGCGGCAGCCTCGCGCCAACCGGCGCTACCCGGCGAACCGGCTGATTGCTCTGGACCGCCTGAATCCGCACGCGCTCCGATCCGTCGCGTACATATATACTAACCGTCTCTCCGAGCCGGTCGCGCAAGCGCTCCATCTCCGGCTGCCAGATGACGGATTGGTCATCCGAGCTGGACAGATGCGCCGACAGCTCCCACATCCGCATTCCGAGGTGATAACGCTCGGACGACGGATCCCGCTCTACGAAGCCGCGGTCTTCCAACGTTGCCAGCATGCGGTGGACGGTGCTTTTATGCAGGCCTACCTTTTCCGCGATTTCGGACATTGCCAGATCCGTTCCCTCCGTGAAACAGAGCAAAATATCCAGCGCCCGTTCTACCGCACGTACATTTGATTTGCCTTCTTCCATCCAGTCCGCCCTCCTTGATCCGCTCCAATTTTGGTTTCGTACAATGAAACTTATTATCATCCAGTATACCTTAATTCAGCGATAATGGTAAAGAAAAGATCTTTCATTACAGCCTGATTACAAATGCTTAACATTACATCGACATCAATTGACAGGCCTAACCCTACGGGTCTACGATAAAAGTACTAGATATGTAATAGCGCTTACATAGTTAGTAGTGAGGGAGGGACGATGCGATGAGCACAACCATAATGACACCAATGCCGCTTGAAACCGGCTTTCCCCAAACGCTGCAGCCTTTTCCGCTTGATGGCGGACTGCAAAAGCAGCGCCCGCAGACTAAGACGCGCAAGCATTTCTTCATCGCGCTGGTTGCTTCGTTCACGGCTCTATGCCTGCTGCTTGTTCTCGTTTTCTACGGATATGTCGCCTGGATGCTGACCTATCCTTATGTAGCACCGCTTACTTCCAATCCGAAGGCCGCTGCCGGCCTCGATTATGAAGATATTTTATTCCCAAGCGCTAGCGGAAAAACAACCGTCAGCGGCTGGTATGTGCCGGCCTCGGATAATGATTCCGACGCGGTTCTGGCAAGCTCCACGGCGAAGTCGGAACGCACCGTTATTTTCAGCCACGGCTATGGCGCCAACCGCGAGGAAGACTGGGTACCGATGTATGATCTGACGAAGCTGCTTCACGGGCTTCACTATAATGTGGTGCTTTTTGACTACGGCTATGCCTCGCAGAAATACAAGGCGCCGGCTACGGCGGGGATTGAAGAATCGCAGCAGCTGCTCGCGGCCATCAATTTCGCCAAGTCCCGCGGAGCCCAGGAGATTGTCGTATGGGGCTTCTCGATGGGAGCAGGCACGGCTCTCCAAGCCGCGCTGCAGACGAAGGATATTGACGCGATGATTCTGGACAGCACCTTCCTGGCAACGGCCGATACGATGTTCCACAACGTGACGCAAATTTTGCCGCTTCCGAAGTTCCCGTCCAAGCAGTTGATCGAAATGCTGCTCCCTACCTGGTCTGGTACAAACCTGAAGCAGGTGCCGGTTGATCAAATATTAACGAAGTCCTTCGATATACCGCTGTACATTATGCATGGCACAAGCGATGCCAAAGCACCTTACCAGCTAGCCGAGCAAATAGCGGCGGATCAGACGAACCCGCTGTCTCGCTCCTGGATTGTACCAAACGGCCAGCACGAAATGCTTTTCCGCGCTTCGCCAACCGAATACATCCAGCGCGCAGCCCTTTTCCTCGGCCAGGTCGATCAACAGTACCAGGAATCGCATCCCGCCAAAGACAATACGCAAACCACTTAGCATACAGCCCTTATACGGATAACAAAAAAGCCACCGCAGCATCAAGCGTTCGAAACGGAACTTGATGCCACGGCGGCTTTTATTTCATTCTAAGAATTTATAAGTTCTGTCTTATAAATAGGGCTTAGAATTCTCCGGAATGAAACGCTCCCCGCCATCAAAGGATGGCGAAGCCGTTTCACCTTGTTACAGCTATTATTGCTTGAGCAAAGACAGAAACTCCGAACGCAGCGCACTATCCGAGAATACGCCGCGAACGGCCGACGTAACCGTCTTGCTGCCCGGCTTCTTCACGCCGCGCGCGCACATGCAGAGATGCTCGCCTTCCACGACAACCATCACGCCTTGCGGCTTCAGCACTTCCTGCATAATGTCCGCGATCTGCGTGGTGATCCGCTCCTGCACCTGCAGTCTTCTCGATACCGCTTCAACAAGTCTTGCCAGCTTGCTGAGACCGGCGATTTTGCCGCTTGGAATATATCCGATGTGCACCTTCCCGAAGAACGGCGCCATATGATGCTCGCATTGGCTGTAGTAGACAATGTCTTTGACAATAACAAGCTCTTCATGCTGCTCGTCGAAGGTAACGCCAAGCACCTCGCGCGGATCTACCTCGTAGCCCGCGAAAATCTCTTCATACATCCGGGTAACGCGAGCTGGTGTCTCCAGCAGCCCTTCTCTTTCGACGTCTTCGCCAACCAGCTTCAAAATTTCTTTTACGTGATGCTCGATTTGCTCCCGGTTGCGCGATACCGCCGAATTGACGTAGTCTTTCATCCCCGCCATTTCGTACCACCTCTCCGGCTACTACCAACTGACCGCACTTTATCTTCGTGGCATTTTCTGATTTTTCATCATTTGCTGTGCACGATTCATTTGCTGTTTGTTCAAGTTGTAGCCCATTTGTTTGGCCATTTTTTGAATCATTTCAGGGTCGTTCTGCATCTTCTCAAGCTGCTTGCGCAGGTAGAATACCCCGATAAAAAATCCGCCTGCAACCCCTGCGATTAAAGTTACAATCGGAATAATGATGTTCCACATAATGATGAACTCACCCGGCCCTTTCTACTAATCCAGCCTATAGTCTATAATGACCCCTATAATAGCATGTAAAGCAGGCATTCGCAAACGTCCCGGGGAAGTAATTTTTCCTAGCTTTCATGCGGGATCGAAGCTCCTTCCTCCGCTCTGCCAAGGTCAGCCTCGAGACTGGCGATCGCACGCTCCAAATAGACTCTGGCTTCTTCGTCCGTCTCGTTCGGCAGCGCCTCTCTCAGGGCTTCCATCGCCTCGTCGCCGCCGATGCGTGAGAGTGCCCAGGCAGCCGTTCCGCGCAGCACCGGACGCGTATCGTCCTTCAGTACGCCAATCAAATCCGGCACGGCGCTTTTGTCTTTAAAATTGCCAAGGCCGATAACCGCGTTGCGCTGGATCGGTTTCTTGCCGCGCCAGGCGGAAGAGGTATGGCCGTAACGATCTTTGAATTCCCGGTTGCCGATCGTCAGCAGCGGGACAAGCAGCGGCTTGACCAGCTCCGGATCCGGCTGAAGCTCCGGCTGGTGGGTCCAGTTTTTGCCCCGGTTCACCGGACATACGGTCTGGCACGTGTCGCAGCCATACAGCCGGTTGCCGATCTTGCGCATGTATTCATCGGAGATGAAGCCTTTGGTTTGCGTAATAAACGAGATGCACTTATTCGAATCCAGCTGTCCCGGACCAACCAGCGCATCCGTCGGGCATGCGTCAATGCATTTGGTGCATTCCCCGCAGCCCTCCGTCACCGGCGTATCCGGCTCGAACGGGATATTCGTGATCATCTCGCCGAGGTAAATCCAGGAGCCCAGGTCCTCGCTTAAGATCGAGCAGTTCTTCGCGCTCCAGCCGATCCCGGCACGTTCGGCAACCGCCCGGTCTGACAAGGCGCCCGTATCGACCATGCTCTCGAACCGCGCTTCGGGTACGCGTTCCTTCAGCCAGGCCTCCAGCTTCGCCATCCGGTCCCGCAGCACCTTATGATAATCATCGCCCCAAGCGGACCGCGATAAAATACCGCGTCTGGCCCCCGGTTCCGACTTTGGCGGATTAGGCAGCTTCGCCGGATAAGCGACGGCAATCGCGATGATCGATTGCGGATTATCAAACAGCAAAGCCGGATTGGTCCGTTTGTCCAAATCCGGCTCCTCGAAGCCCGACTCGCGGCCTAGCTCGCGATGCCGGATCAGCCTTGTTTTCAGCTCGGTAAACGGATCGGCGGAAGCAAAGCCAATCTTGTCGATGCCAAGGCTTGCCGCCGCTTCGCGTAATTCTTCTTTTAACGATATCCAGCGGCTGCCGCCCATTAGCACCTGGCTCCCTTCCTTTTAAAAATTACAACCGTTTAATCGCTTCGCGGGCAAGCTCGTCGCAGCGGTTATTCCACTCGTTGTCGCTATGCCCTTTTACTTTGATGTATTCCACCTGATGGCGCTTCATCAGATCCCATAGCATTTTCCACAGATCCTGATTCTCCACCGGCTCCTTCTTGCTGTTCTTCCAGCCATTGCGCAGCCAGCCGTGAATCCAGCCCTTTTGGAAGCAGTTCACGACATAAGCGGAATCGCTGTATATCTTTGCTTTGCACGGTTCCTTCAGAAGGCTCAGCGCTTCAATAACCGCCTGAATCTCCATCCGGTTGTTCGTCGAATGCTTTTCGCCCCCGGAAAGTTCTTTCCGGTGCGCACCGTAGAATAAAACGGCTCCCCAGCCGCCCGGCCCCGGATTCCCCGAGCAGGCGCCGTCCGTATAGATCGTCACTTCTTTCATTCTTCCATCTCCTACAAAGAAAATTGCGGAGCAATTCTATAAGGCTATAACACCTTCACCTGTTTGAACGGCCATAAAATAATATCCGCTCTGCCGTGGATCATGGAACGCGGTACGGTGCCAAAAATCCGGCTGTCCTTGCTGGCTCTGGCATGGCGGTTGTCCCCCATAACGAAATATTGCCCTTTCGGAACAATAACCGGCATAAAATCCAGATCCTCGATTTCGACATCGGTATAGGCTTCCGATACCTTTTCTCCGTTACGGTAGAGCTGTTTATTGTAAATTTCGATTCGGTCGCCCGCTACGCCAACGACCCGCTTCACCAGAAAGTCTTTTTCGGTGCCGTATGCCGAAGGGTCCTCGAGAATAACGACATCTCCCAGCTTGGGATTGCCAATCAGATAAGCGGCCTTATTCACGAACAGCCACTCCCGGTCCTGAAGCGTCGGCTCCATGGAATGCCCTTCGACTGTCGAGAGATTAAAGACAAACAGATGCAGCACCATCACGATCAGAAAAGAAATCGTTATGGTTTTCGCCCACTCCAGCGCTTCCTTGAACCAATGAGGCTTTTCATGAGCCTCCCGCGGGGCGGTTTTATTCAGATCGGAAGGGGATACACTCATGCAGCCTACCCCTCGCTTTCCCCACAGGTGCTATGCCAGTCTGCATAGTAGCTTTGGACAATGTCATCCTGGAAAGGAACCGCTCCCTCGTCCATCCGCTTGAGCAGCGCTGCCAGTCCTTGCTGAACCTTGTCCTCCACCATCTGCGGATAATGATAAGCCAGCTTGTGCATCTGGTACTCGTCCTGATCCACGACATAGCGGTTGCCTTCGGTCGTGCGGATCACATCCAGATCATAATCGATATAAGTAAGCACGTCCCCCTGCAAATAAGGCGGAGATGCGATATTGCAATAGTAACGGATGCCGCTGTCTTCCAGCAGCGCTACGACGTTAAACCATTCACCCGGAATAAAGAACGATACCGCCGGCACGCGGCTGATCCATTGCTTGCCGTCGGATTCCACTATAGGCGTCTGACGATTTATAAGCACAATGATTTGGTTATCCCTGTGCACTGGCGCAAGCCGTTCTGCCGGCACAAGGTAGTTGCGCTGCCATGTTCGGTGAATATGACCGTCGTGCTTGAAGCTTTTGATAACACAGTGCCGATAAATGTCCATGACGCCTCTCCTTACTTATTGTGAAACGGGCCAAGGGCGGCATCAAGCGCCCCGTTCGTATGTTCCAAACAATAGTCCTTTTAAATAGAAAAGCATATCTGACCGCCAAAAGCAATGGCGATGCAGATATGCCCTGCACAAAATATGGCTATTAGGCTGAATTCGGAAGCCGTTTAGCCTGCTACAATACTTAATTTCTGGAATGAACGGAAAAAGTCGTTCGAAGCATAACCCATCGCTTCGTATAACGGCAACACCGGTTCATTATGCTCGTCGGCGGTAATTAATATTTTGGAAACGTTGCGCTGCTCGAAGCGCTGCCGTAAAGCTTGTATAAGCGCCTTGCCAATTCCTTGGCGACGATACTCCGTATGAACAGCGATACGATAGTAATAACCCTTGTTATTATCAATCGTGCCGATGATCATACCTACAATTTCCGACTCTTCGACAGCGACAAGTACAAGCTCACTGTCCCATGACAATTGACGCGCAAAAGCTTCCATCGTTTGTTCGTAACACTCTTCAGACAATACTTCCTCAAGGAGTGTAGTGACAGGTCTGTAGTCAGACAACTGGAAGGAACGAACGTTCATTAATTATACACCTTCTATACCTTGTCATAGTGCTGCATTTATATATTTTACGACATTTTATAACGAAATCCTCTTTTTGTCTTAAAAAATACTTAAAAATTTTAAAGAAATTTGCTAAATTACGTTGAAAACGCTTTATTTTAAGCGCTTACATGTATTTATTGGCCGTTTACTCTGGATTTGGCTCGTTTTCTAATGTTTTTGCATATTTCCATGGCTCCCGTGACATTCTACAACTCGTACGACTTTGTCCGTCACCATTCGACTTTTGCAACATTAATGTTGATTTATGCACTCGGATAAGGGATAATATGAGAAGAGTTTTACATAACCTATTTATGGGAGGCTGTTAATCATGGCTCATCAATTACCTGCTTTGCCTTACGCGAAAGACGCTCTTGAACCGCATATCGACGCGCTGACAATGGAAATCCACCACGGCCGTCACCACAACACTTACGTGACTAACCTGAACGCTGCTCTGGAACAAGCTCCTGAGCTGCAAGACAAGTCCCTGGAAGAACTGCTGGCTAACAACCTGGCAATCGTTCCGGACGCAATCAAAACGGCTGTACGCAATAACGGCGGCGGCCATGCAAACCACTCCCTGTTCTGGGAAGTTATCGGCCCTAACGGCGGCGGCGCTCCAACTGGCGCACTGGCTGCGGCAATCGACAGCGAACTGGGCGGCTTCGACGCGTTCAAAGCTGAATTCGCGAAAGCAGCTACAACTCGCTTCGGCAGCGGCTGGGCTTGGCTCTCCGTTAAAGACGGCAAGCTGAAAGTATCGAGCCTGCCTAACCAAGACAGCCCGATCTTCGAAGGCGAAACGCCTATCCTTGGTCTGGACGTTTGGGAGCATGCTTACTACCTGAACTACCAAAACAAACGCCCTGACTACATTGCAGCGTTCTGGAACGTTGTAAACTGGGCTGAAGTTGGCAAACGTTACGAAGCAGCTGTTAAATAAGCAGTTGCTTGAATACAAACAAGGCTGTCCCTTTGGGGCAGCCTTGTTTATTTTTATCGCAAAATGTCCCGCAGCTGCTGCTTCGTGCACACGGATAGGCATCCGCCGCATAAGATGGATCAGGATGATTGCCTAATCTGTCATACGAAGGAGTCTGACAAAGCGCATGAATAGCTATACTTATAAGTATATCGAAGGGAAAGGCAACAACACCGTTGTTAGCAACTGCGGCTGCGGGGGCACGCGGACGTTAATGCCCGGACCGCCTCCGCCACCTCCTGGACCAGGGCCGGGGCCGGGGCCAGGGCCGGGGCCATTCCCACCAGGGCCAGGTCCGTTCCCGCCTGGGCCGGGGCCATTCCCGCCAGGACCGGGGCCAGGACCGTTCCCACCGGGGCCGGGGCCGTTCCCGCCAGGACCGGGACCGTTCCCGCCGGGGCCGGGGCCATTCCCGCCAGGACCGGGACCGTTCCCGCCGTTTTTCCCGCCGTTCTTCCCGCCGTTCCCTCCTCAGCCCGGACCGGCATTTGTCACTGTCGTCATTAACGGCGGACGTTTCTTCCCGAACGTAACGAACGCTTACCGCGTACCGTTCTGGCCTGGCATGAGCATTCGCGATTCGCTTGCTCGAACCGGCGTTGTACGCTTCTCGTTTAACGGCCAGATTGCTTCGGTTAGCGGAATCCCGATCGGCGGACCAATTCAGTGTATTCTCCGCTTGAATGGCCGCGTCATACCGCAAACGCTGCTGACATTCCCGGTACAACGCTTTGATACGGTCGCAATCGAGTTGTTCTTCACGGCAACCGGAAGATCTGACGAAGAGGATGAACTACCGCAGGAGCTGACGGATATTGCCCATCTGAACGTTGCCGAACACTTTGCCACCTATGATCCGGAAGAGGTATAAAGTTGATCCGAGCTGCAAGGCCTTATTCGGCCTTGCAGCTTTCTTGTTTCCCCCCTGATAGGCTGTTGGCAGCCTTCCAGCTCCATATACATATACATGCAAGTTGCGCGTTGCACGAAATGCAGCATAATTAGCCAATCGGGCAGGGTTGAGCGAAATATACTGTACATGATGCATTATAATTCGCCGCACTGAGGCAATATAGCCAACCCTATGCCAAATATCCTACAATCTGTGCAGGATATTTCGTCTTACAGCACCCAAATGCACCATTATGTTGTATTTCGTGCAACGTTGGGCGAGCTGCTTAATCCTCTACCGCAGAGTGGGTTAGCCGCAGATTACCGTTTACGATCGAAAACAGCGCACCCGAGCAAGGCGCTCCCTTATAGGGCATGCAAAAAGGCCGCGAGCCTATGCCTGCGACCTTTCCTCCAACCTCTTCAACCTCATTTAGCCTTGGTAGGCTTATCTTGCTCTTCGCCTTGCTTAATGACCTTGCCCTTGCCGCTGATTAGCTTAAGCTGATCGTTCTCGTAGCCAACGTCATAGGTTACCTGATACTTGCTGAGCCGGTATTCGCCGTCCACCCGTTCGTCAACCGAAATGATTGCCGTAACGATCGCCTCGTCGTTGCTTTCCTTCGTGACGTGGATGTTGTCGATAACCACGTTCCGGGTCATCATGTAACCTTGGCGGAATACCTCGTAGCTGGTGCCAAGCTTCCAATTGCCGCCAAGCAGGGAATAAGCGTAAACGTAGTCGGCATTATTAAGACTATCGTAAAAGTGCGTAACCAAATATTCCGCATACTCGGTAATCGATGCATCCTTCTTCACGTTGCCGTCATCCTCGGCAGGCTTCCCTTCCGGCAAGGTCTTCATCGGATGCTCCGACCATGCCTCGGCCATGTCCAGCACGTTTACGATGGGTATGCTGAACCCAATCGAGCTTTGCTCGATCCCGGCGGAGTTAATGCCCAGAACCTCGCCTGTCTTCTTGTCGACCAGCGGTCCGCCGCTGTTGCCCGGAGCAATAGGCGCCGAGATCTGGTACAGGTCGTTATACGTGTAAGGCTTGATTTCGAAGCTCCGGCCTACGCCGCTGACAATGCCGGTTGTAACGGTATTCTGGAAGCCAAGCGGACTGCCTATCGCGATAACTTCATCACCAATCTCCGCCTTCTCCTTGCGCACCATCGAAAGCGGTTCTACTCCCGCTAGTCCGGCAACGCGTACAACCGCAACGTCAGTCTCCGTACTGATGCCGATAACATCTCCTTCGAGCTCGCGCGCATCAGCCGTTTTTACCGTCACCTTGCTCGCACCGGCAACCACATGGGCGTTGGTAATCAGGTCGCCTTTATCGTTATAGACGAAACCCGAGCCTTGCGTCCCGTCCTCCGTTTCGATCATGACAACGAGCTTTTGCGTTGCGTAAATAATATCCTTTAACGACTTAGGCGCACCAGCGTTAGCGTCAGCGAGTAAAGGCAAGCCGCTTAGCTGCTTCGGCACCTCCGCATGTATATAAGCAGCGGTGCCCGCTCCCGCGCAAAGCACCGCCACAGACGCGACGAGACTAATCCATGTTCCTTTTTTCATGACTAATTCCCCTAATCCAAATACCAAGTCATATGATCGATAGCCACTGTTGCATTCTCATCCTGCACATGATGAACCACAAAGGAGAAGCTGAACGTCTCGCCCGCCTCAATATAAGAAGGGGTAGCATCCACCTTGCCCGTTGTAATCACTTTTCCTTCCGAATCATGAACCGTATATTCAATAACAACGGAGTAAATCGGCCGGGTAGCTGCGTTGAGCAGTTCCCCCTTCACGTTAAAGTCGCCGAAAAGATCAAGCTGCGCGTCAATATGCTTCACCTTAACCGCTGCCGTCTGATTGATCAGATCCTCTTCCGCCGCCTTTTGCATCGCCTGCTCAATCCGCTGCTGCTCCGCGTCTTCGAAGTTTTTCTTCTCTACGACAATCCGGTCGTACAGCTTAGCCAGCTTATCGTTGTCGGGCGCGTAGATGAGCCCCTTCTGCGCTGCCGTAATAGCCGCCGAGAAGTTCTTCTTCTTCCGCATCGCGTCGGCCTCGTCGTAGCTGATATCCGCAATCTTCGCTTCAATTTTCTGTCGAAGCGCAAGCGCCTCATCGCCGGACAAGCCCTTCACCTGGTTATACTCTCCCGCAAGATCGTCAATGCCGGTCATGCTCTCATACTCCGACGATACTTGAAGCACCGTTACCTTCGTCGACATTTCTTCAACCTGATCCCTTACTCTGCCGAAAATCGGCTCTTCCCGGCCGCGCAGCTTCGACTTCACCTGCTCCAGCTGAATAGAGGCTTCGCCCAAATCCTGGTCATCCAGACGCTGCTGAATTTCCGTTAACGTACGGTCAAGGGATAATGCTTCCTCCACGACCTTCAAATCCGCCTGTACCGGCTTAAAATCCGGACGCGCATCCGCCGCTTTGTTCAGCTGCCGGAATGCCTCTTCGTATTTACCCGCCAATGCCTCCTGTCTGGCTGCATTTTGCCAATCCAGGACACGGTTATTTAATCTGGTTTCATATAAATAATAAGACAACAGCACCGCTGCAATACCAACGAGTACAATGACGGGGATCAATCCAATGAGCAAATTGCCCCTGCCAGTCTGCTTTAACGGCGTTTGCGACGTCTCCAATGCTGTGCTTGCCTGGTCCTTTGCCGTATCCCATTCTTCCAACGCTGCCGCCTTATCCTCTGTTCCATGTTGCAAATTCCGCTCTGGCTCCAGCAGCCTGCCGCATCTGCTGCAATATACGGCATCCGCATCATGCTCCCTAACGCAATGATGGCAATACAATTTCATTCTCCTCCAACTTGAGTGTTCATCTCTTTATATCTCTTATCTATTCTATATGAAAAAATAAATGATCTCCATTTTTCCTTTACGGAAAATAAAAAAAGTTTCTCCAACCCTTTCCAACTTTTCGCGCAAAAAAGCCGAACCCCGCTTCAGCAGGATCCGGCACATCTTAAATCGCCTATTTTACTCCAATCGGCACCATATACATACCCGTTCGTTCATCGCTGCAGATGGCAACCTCGATGCCGTAAATCTCCTTCATCGTATGCTCCGTCACCACGAATTCGGGAGGGCCTTGCAGCAACAGCTTCCCTTCCTTCATGACAAGCAAACGGTCGCTGTAGCGGATTGCCTGATTCAGATCATGCAGCACCATGACGATCGTCAGACCATGCTCGACATTCAGCCTGCGGATAAGCTCCAGCAGCTCATATTGGTAGAACATATCCAGAAAGGTCGTTGGTTCATCCAAAAAAAGAATCGGCGTCCGCTGCGCCAGCGCCATCGCGATCCATACGCGCTGCCGCTCTCCTCCCGACATCTCGGTCAGACGCTGCTTCCGCCTCCCGGACAATCCCGTCAGCTCCAGCGCCCATTCAATGGCAGCGTCGTCCTCTTCTCCGCCGGGCGTCCACATCTTGCGGTGAGGCAGCCTCCCGAAGGCAACAAGCTTCTCCACCGTTATATCGGACGGGGCTTCATTCTGCTGGTGGACAACCGCCAGCTTGCGGGCGAGCTCGCGCGGCTTGTACGCCGGAATCGCTTTGCCGTCCAGCACCGCTTCGCCGCTTTGCGGCAAGCAGTGACGCGACAATACGCCAAGCAAGGTAGACTTGCCGCTTCCGTTTGGACCGATGATGGTCGTGATTTTACCTTGCTCGATCGAAGCAGTCACCTCATGAAGGGTATGGGACTTCTCCTTATAAGCAAACGTCACTCGATTAAGCTCCAAATTCGCGTCCCCCCTTTTCTCAGCATAAAGACAAGAAACGGTCCGCCAATAACAGTCATTATAATCGATGCTGGAATTTCGGTAGGCGCCAGGACGGTGCGTCCAATCGTATCCGCGGATAAAATAAGCAGCGCTCCGGCCAGCGCCGAGAACGGAATAAGCGCTTTATGGTCGGAGCCGATAAGCAGCCTGGAGATATGCGGAATCAGCAAGCCCACGAACAGGATTAGTCCGCCAACCGCGGTCGCCACCGAAGCAAGCAAAACCGCAATGATGGAAATCACAATCCGCGCGCGGGCCACGTTCAGCCCAAGGCTGCCCGCCGTTTTATCCTGGAGCGACAGCATATTGCACCATGGAATAACCAGCAGGGAGAGCAGCAGGCCAATGGAGCCGTAAAGGCCTAGCACCTGAACATCCGTCCATGTCTTCATCGTAAAAATCGAGCTGATCGCCTGGTTTACCGACGTCACCGCATAGCTGCCCCGGTAGTTGAAGGACTGCCCGAGTCCCGTGAAGGTTGCGTTAATCGCGACACCGACCAGCAGGGTCCTCATCGGGTTAAGTCCGGATTTCCAGGACAACGAATACACGAGCAGGAAAGCTAGAACGCCGCCGGCAATCGAAAAAATCGGCATCCAGAAAAACATCGCCGGAAAGATCGTCACCATCAGCACGGACACAAAGCCGGCGCCGGAGGAAATCCCGATGACCCCCGCGTCCGCCAGCGGATTGCGCATGACAGCCTGAAGAAGCGCGCCCGACACCGCAAGCGCTGCCCCGCTGAGCATGGAGACCATAATACGGGGCAGCCGTAAATCGCGGACAACGGCCACTTCTTCGTTGTTTCCGTTTAATAATCCGTCAATAAGCTCAATAAATCCGACCTTAATGCTGCCCGTCGTCATCGACCAGAAGGTAACGCCAAGCAGCAGCAAGAGGATAACGGCAAAGCTGATCGTTTTTCTCATCGCGTTACGCAGCATCCTTCGCTTCGGGATACAACATCGGAACAAGCGACTTCAGCGCTTCGGCCGCGGCCAGATTAGCCGTTGTGCCAAACAGCTCTTCCGGAAGATCGTAGACCCGTCCGTTCTTCACCGCGTTAAAATGCTTCCAGATATCGTTCTTCTTGAACTCTTCGTCAAACATCTTGATCACCTCATCCGGCATCCCGTGAGCGGCACGCAAAATAATGTCCGGATTGGACTTTTGCAAATACTCAGTGTTGGAAGCCAAATACTCCACCTTCGCGCCGCTCGCGATATTCACGCCGCCGGCCAGCTGCACAAGGCTGCCGATATAGGATTTTTCCGTCGCCACCAGATAGCTGCCCGGAACGCCAAGCAATATGAGTACGGTAGGCCTTGTTTTCCCTTCCGTCGTCTTGCCGATCTCGGCAATCCGTTCATCGATTTGACTCACGATCTTAGCGGCCTGCTCCGCGCGGTCATATTTCTGCCCCAAAGTCTTGATCGCCTCTTCCATGCTCGCAAGGCTCGTCAGATCCAGGAAAGTCGCGTTAATCTTCGCTGCTTCGAAAGCAGGCTTCAAATCCACTTTAAGCGTGGTGACGGACAAGACCTCGGTTGGACGCAGCGACTTCACAAGCTCCATATCCGGACTCATCGGATTTCCGACCTCCTTAATCTCCCTGTAACGGTCCGGCAGCGTCTTCACGCTGGTCGGAACGCCTGCAAGTTCAAGCTCAAGCGCATCCATGATTTGAGTGACGGCAACGGTAGTGGATACGATACGCGGCGCTTCCTTCGCGGCTTCCGTTGCCGCGGGCTTGCTTGCATTTGCGGCGGTGGTTTCCGGCTCCCGTGCCGTTGTTCCGCCGGAGGAACAAGCGGCCAAGGCGCTTATGGATAGAGTGACGACCAGCATTTTCGCCAATCTGGCAAACATCTTATCTCTCCTTTCCGAAAAACAAGGCAGAGGATATCCGGCCTCCCGGACATCCTCCTGCATACGTTTATTTCGCTGCTGTTTGCTGCGCTGCTTGTGCCGCCGCGAAATCCAGAGCGCGAAGGATCAAAGTCAAAGCCTCGGCGCGCGTTGCATGGGCAAGCGGGTCAAACTTGTTATTGCCTTTGCCTTGGAGAAGGCCGTATTTGACCGCCGTAGCTACGGCTGCCTTCGCGTATTCCGGTACGCTGTTTGCATCCGCATAGGCAAGCGAGGCTGCCGGCTCAAGCGGCAAACCAAGCGCTTTGACGACCATTACGGCAATCTCCGTGCGCGAAATCTCTTGCGCCGGACGGAACGAATCATCCGCATAACCGCTGATGATGCCCGCTGCCGCCGCCTGTTCGATAAACGGCTTCGCCCATGCCGGGATGGAGGACAGGTCGCTGAAGTTCAACGATGCTCCGCCTTCCGAAGCTTGAAGCTTCAAGGCACGGCTGATCATAGCCGTAAACTCGGCGCGGTTAATCACGCCGTCCGGTTTGAATGTACCGTTGCTATAGCCGTTTACGATCCCAAGCTGGACGGCGCGTTTGATCGACTCGTTCGCCCAATGCTTTTCGACATCCTTGAAGGTTGTGCCAGGCTGTTCGGTCGAAGGATCGGTTGTTTCTTCCTCTTCCTCTTCGGGAGTGGAAGGTATTGACGGATTCCCCGTCCAACCCGGCTCGGTGTAAGTGAAATAACTGCCGAATTTGATATTTATGTTGTACTCTTCGTGATAACTAACAGCATCCCAGTCGATTTTGACCCAGCCGTTTACAATCTGAGACAGGTCGCTGACGGTGAATTTCACGTCTCGAGTGTTTTTCTCGGCATTGGAAGAGACTGTAGTTGGCGCCACGCCGTTAACCTTGAAGCCTGTAATCTCTTTGCTTTGCGTTAAGCGAAGAGTTACGGAATAGACGCCGTTATTCGCAACCAGCGTAGCCGGATGAACGGTATAACCATCCATAACCGAAGCTTGAGTCGTTCCTTCTTTCAAAATCGTGAAGTTCAGGCTGTACGTGCCGTTGGGGATCTGGTTGGGATCCACCGGCGCAGTACCGCCGCCGCCCGACGCGTTTGCTACGGCAGTTGTCAGAGCTTGTAATTGAGCAAGAAGCTCCGCTTCGCGGGAAAGCAAATGATCAACCGCGGCAGCTGCGGCGATCGCTTGCGATAATTGAGTGCTCTTGTTCGCGATGGCGTTAGCTTCGGCAAGCTTCGCTTTCAGCGCCGCTCTCGTTTCAGCCTTCGCATCCTGATTGATAACGATATACATCGGATGGTTGCCTTGCGTTGGTCCAGCCTGATAAATGATCTTGCCAACGATTGGATCGGTAAAGCTTGCAATCGCATAATCATAGACATGACCGATAACGGCGTTTTCCGCATTGTAAATCGAAGACACCTCGATAGGCGTAACGCCATCGATGACAAGCTGCAGATTGATGCCGGCGCTCAAAACGCTTACGCGCAAATACTTTTGGCCATCAAGCTCATACGTTTTAGCGTCATAGTAATTGGTTCCGACCGTCGCATCGTAAGATACCGTCTTGTCTGTCAATTTCACGTAGTTTAGCGTAACGGCGGCAGGCTGCAGCGTCTCTCTTGCGACAGCAGTTGTGAGAGCTTGTAATTGAGCAGCAAGCTCCGCTTCGCGGGAAAGCAAATGATCAACCGCAGCAGCGGCAGCGATCGCTTGCGTTAATTGAGTGCTCTTGTTCGCGATCGCGTTAGCTTCGGCAAGCTTCGCTTTCAGAGCCGCTCTTGTTTCAGCCTTCGCATCCTGATTGATAATAATATACATAGGGTGGTTGCCTTGCTGCGGGCCAGCCTGATAGGTGATCTTACCAACGATTGGATCGGTAAAGCTTGCAATCGCATAGTCGTAGACATGACCGATAACGGCATTTTCCGCATTGTAAATCGAAGACACCTCAGTAGGCGTTACGCCATCGATGACAAGCTGCAGATTGATGCCGGCGCTCAAAACGCTTACGCGCAAATATTTTTGGCCATCAAGCTCATACGTTTTGGCGTCATAGTAATTGGTACCAACCGTCGCATCGTAAGATACGGTTTTATCCGAAAGTTTTACGTAATTTAGAGTAACATCGGTAAGCTGTACATCCTCAGCCGCATAAGCAGCTTTAGAAAAACCTGAAAATAAGGCCAGAACTAATGCGATAATCAACATTATGGATATCTTTTGTTTTGTTTTCTTTTGCAGAACACTCTCCAACATTTCCGACAACCTCTCCTTATATAAAAATGAATAAGTTCAAAAATCTCATTTATGGTCTGGTCGAACGTTTGCGCCGTTGGACGATGAACATCACTGCCCCGGCTATAATAACACCAGCCAGAATATATATGCCTTTCAAATTCCGGCCGTTGTCGCCTGCCGGCTGCAAAGCTTCCTCTGCCAGCGGGGCGGAAGCCGTTTCTGCATCGGCATCGTCCGCGATTCCCGCGGCTATTGCTTCATCGCTGCCCGGACCGCTTGCTTCCGCTGCCTCCGGTTCCTCCGCCGCGGTTGAATCCGCCGGCGTGTCTGGAGACTTGCTCGCCTCCGGACTAATGGCATCGGCTGCCGGTGTTGCTGACGGCTCCTGCGCAGCGGAAGCGCCAACCGCTTCCGGGCTTTCTTTGCCGTTGCCGGAACCGGCAGCCGCTGCGCCGCTTGCCCCCTTCTCCTCCGTGGAGGCTGGCTTCACCGTTGAAGCCGGGGGCTCCTTGCTGCCGGATGGCTTTGCGGTGCCGGTGCTTATGCCCTTATCCGCTGCCTGCGTTTCCTTTGGTGTTTCCTTCGGCGTCTCCGCCGGCGTTTCTTTTGGCGTCTCCGTCGGTTTTTCCGCAGGCATCCCCGCCGCTTTAATCGGCTTGAAGCTGTTCGTATCAAAAGAGAAGCGGATCGTATACTTATGGTCGTAACCGATATCCTCAACCGTCACATGGATCTTGGCGGAAATAGGCTTCGAGAGATCATCCGCCCGGAATTCAACCGTTCTTTTGTCCGCGGCTTCATCCGTGCCCACCACTTTCACGGCGGAGTAGGATCCGCTGCCCGACGGAACGCTGAACTCTTTCACCCACTTGGTGTGATTAATGGTCATCCGGACCGTCGTGGCGTTGCCAGCAACCGTGACGGTCGCCGGCTTCTCCCAATAATCGTTGGCAATCGATGCGGAATCATCCTCGGCTCTGAGCACCACGTAATCGGCCGAGTAGCTTCCGGCTTCCAATGAGGCTGCGGCGGCGGCGTAAGCTGGAATACAGGCGATGATGACCAATAACGAGAGGATCCACGCGCCCATTCTCCCTATTATTCTTTTCACTGAAACCTCCAAAATTAGTTTACTTAATTACATTTATTTACTTTAAACTAATGGATATAAGAGAAAATAATTACACAAATTATGACACTACCTTATTGATTATCATTCTCACTAAGGATCAAAAAAAATAGGATCTTCATCCTCCTTCCCAGCTGACAATAAAATTTGGGGCTATAAGCAAGCCCAATCCTTGTATAATCAAGGATTTCGGGCATGAAGAAGTACATTGGGCCCATAAAACACCCGTATCGTTCTCCCTCGCATGCCAGACCTCATGTAAACTCAATGAGAAAATTATCACAGTTTAATTGAGAACGTCAACCATAAATATGAAATTCAGCTCAATTATTTTTATTTTTTATCACCTGAAATTTTTATCTAAAAAATTCCTGAAAATCTATTGACGTTTTAAGTGAGAATGAATATCATTATTATCAAACTGAGAATCGTTCTTGATTACTTGGCCACTTTTACCCATAAAGGAGGGCAATCATGCGTAATCGCTTATCGCTATTAGCAGCCGTTGCGGCCATTATCGTTATAAGCTGTTGCGCTTGCGGCAATACTTCGCCGCCCGCTGAAGCAGGCAGTAAAATCGCGATCAAGGACTTCACCGGAAGAAGCCTAGGCTTTAACCATGTTCCGGAACGAATTGTTGCGCTTGGCAACGGCGAAGCCGATATTATCTACGCGCTTGGCGGCAACCTGGTTGGTCGCCCTACCTCCGAGCTGCCTCAAAGTCTGGAAGCCTTAAGCGAGGTGAAGCAGATCGGGACCGCGCATGAGGTCGATCTCGAGAAAATTACGCTGCTGCATCCGGATGTTGTGCTTGGCAACAGTCCAATGAACACGAAGGACATCCCGACCATCGAGAGCATCGGCTCCAAGATGCTGCTTACGAGCGCTAATTCCGTCCAGGAAATTACGCAGCAAATCGAATTGTTCGGCAAGCTTCTTCAACAAGAGGATCGGGCAAGCGAGCTCGTGGACCAAATCAACGGTCAGCTCGCCGAGTATAAGGCAGCCGTTGCGGCAAACAGCCCTAAAGTGCTGCTCGTCTACGGAGCTCCCGGGACGTTTATGGCTGCCCTTCCTTCTTCGCTTGGCGGCAACATTCTTGAACTCGCCGGAGGCGTAAACATCGCTGCTGACTATCCCCGCCTGCAAAGCTACCCGCAATACGCGCAGCTTAGCAATGAACGGATCGTACAGGCGAATCCGCAATACATATTTATCATGACGCATGGGAATGTGGAGCAGGTAAAGGAAAGCTTCTTGAAGGAAATGGCGGACAACGCGGCTTGGAACCATGTAGACGCGGTAAAGCAAGGTCATGTCGAGATTCTTCCCAATGATCTGTTCGGCACCAATCCGGGAACCAGGGTCATGGAAGCTTTGACACTCATGCGCAATCAATTGTCCGCAAGCTGAAAGGGAAAATCATGAACATCAAGCAACGTACCAAACGCCGAAAACTCGTTCTCTCCATCGCGCCGGTACTCGTTATCGCAAGCCTGCTGCTTGGCCTTATGGCGGGCTCCGTGCCTGTCGCGCTTGAAGATATTTGGCATGCCTTAACGGCCCGGGGGGACTCTCCGCAGGATACGATCGTCTTCGATCTCCGGCTGCCCCGCGTTCTGATCGGATTATTAACCGGCGCTTGTCTTGCCGCCTCCGGCGCTATCCTGCAGGGCGTCATGCGCAATCCGCTTGCCGATCCCGGCGTGATCGGCGTATCCTCCGGCGCTGGCCTGGCAGCCGTTATCACGATGGTTCTGCTGCCGCAGTTCAGCTATCTCTTGCCGGCGGCAGCTTTCCTTGGCGCCTTACTATCATCGGTCATCATCTACACGCTGTCGTGGGATAAAGGCGCTTCCCCGGGCAAAATCGTACTCGCCGGCATTGCCTTAAACGCGTTGATAGGCGCTGTCATGAACGGGGTGATGGTCATGTACAGCGACCGCATTCAAGCCGTGCTGCCTTGGCTGTCCGGCGGTCTTAACGGCAGAAGCTGGCATCATCTCTCCTTCATGCTGCCTTATGCGGCGGCAGGTCTTCTATTGTCCTTCCTGGCCATCAAGCCCGTCAATCTGCTTATGCTCGGGGATGATTCCGCCAAGCTGCTTGGACAAAAGGTAGAAACGCAGCGCATGCTGCTTATTCTCCTCGCCTCCCTGCTGGCCGGAACGGCCGTCAGCGTTGCCGGGCTGATCGGCTTTGTCGGCCTGATTGTCCCGCATGCGATAAGACTGATGATCGGCGACGATTACCGCTACCTGATGCCGGCATCCATTCTTGGCGGCGCAGCGCTTGTCGCGCTGGCGGATACGGCCGCCCGGACGGTGCTCGATCCCGTCGAGCTGCCCGTCGGCATTTTGCTGGCCTGCCTTGGGGCACCGTTTTTCTTATATCTGCTTAGGAAAAGGAGCAATTGGCGATGACAGCAGCAGAGACAAAAGGACTGACGCTGGAGCGGGGCATGTTCAAGCTTACGGACGTCAATGCCATCATTCCGAAGGGGAAAATAACCGCTATCGTGGGACCAAACGGCTCCGGCAAATCCACCCTTCTCTCTCTGATTACCGGACTGTCTTCCCCTGACGAAGGCAGCATTACGATACTAGGCAAACCCGCCGAGCATTATTCCAGGGCAGACTTCGCCAAGGCGGTCTCCATGCTCCCGCAGTCCAAGGAGTTTATGCCCAATGTCACGGTCCGGGAATTAATCGAATACGGCCGGTCCCCTCACCGTTCCATGTTCTCGCGGAAGCTCTCCAAGGAAGATCACGACGTGATCGAATGGGCGATGCGCCTGATGAGAATCAGAAGGCATGACGACCGCATGTTTGCCACCCTCTCCGGAGGGGAGCAGCAGAAAGCCCGGATCGCCATGGCGCTCGCCCAGAAGACCGGACTGCTTCTGCTGGACGAACCAACGACTTATCTCGATATCGCGCATCAGCTCGAAGTGCTTGAAGCGCTTGTCAGTCTTAACCGTCAGCAGCAGACAACGATTGTTATGGTGCTGCATGACCTGCAGCAGGCTGCCGCTTATTGCGATCATCTGATTGCAATGAAGGACGGCGAGATTCATTCGGCCGGCGAGCCTAAGACCGTATTATCTAAAGGATTCATGAGAGAAGTGTATGAACTGGAGGCAAAGGTCAGCTTCGACGGCCATTACCCCATTATTATTCCGGTTCGAAAACAAAACGAGGAGGAACAAACAATGATTATCGTAACGAACACATCGCAGATCGTAAAAGGTAGCGGTGACAAGCTTGTTGAGCGTTTTGACCGGATTGGCAAGGTGGAGCAGATGGAGGGCTTCCTCGGACTCGAGGTATTGTGGACGCAAAATTTGAAAGAGTATGACGAGGTAGCCGTTGTTACCCGCTGGACTTCCAAGGATGCTTTCCAGGCGTGGACCAAAAGCGAAGCGTTCCGCGAATCGCATAAACACCGCAACATCCCGGACTATATTCTCGATAACAAAATTACGTTCCAGGAAGTAAAAATCAGACGCAATCCGATTACGGAAACGGCATTGGATGAGACGGCAGCGCAGTAGGTAGATGACCTGTTCGGCAAAGCCCTCGGTTTGAGTGCTTTGCTTTTTTTGCGACAAAAATTCACGTTGCACTGGAAAATAACAGTAAAATTGCCCCGGAATACGTTTTTGTCTTCGTACATGGCTAATTTTAATGGAGCAAATTCAATGTAGGCAAAATCGCCTCAAGCGGGGGAGGCCAAAAGCGCTCTTCCCGACACAAGCTTTGGCTCAAATCAGGCCGTTAATTAGGTAAAGTTATCTTAGTATTAATAAAAAACGCCGCCGCGCAGAGGTATCCCCCTTCACAGCAGCGTTTTTTTCTATTCTTCAGCCTAGGCGCTCGCGCAAATATTTGCGCACTTCCTCCGACAGATCCTCCCGCTCCAGCGCGAAATCAATCGTTGCTTTCACGAAGCCCAGCTTATCGCCCACGTCATGGCGTTTGCCCGTGAACCGATGCGCCAGAATCGGAGCGAAATGATTCAGCTGCTGAAGGCTGTCCGTCAGCTGAATTTCTCCGGCCTTGCCCGGCTTCGCATGCTCCAGCAGCTCGAAGATCGCCGGATCCAGCACATATCGCCCGACAACCGCCCAATTGGATGGCGCCTGTCCCGGCGCAGGCTTTTCGATCAGGTCAAGAATGCGGTTCTGGGAAGGGTCGGCGTTATCAAAAGCGGCAATGCCGTATTTATGCGTCTGATTCCAAGGCACCTCCATCAGGGCGACAACCGAGGAACCCGTCTCCTCGTACTGATGGATCATCTGCTGCAGGCATGGCGGCTCGGAACGAAGGATATCATCGCCAAGCAGCACCGCAAACGGCTCGTCCCCGATAAAACGCCGCGCGCACAAAACGGCATGTCCGAGCCCAAGCGGTTCCTTCTGACGGACGTAATAGATATCGGCCAGGTGCGAGATGTCGCGGACGATGGCGAGCATCTCTTCGTTGCCGCGTTCCTCGAGTTCCTTCTCCAGCTCGTAAGACTTGTCGAAATGATCCTCGATCGCCCGCTTATGCCGCCCGCTGACGATAATGATACTGTCGATGCCGGACTGCACCGCTTCTTCCACAATATATTGAATAGCCGGCTTATCGATAATTGGAAGCATTTCCTTCGGCTGCGCCTTGGTTGCGGGCAGGAAGCGCGTACCTAGTCCCCCTGCTGGAATAATGGCTTTGCGTACATGCTGCCTCTTCTTCTCATGAAACATGGCAGTCACCCTTTCTTGTTTCACATTGGCGGCTCGGGATCGAGCGGCAGCCGGACGACAAATACCGCCCCTTGTTCCGCATCCTCGATCTCGATCGTTCCGCCATGAATATCGATAATCTTCTTCACAATAGATAAGCCAAGCCCGCTTCCGCCCTCGGAACGGTCCCTCGACGGATCGATTTTGTAAAACCGTTCGAATACCCGGTCCCGTTCCTCCTCCGGTATTCCGCTGCCCGTATCGGAGATCCGGACGACGGCATAGCCGTTTTTCTCCGAGAGCTGGAACGAGATTTTGCCTTCCTCGGGCGTAAATTTCATGCTGTTGGCAAGCAGGTTGATCCATACCTGGCTCAATTGATCCTCGTCGGCTTTAATCACGGTCTCTTCCATTAACAGCTCTACCGTCAGCCGCTTCGCAAGCCAGGTCGGCTCGCAGGACAAAACGACGTCGCGGAGCTGCCTGTCCAGCCGGTAGGTGACCGGCTTGTACGGATGATGCTCGGAATCGAGCGACGCCAGCTTCAGCAGATTTTCGCTTAACCTGGATAGACGGCTGCTCTCCTGCTTAATAATACCAACATAACGATTCCGGTCCCCTTCCGTCAAATCCTCGCTGCGCAGCGCCTCGGCAAAACCGCCGATCGAGGTGAGCGGCGATTGGATTTCATGCGATACGTTGGATACGAAATCGCGCCGCATCGTCTCGAGCTGCGACAAGCTATGCGCCATCTTGTTAATGCTGTCCGCAAGCTCGCCCAGCTCGTTCTTATGCGACATCGGAAGCTGTACGCCAAAGTCGCCTTTGGCTATGCGGGTGGTGGCGGCCGTCATCATTTTGAGCGGCTTCACCAGATAACGGGCGGCGAACAGAATCAGGATACAGCCGACGACCAGCAGCGTAATCAGAATGGTGAACGTATTCCGCTGGAAGCTTCGAACCTGCCGGACATGATCCGGAGTAATAAACACGGCCCATTCCGTATTGCCGAATTGGGCCAGGCGGCCGTATGCCGGAGGCGAAGGCGGCCCGCTCTGATGCTCGTCCGCGAAGTTTACCCGTTCCGTTTTGCCTCCAAAAATGTTCTCGACCGTCTTGTAAGTCAAATGGTTCACGATCGCCCGGCTTGATCGCCCGACTTGAATAACAAGCCCGTTCCGGTTGACCGCAACGATCGACATCTCCTGAAGGCTTGAGACCTGCTCAAGGAACATCGGCAAGGACCGCGGAGACGAATCGTTGTACAGCCGCTCAAGCCGGGTTATCATCATTTCCTCAAGACCGTTCTGCCCTTGCAGATCCCGCCGGAACAGCTGGTTCGCCGTATAATAGGCAATACTGATACTTACTAATACGATGACCAGAAAAGTCACCGCTATTCGCACGTACAAGCTGCGGATCATGCCCGCTCCTCCAATCGGTAGCCAAGGCCGCGGATCGTCACGATGCGGAAGCCGAAATCCTCCTCCGGAAACCGTTCGCGAAGACGCTTAATATGTACATCAACCGTACGCTCGTCCCCTTCGTAGTTCATCCCCCACAGCTGCTCGATCAGATGCTCCCTCGTGAAGGTTTTGCCCGGATAGCTCGCCAGCTTGAAGAGCAGCTCGAATTCCTTCGGCGGCAGCAGAATCTTCTCGCCGTTCGCGGCAAGCTGGAAATCCGAGCGGTTCATCGACAGCCCGCCAAGCTCCACGACCTGCGAGGAAGCAATGCGGTAACGCTTGAGCAGCGCCTTGACCCGGACGATCAGCTCCGGCGGATCAAAGGGCTTCACCACGTAATCATCGGCGCCAAGCTCAAAGCCTTTTACCTTGTGAGCCGTCTCGCCCTTGGCCGTCAGCATCAAGAGCGGCATGTCGAACGACTCGCGCAAAGAAGAGCATAAAGCCCAGCCGTCCATCTTGGGCATCATCACGTCAATCACCGCGAGATCGGGCTTCACCGCCTCCAAGCGGGTTAAAGCGTCTTCCCCGTTGGTCGCTTCAATCACTTCATAACCTTCTCTCCGTAAAAACAAGCTGACCAGCTCTCTTATATTGGGATCGTCGTCCACGACGAGTATTTTCGGCATAATGGAGCACCCCCTGTACACTATCTTTCTACAATAATACATCTAGATGAAAATAAGATGAACTGTGTTGACAAAGTTTACAGATTGTAATAATTTTAAACTAGAAATTGCGACATATACCAACAACATATAGATGAGTGGAGGAATTCTTCATGTACAAAACAGTCATTATCGGTACCGGCCCTGCCGGATTAACGGCGGCGATCTATCTGGCGCGCGCAAATATGGAGCCTCTCGTTATCGAAGGCTGGCAGCCAGGCGGTCAGTTGACGACTACAACGGAAATCGAGAACTTCCCGGGCTTCCCTGAAGGCATTCTCGGCAGCGAATTGATGTCCAACATGCGTAAGCAAGCGCAGCGTTTCGGCGCATCCTTCCGCAACGGCTCCGTAAAAAGCGTCGACTTCAGCAAACGCCCTTATACGCTTGACGTTGAAGGCATCGGCGAGATTCAAGCCGAATCCGTCATTATCTCGACAGGCGCTTCCGCGAAATACCTCGGCATTCCGGGCGAGCAAGAAAACATCGGACGCGGCGTCAGCACTTGCGCAACCTGCGACGGCTTCTTCTTCCGCAACAAAAAGCTGATCATCGTTGGCGGCGGCGACTCCGCTATGGAAGAAGCGGTGTTCCTGACTCGCTTTGCATCCGAAGTAACGGTTGTTAACCGTCGCGATGAGCTCCGCGCTTCGAAAATCATGCAGGACCGCGCACGCGCGAACGAAAAAATCAGCTGGAACCTGAACAAAACTCCGCTTGAGATCGTTCCCGGCGAAATGGGCCTGAAAGGTCTGAAAGTACGCAACAACGCAACCGGCGAAGAAGAATTCGTGGAAGCGGACGGCGTGTTTATCACGATCGGCCATACGCCTAACACGAAATTCCTCGGCGGCCAAATCGACACCGACGAGCAAGGCTACATCATCGTGAAGCCTGGCACCTCGGAAACCAACATCCCTGGCGTATTCGCATGCGGCGACGTACAAGACCGTCAATACCGTCAAGCGATCACGGCGGCAGGCAGCGGCTGTATGGCTGCTCTGGATGCGGAACGCTTCCTGGAAGCGCAAAGCCATGACGCGGTGCATGCTTAAGATTTTATAAATTCGGGATTGCCAGTGGCTCGTTCGGACGGTTCGTAGTATAATGAGGAGGTTCGAACGACAATTTAAAGGCAATGCTACCTATAAAGGTACAACCTCGCTGATTTTTATAATTAGCAGGTTGTGCCTTTTTCTGTTTTCTACCCCATTATCCGATTGGAGTGATCTTACCCTTATGCTGCTGGAAGCGATCTATCACAGGCCGAAGCAAAACTGGGCTTACGCTTATAACCATACCACCCTGCATATCCGGATCCGCACGAAAAAGAACGATGCCCGGAGCGTGGAGCTCATTGCGGGAGATAAATACAACTGGGCCGGAACGTTTACCGTTGCCCGGATGAGCGTGCTCTCCTCGGATGCGCTTTTTGACTACTGGGAAGCTTCCATAGAACCTCCCTTCCGCCGGCTTCGTTATGCGTTTCGCCTTACCGGTGCCAATGCCGACGACGAGACGGTCTATATGACGGAAAGCGGCTTCCCGGCCGAGCTGCCGGATAATCCGAATACTTTTTTCGACTTCCCTTATATTAATCCGGTGGATGTGTTCTCTCCTCCGGCATGGGTGAAGGACGCGGTGTTTTATCAGATCTTCCCGGAACGCTTTGCAAATGGCGATCCTTCGTTGAACCCGGAGCTAACGGAAGCCTGGGGCGGTACGCCAACGCCAACGAACTTCTTCGGCGGAGACCTGCAAGGCGTGCTGGACCATCTGGATTATCTGGCCGAGCTTGGCATTAACGCGGTCTACTTCACCCCGCTCTTTGAAGCAACGACCAACCATAAATACGATACCGAGAACTATATGCAGGTGGACCGTCATTTTGGCACAAACGAGAAGCTGAAGGAGCTGGTCGGGGAATGTCATAAGCGCGGAATCCGGGTGCTGCTGGATGCGGTATTTAACCATGCGGGCCGTACGTTCCCTCCTTTTGTGGATCTGCTGAAAAACGGCGAGAAATCCGTCTATGCGAACTGGTTCCATGTGCGGGAGTGGCCGCTTCGGGTGGAGGACGGCATCCCTACTTACGAGACGTTTGCCTTTGAGCCGATGATGCCTAAGCTGAATACGGAAAATCCGGATGTGAAGGCCTACTTGTTCAATGTGGCGCGTTATTGGATCGAGAAGATCGGAATCGACGGCTGGCGGCTTGACGTGGCCAACGAGGTGGATCACCAGTTCTGGCGGGAGTTCCGCCAAGCGGTGAAATCCGTAAATCCCGATGCGTATATCCTCGGCGAGATCTGGCACGACGCGATGATGTGGCTGGAGGGCGACCAGTTCGACGCGGTGATGAACTATCCGTTTACGAACGCGGTGCTCGACTTCTTCGGGCATCAGACGATGGGGGCGAAGGCTTTCGCCGATGCGATCGGCAAGCAGCTGGCCGCTTATCCGCAGCAGGTGACGGAAACGGCGTTTAACCTGCTGGACAGCCATGATACGCCGCGTCTTCTGACGATTTGCGGCGATGAAGTCGACTCGATGAAGCTGGCGGCTTTGTTCCAGCTGACCTATCCGGGTACGCCGTGCATTTATTACGGCGATGAAGTGGGCATGAACGGCGCGGGCGATCCCGACTGCCGGAAATGCATGGTGTGGGAGCCGGAGCAGCAGGATCAGGAGCTGCTCGCTTTCTATAAGCAGGCGCTTGCGCTTCGGCGCAAGCACGCCGCGCTGCGCAGCGCGGACATCCGCTTCCTTCAGGCAGCGGATGGCGAAGACGGCGGCGTTATCGTGTACGAACGCCGCCATGGGGACGAGCGCATCCTCGTCGCGATGAACGCGCGAGGACGCGAGGCGGTTGCCGCCGTGACAGCTGGCGGCAGCTGGGTGTCGCTGCTCGGCGATGAGCAGCGGCTAGAGCCGGCAGCCGGGAAGCTGCAGCTGCGGCTCCCGGGGTACGGCTACGGTATTTGGAAGCAGCTTGTTTAAACGGAAAGACGGACACAGCATCAAGCTGTGTCCGTCTTTTTGTGTTTAGCCAATTACCATTCCGCGAACGAACCGTCGTCATAGGCGAGACGCGGCGTATCCCAGTCGCCTCCGAAGCTGCGTTCGATCAGCGCTTCTTCGTTTATTTCAATGCCAAGCCCCGGTCCCTCCGGGATGGCGACATGGCCGTCGATGACTTCGAACGGCTTGCTTAAGTAGCCTTCGCCCAGATCCCACTTCTCCGCCATGGAAGGATGCTCCTGAATGAGGAAGTTCGGCGTGCAGGCATCAAGCTGCAAGCAAGAGGCGAGAGAGATCGGCCCAAGCGGATTATGCGGGGCGACCGAAGCATAGTAGGTTTCCGCCATGGCGGCGATTTTGCGGCTTTCGAAGATGCCGCCGGCATGGCACAGGTCGGGCTGCACGATCGCCACGGCGCCTTTCTCGAGTGCCTCGCGGAAGCCCCAACGCGTGAACAGGCGCTCGCCGGTTGCGATCGGAATACTCGTCGATTCGGCGACGCGCAGCAGCTGGTCCACGTTTTCCGGCAGGCATGGCTCCTCGATAAACATCGGATAATAAGGCTCCAGCGCTACTGCCAGACGAATGGCCATCGCCGGGCTGACGCGTCCGTGAAAGTCGATGGCGATGTCAACGCCGCTGCCAACCGCCTCCCGCGCTGCCGCAAACTTGTTCACTTGGCTCTCCACGAAGGCAAGCGAATCCACGTTGCGGACAGGCGCGTCAACGCCTGTCTTTATGGCCTGGAAGCCGGCTGCCACTCTCAGCTTGGCGTTCGCGGCAAATTCCTCCGGCGTTGCGCCGCCGCAATGGCTGTACATGCGGATCTTGTCGCGGACGCGCCCGCCCAGCATTTCATAAACGGGCATGTTATGGAACTTGCCCTTAATATCCCAAAGCGCCTGCTCGATGCCGCTTATCGCGCTGACGAGAACCGGACCGCCGCGGTAGAATGTGCCGCGGTACATGATTTGCCAATGATGCTCGATGCGCAGCGGATCTTCGCCGATCAGATAGCGCTTCAGCTCTTCGATAGCCGTCGCAACCGTCAATGCGCGACCCTCTACGATAGGCTCGCCCCACCCGGCGATCCCTTCATCGGTCTCAATCTTCAGGAACAGCCAGCGCGGCTTGACATGGTAGAGCTTCATATCCGTTATTTTCACGATCAGGACTCCTTTATTTGATGAACTCGGCAGCTGCCGGTTAGCCGTTAATTCCTTTCTCCGCCCATACCGGGAGAAGAGCACCGCCATCCATATAAAACGTTGTTCCCGTGACGTAGCCCGCGCTGTCCGAAGAGAGGAATACGGCAGCCGCCCCAACCTCCTCCGGCGTGCAGAACCGCCCCATCGGAATGCGGGAAGAAATATCCGCGATGGCCTTCTGTACGCGTTCGTCGCCTTCGGTCCAACTGTTTCTCGTGTAGCCCGGGGCGATTCCGATGACCCGAATGCAGTGAGGCGCGAGATCAAGCGCCATATTTTTGGCCAGCTTGTTCACGCCGGCCTTCGCCGCCGCGTACACCGTCGAATTCGACCAATTGCCTTCCGCATGATTCGAGCTGATATGGATAATGACGCCGCGCGTGCCCTGTTTGACCATCAGGCGCGCCGCATGCTGAGAACAGAAATATAAACCGCGCAAATCGGTATTGATGACCTCTTCGAACAGCTCCGGAGGCGTCTCCAGGAACGGCTTCATCCGCGTGATGCCCGAGTTGTTCACAAGCACGTCGAGCCGGCCGAATCGGCTCTCCACCTGTTCGATCAACATCGCGATCTGGTCCAGATCGGCGATGTTCGCTTGGACCGCTTCCGCCCTCACGCCATATTCCAGCAGCTGCCGGACAACTTCCTGCGCCTGCTCGGCGCTTTTATTGTAATTGACGCACACATCGTAACCGGCTTTTGCAAACTCATGCGCGATCCCTTTGCCAATCCCTCGTCCCGAACCGGTTACCAAAGCGACTTTTCGTTCCAATTCGATCCCCTACCCTTTCAGTCCCGTGAAAGAAACGCCTTTCTCAATCAGCTTCTGACAGGACGTAATAATGATCATAAGCGGTATCGTAGCGATGACGAGACTTGACATAATGACGTTGGAGCCCAGGCTTCGCCGCTGCTGGAAGTCGTTCAGCGCAACCGTAAAGGTCCAGACGTTTTGCGTTCTCGCAACAACAAGCGGCCATAGAAATTCGTTCCATACCGCGATAAACGTCATGACCGCCACGACCGTAAAGATTGGCGCCGACATCGGCACAACAATGCGATAAAAGATCTTCATCTCGCTTGCGCCGTCAATCCGTCCCGCCTGCAGAAGCTCGCCCGGCAGCTGCTCGAAGAAGCCTTTGAACAGGAAGATTACAATCCCCCAAGCGGTATGCGGCAAAATAATCCCCCACAAGGTGTTGACCAGATGCAGCTTATCCATCGTCAGATAGAGCGGAACGAGTATCGCAATCTCGGGAATCATGATGGTCGCAACGAAGAAAAGCGTCAGCCAGCCGCTGATGGCACCTCGCATGAGATGCGCCAGCGCATAGCCTGCCGTACCGCCGATGATAAGCTGAAGGATAATCGTTGCGCCTGTGACAAAGACGCTGTTCAGCAAGAAGTGAGGAAAGCCGTATGATGCGGCAGTCGATTTGCTGTCCGAACTGCCGGTCATTTCCCACAGCACGATGTAGTTGTCGAACAATCGCTTCCAGTCGCTTATTTCATCGATGGTCAACACCTTGCCTTTGACCACTTTTGACTCGGACAGCCATTTGAGCGCATTGGCCGCCTGTTGCGGCAGCTCAGAGGGGATCGCCGTTTCGCCGCCGTACTTGCCGCCTTCCTCCATATAGTCAAAGGTCGTCAGCTTGCGGTCCCGAATTTTCTGCAGCTTGTTCTTCATCGTGGCATGGGTGGCGACCATCGTAGGGACGATCTCGGAGCGTCCCACCGTAAACTTGTAGGAAGGCATGGAGGCTTTGTAGACAACTACGCCGTCCTTCACTCCTGTTATCTTCATCGCGCCAACCGCTTCATTTTGCATGCGTTTCCAGGTAAACCAGATCGCTTCCATCGCATCCAGCTCGTAATCTTCCTTCTTCAGATCCGTGCCGTCGTAATTAAGGGTCACGCTGACGGATTTCGGCACCTCCGGAACCCAGGTCGGCGGAAACTTGTAGATGGTAATGTTGTCCTTCATCGATGAGCTGACCATCCAGAACAGCGGCACGATGGAGGCCAGGATAAAAAATATAGCAACCGAATAAGAGACGATTTTTACCGATAATGAACCCTTCTCCTTGATGCGTCCGCGTCCAGCCATGAGATGCTCCTTCCTGCTTAGCCAAATTTCCTAAGGGCAATTAATCCTTGTTCGACAATTTGATTTGCAAATAGGTAATGACCGCAATAATGACAAACATAACAAACGAAATCGAACCCGCCACGCCGAACCGGAACTCTTTAAACGAGCTGTTAAAAACAAGCATGGAGAGCGTCTTCGTGCTGCTGGCCGGGCCGCCGCCGGTCATAATATACATCGGGTCGAAGGTTAAGAACACGCCGCAAATAAACGAAATAAATTGAATGCCGATAACAAACTTGAGGCTTGGGAACACGATGGAGCGCATTCGGCGCCATGGTCCGGCACCGTCGATTTTGGCCGCTTCGATATTCTCGCTCGGAATGCCCTGCAGCGCGGAATAGTAGATCAGCATCCCCATTCCCGTTGCGAATACGCCCGGCAGCACGATTGACCACTTGGCCATGGAAGGATCATTCAGCCAGCCGTAAGGGCCAAGTCCGATAAAATGGAGCAGATAGTTCAACAATCCGTAATCCGGATTGTAAAGCCATTTCCACAGCAGGTAGCCGGCAACCGCGGGCACCGCCGTCGGCAGCAAATACAAGGACCTTAACGTTTTGCTCGCGAACTTGATCTCGTTAAGCAGCACCGCCTGTACAATCGGCACCCAAAACGTGAGAATGAAGTAGATAAAGAAGAACGCAAAGGTATTTCGGAATGCATTCCAGAACTCGGTGGAATGGATTAAATACTTATAGTTATCCAGCCAGACGAACTTGCCCGGCGGGTTGATGACTTTGTAATCGAAGAAGCTCATGTACACGGCTTGAAGAAGCGGATAATACTTGAACAACAGGAAACAGACAATGGCAGGAGATACGAAAGCGATCGCTGTCCAGGGGATCTTAATCCGGGGTCTGACCCGCGCTTGCACCTGAGGCTTCCGGCCTTCTATGGCTGCTTTCAACGTTTGACGCCTCCTTTCCAAATGGCAGGCGGAGCAGCTTGCGGCGTTTGCGCTTTACGCCCCGCTAATCAACTCCGCCTTCCTTCAAGTCGTTTTATTTCTTCACGGATGCGTTGTACGCGTCGACCACTTCTTTTTGCGCGGCATCCTGAGCTTCCTGGAGCAGCTGCTTCGGATCGGATTTTTCGTCCGTAAGCGCCTTTTGAACCGCTTTAACGACATACGGAGTCAAGCGTTCCTTCAGGAAATATTCCAGATGCGTATCGGATGCCGCTTTGTTCACGGCCGCTACAAGCTTAGGCGAAATGTCTTGCGCGAATTGGGATGGATCAACGTCGGAGCGAACGGACAGCAGATTCGGGAAGATTCCGTTGTCCTGCTGGAATTGAAGGTATTTCTCGGCAACCTCTTTGGAGTTCAAGTACATGATGTATTGCCAAGCCGCGTCTTGCTTCTCTTTGGTCGTCTTTGGATTAATGATCCAGTAAGCGCCGCCGATTTGTCCCGGACCTTTGCCGCTTGGGCCTACCGGATAAGGCGCAAAACCAACGTCGTTCAAGTCCATTCCTTGCGCAACATAGTCGCCGAATCCGCCGGAAGCTGCGTTCGACATCGCCGCGCGGCCTTGGAAAATATCGTTCATGTTATCCTGATAGCTCTGGAGCACGTTGTTTTGCACGATTTTATCCTTCCACTTCAGATCTTTATAGAATTGCAGCGCGGTTACGGAAGGCTCTTCCGTAAAGGCCAATTGCACCGTACCGTCCGGATTGACATGCGTCAGGTCGCCGCCCGCCTGCCATACGTAGTACTCAAACCACCAGTCTGCCCATTCCATGCCCAGCAGCGTAATGCCGTACTGCTTCTTGGCCGGATCCGTCAGCTTCTTGCCGAATTCAACAAGCTGATCCCAGTTCGCCGGAGGGGTATCGCGGTCAAGCCCCGCTTCTTCGAACATCTTCTTGTTCCAGAACAAGCCCGTTACGTACATATCGTGCGGAACGCCGTACACTTTGCCGTCAATGGTACCCGCTTCCATCGAGGATGGGATGAATTTATCTTTGTCCGAGTAGCTGTCCCAATACGGAGTCAAGTCAAGCGCAAGACCTTGGCCTACCCAGTCCGCGATAATCGGAAAGTGAGCCGAATGGTAAGCATCGGGGCCATTGCCGCCCGCCATCGCCGTTACGAATACTTCACGGTCGTTTGTGCCCTGCGGCATCAATTCGTGCTTTACTTTAATGTTGGGATGCTGCGCTTCGAAATCCGCGTAAACCTCTTCTTTGATGGATTTCATCGTGTCGTCCGGATTCGGCTGATCCCATACCGTAATTTCGACGGTGCCGCCGTTTGAAGCCGTATTATCCGCCGTCGCTTCCGCGTTATCAGACCCGTTGTTTGCCGCCGCGTTCGTGCTCGAAGAGTCATTAGTCGCTTCAGAAACGTTTGTCGCGTTGCTGCTATTTCCTCCACTGCAAGCTGATACCATTAGCATTAAGACAAGAGCAATTGCCAGACTGGACCACGTTCTAAACCGCTGCTTCTTCTTCAATCGAACGCCCCCTCAAATGGTTATCGGATTTACAAATTCAGTATAGGACTTAAATGATAGCGCTTTCTATGCAATATCTTAACCTCCTATTAGGAATATTTTAAGCAACTTTGGAATCAGGACTCTCCTAGAAACAGGAAAATAGTCAAAGCTATCGAATACCTTCTGAGTAAGCGGTTACAGATGCGTTGGGAGGTAGCTTGAACATGTGGTCTCGTTTCCTCAACCTGAACATGCAGTTCCGCAATAAGATGATTCTCTCTTTCTTTATCGTCATCGGCCTTACAGCAATCATTATGGGCTACTCCTACTATCGCATGATGAGCCGCGAGCTCGAAGCCTCCACGCTGCAAGGGCTGGAGAGGATGACCACGCAATCGGTCGATACGCTGGATCTTCATTTCAAGACGGCCTCCAATATCGGCTACAGCTATTTCAGCGATACTTCGCTGCAGAAGTTTCTCGATGGTCCTCCCAATACCGACAATGAACAATATTACCGGAACCGGATTATCTCTAATAAGCTGCAAAATCCTCTCATTTCGTTCATTTCCATCACCCGCTTGGACGGCCAGCAAATTTCGAGCTACTACTATTACAATCGGAACGTCAAATCCCTTCTGGATGAAGAGCAGGCGCACCTGTTCGACAAAGCGCTCCGAATGGACGGCACCCCCTTCTGGACAGTCTCGCATACAACCATAAGCACAACCGTCACGCCCGTCAAAACGGTCAGCTATATTCAGCTGCTCAAACGAATTACGATGAATGAACAGCACCCGATCGGGTACATCAAGATTGATATCGACCCCGGCGTGCTGGACAAAATTTTCCCGGAACCGCAAAAAAGCGACGCCAGCAAGTACTATATCGCGGACCGCTCCGGCCATATTATTTTCGCGCAGAACAAGGAAGACATCGGCAAGTCCATTGCGGGAAGTCCCTTGTTCGCGGCTTACAAGATGGCGCCAAGATCAAGCGACTACGTAAACTTCCGCTACGAAAACCGGAACAAAACCTATATCGGCTTCTATGAACGACTGGATGCCGGCGACTGGATTGTGATCGGCAATATTCCGCTGGATCAAGTGCTAAGTAAGGTAAACTCCTTCCGCCATACGCTAATCGTGATCGCCATGATCAGCTTTCTTGCCGCCATGCTCATCGCTTCTCTGATTGCCGCTGGCGTTACCCGTCCGCTGAAAGAGCTCAACAAAAAGATGAAGCAGGTGGAAATGGGCGATTTCGGGGCTACCATCGAGGTAAAAGGCAAAGACGAGCTGTCTACTATCCAGCATAGCTTCAACAAAATGACCGCCGAGATTAGTACACTCATCTCTAAAGTGTACGAGACGGAGCTATTGAAAAAGGAAGCGGAGATTAAGGCGCTTCAGACGCAGATCAACCCTCATTTTCTCTACAATACGTTAAGCACGATCGACAGCATTTCATCGGTTAACGGGGACGAACGGGTCTCTTTTATATGCATCGCGCTCGGAAGCATGCTCCGTTATAACTTGAACGGCGGCAGTCTCGCCACCGTTCAGGAGGAAATTACGCATCTGAATCAATATTTATCCATCTATCAAATTCGGTTTGCCAATGTGTTTGCTTACGAGATTGAAGTGGAGCCGGGTATGGAGGATCTCATTTTGCCGAAGTTTCTCATACAGCCTTTAGTCGAGAATGCCATCATTCACGGCTTGGAACAAAAGGTCGGGAACAAGAAGGTGCGCATCACGCTTGGCAGCGTAGACGATTCCTTCTTGAAAATCATCATAGAGGATAACGGGGTTGGCATGGATCCTGCCATGATCGAGCTTTTTCACCGCAAATTGAATAACCCGAACGCAATCGTGTCCAGGCAGACCTCTTCCAGGACGATGATTGGACTAGCGAACGTATTCAAACGGATTCAATTGTATTACGAAAGCGATCCGAGGGTTGAAATCTACAGCCAGCCGGGCGCAGGCACCAAAATTTATTTCGAGCTGCCGAAGCGGACGGCATAAGGGGATGATCGGATGAAGGTACTTATCGTGGAAGACGAGCCGCTTCTGCGGGAAGGTTTAATTCGAAAAATCGATTGGAAGACGCTTGGACTTACGCTTGCCGGAGAAGCGGGAGACGGATTCGAAGCGATGTCCCTGCTCGTTAGCTGCCAGCCGGATATCGTCCTTACCGATGTTCGAATGCCGGGCATGGACGGACTTCAGTTCATTAACCAGGCGCGGGCGATCTCCCCGAATACGAAATTCGTCATTATTAGCGGCTTTAACGAGTTCGAATATGTACGCGAGGCGCTGCTCAATCATGTGAAGGATTATTTGCTTAAGCCGATCGATAAGGAGAAGCTGCGCGCGCTTCTTGCCGGCCTGGTGGAGGAACTGCGGGCAGAAAGGCAGCAGGAAGCGGATCTCTCCAAGCTGAACGCGCTGGACGAAATGATCCGCCAGAGCCATTTGCAGCCGCTGGATTTTCAGCTTACGCATCTGATCACGGAGCAGGATGCCCACTGGGATGGTCTCCCTGTCGAGCTGCTGCACTGCTGCTCGTTCGTTGGCATCTCCGTGCGTATCGTCTACCGCAACGAGACCTCCCGCTTCAAGGAGAACGAGGAGCCGCTCGCCCGCTTCGCCGTCCAGAACAGCATTGAGAACGCGCTCGCCGCGCTCCCTGTTGAAATCCTTGCCTTCAAGCATGCTTACCACTCGGAGGAGATTGTTGTCTTTCTCGCCTCTCCGAATCGTGTTCTCGAGCCGGAAAGCATCGTGGAAACGTTAACGCAGACGGTTGGTTGGATCCGCCAGCATCTTGGGCTTGTCGTATCTATCGGCGTCGGCGGCGTAAAAGAACAGCTGACCTTGCTAAGAATCTCCTGTCTGGAAGCAAGGAAGGCGCTTCAGAACCGGCTGCTATTCGGCGGCGGCAACGTCTACACGGATACGGTTAACCAGTCGCATGCGGCGACGGTATTTCCGCTCCTTCATCAAGCGGAGCGCGGTTTAACCGCCTTGCTGGAGGATGGTCAGCACCGCGAATTTCTCGCTTTTGCTTCCGAGCTGTTCCACACCCTGGCGGAGTCGCCTGACGCACGGTACGAGCATGTCGAGTATTTGTACACCGAGATCATTCACGTTCTCCGCAAACACGCCGCCAAGACGGCCTTCGAACTGCCGAACTGGAATCTCGGGACGCCGATCGCCAGTCTCGAGAGCTTTACGGATTGGCGCCAGATTATTTCGGTTATCGAACAGCAGCTTGAAAGGCTGAGCAATGTGCTGGGTGGCGGAGCCGAGCGTTCCTGCGACGACATAATCGATAGCGTGCAGCAGTACGTACAGCAGCATTACGACGAAGACCTGTCGCTGCAATGGGTCAGCGACAAATATTTTATCCACCCCAACTATTTCTCGAAGCGTTTTAAGCAGATCGTTGGCATCAGCTATAACGACTATGTAACGCGAGTGCGCATCGAACGGTCCAAGGAGCTGCTCAAGACGACAACGCTCAAGATCGCTCGAATCTCTCAGCTAGTCGGGTACGAGGATCAAGGCTATTTTTGCAGCGTGTTTAAGAAAGTGACCGGCGTTAGTCCGTCGGCCTACCGGATCTGAATTTAAACCGGATTAGAGTGATCACCGATTGAATGAAGAGCAGCAGCAGGATGCCGCTTAAGAACGAGTAAAAGTTGATGTAAATCGTATTGGTATAGGGGTTCAGCCAGCCGAATTCATTCGTTCGGCCATCGATCCGATCGCGTATCCGCTGGGCTTTATCCACCTGAAGCAGGAGCGATACCGCCAGCAGAGCAAGTAAAATCACCGATACCCGGACTCTATTGTACTGCACCAGATACCGTTCTTTATGTACGATAAAGGCAATGCCGGTCAACAGCAGCAAATACGCCGGCAACTCGAGAAAACATAGAATAACCGCGGGGTTCGAGTTGCCGGAAATGTTTTTGCCCGGGATCATCTCGATCGTAAACCAATCAACAAGAAAAATGAGAATAACATTAATCAGGAACACAACAAGCGTCGCAATCCGCAGTACTTTCGTATTCAATGTTCCGCCCCTCCCGCAATCCGAGCTTACTCAGCTATCAATTACCGCAGACTACTATTGTACCGCTCTAACGGCTGGTTCAAACCCCGGTTGCTCCGGTTCCTCATCGGAGCCTTCTTCCTGCACACCCGCCAGCCGCCAACCTCAAACCAATCTGCCAACAATCGCTCCTCTTCGGAACAAGGCACTCTCGCTTCATCCGCTATAACACGGTTTTTACCTGTGCGGGACGACGGGTGGCGAGGCCCCCGCCGTCCAAACAACAAAAAATCCGGCGCCTCAGGCACCGGATTCGTCTACTTCAAAATAACGCTGCTGTATGGCGGCAGCGTGACGACGCCGCCGCTTAGCTCGGCGGCGTTGTCGCTCTTGCGGCTCAGCTTCGCGAATGAGCCGTACTCTTCGGCCAGCTCCGCCTTCTGCGGCTGGCCGGACAAATTGTGCAGCACGAGCACGCGCTCGTCTGCTGTTGCCCTCACATACGCGGATACTTGCGGTACCGCGTTCTTCAAGCTGTACGCGGCGATACCCCCGTCGCGCAATGCCGGCTCCTCGCTGCGCCACTTGAGCAGCATCCGATACCAAGCAAGCAGCGACTGATCATTCTGCTGCTCGCTTTCCACCGATACCGCAGAGCCCGCAGCATTGTACTTGCTCTGCTCCCAGCTGGTCTGGCCCTCCCCGCCAGCGGGGTCGGCATACCAGATCATCGGCTCGCGCAAATACTCATCCGGCTTAGCCCCGGCCATGCCAAGCTCTTCGCCGTAATAGATAAACGGATTTCCCGGTAGGGTGAGCAACATGGCTGCAGCCATCTTGGCATGAGCCAGATTGCCGTTCAAAGCGGTCATCACCCGAGTCTGATCATGGTTGCTCAGAAACGGCGCGTCCACATACGTTCCGCCCGAGGACTTCTCGTACAACCCGTATGCCTTGCCAAGCGTAAAGGCCAGATCCGAATCCCGCTCCCGGTCAGCCGAGCTGATCAGCTTGCCGGCGAGATCGAAATCAAATGCCGAGTCCAGCGCCTTATCCAGATAAGGAGCAATAACAACGGGCGAATCCCATACCTCGCCTACCAGGTACGCATCCGGCTTTACGCCGGACAAGCCACTGCGGAACTCCTGCCACCATTTCTTATTCGCAGCCTGAATCTCCGGGCTATTAATGGTTGAAGCATAGTCTCCGTAAATATGCTTGGCCGCATCAAGCCGGAAGCCGTCGAGCCCCTGCTCCAGCCAATATTGGCCGACGGACACAAGCTCTTGGCGTACGTCTGCGTTGTCAAAATCCAAGTCCGGCATGCCTTCCCAGAACACGCCTAGATACTTGCTTTTCCCGTCAGCCGTCACATGCCACGGATTGCTGCCAACCGCACCGTCCGCCTTCGCATCCTCATCGGCCCCCGCAAAATGGTACCAGCTCCGATAAGGACTATCCGGATCCGCAAGCGCCTCCTTAAACCACGGATGCTCCGTGCTCGTATGATTCACGACCAGATCCATTATGACCTTAATGCCGCGCTTATGCGCCTCATCCGTCAGCTTCTTCAGGTCATTCAGCGTACCGTAATCCGGATTGACCGCCCGGTAATCCGTCACGTCATACCCGTGATAGCTTGGCGAAGGATTAATGGGCATAAGCCAAATGCCGCCGACGCCGAGCTGCTGCAAATAGTCCAGCTTGGCCGTTACGCCGTTCAGATCGCCAATCCCGTCCCCATTCGTATCGTAGAAGGACCGGACAAAAATCTCGTAATAAACGGTGCCCGGCTGTTCATCCACCGGCTCCGCAGAAGCCTCCTTCACAGCAGCGGCAGCCGTCGGCGATGCCGAGGCAACAGGCTTACTCTCAGCCTTCCCGCCGCCAGCGTTATTCGCCGAGCAGCCCGCAAGCAAAGCTGCCAAGGCGGCAGCAATCGCGGCACGCACAAACCAACCTCCATACGCCATAGCCAAGCCTTATCCTTTCGAAGCGCCTGCCGTAAGCCCTTGAACAAGGAACTTCTGCAGGAAGACGAAAAGCAGCGTAATCGGAACCGCAATCAAGACGGCGCCCGCGGCAAACATCGTAAAGTTCGAGTTCTGGTACGAGCTGACCAGATCCCACATGCCGACGGCAAGCGTCCAGTTCTCTTTCGAACGAAGCACCAGCCGGGCGAAAATAAAGTCGACCCAAGCTCCCGCAAACGTCGTCAGCGCGACATAAATCAGAATCGGACGGGCAAGCGGCAGCATAATGCGGTAGAAAATTTGCAAATGGTTCGCGCCGTCAATCCGAGCGGATTCATCAAGGCTGCGCGGAATCGTATCGAAGAACCCTTTTATCACAAACCCGTTCATCAATACCGAACCCGCGGAATAAACGATGATGATCGCCGCATGGGTATCCAGCAGGTTAAGCTGAAGCAGGAAAATATACACCGGCACAAGGCTCATAAAGCCAGGGAACATGCCGAGGACTAGCAGGGTTGTCAGCAGGGTTTTCCGCCCCTTGAACCGGAAGCGCGACAACGCGTACATGCTCATCGTCGAGAGTATCGTCGAGAAAATCATCGACAGAAACGCGATTTTCAAAGTGTTCAGATACCATCTGCCGTACAGGAATACTTTCGAATGGAACAGCTCCGTGTAGTGCGACAGCGTAAACGTCTTTGGAATAAACGAATCGCTGTATAACGAAGTGCCCGGACGGAACGAAGACAGCAGCACCCAAAGGGCAGGATAAAGACAACAAATCGCGATGACAGTCAGCACCGCATAGCTAAGCGTCAGCCGAATATAACGGCTCCTCGATTGACCAGCCTTCATTGGATCATATCCTCCTCTTTGAACGACTTCGTACGGCGGTAGTTAATGATCGAGAACGTTGCGATAATAATGAAAATAATAATGCCAATCGCCGAAGCCATATTGAATTGGCTGTTGTTCAGCGTCAGTTTGTACAGCCACGTGACAAGCAGGTCCGTGCTGCCCGCATATTGATAATTGCCGTTCAGCGGTTCGCCGTTTGTCAGCAGGAAGATCAGGTTGAAGTTGTTGATATTGCCCGCAAACTGCGTAATCAGAATCGGCGCCGTCGCAAACAGGACAAACGGCAGCGTAACGATCCGGAACTTCTGGTAGCCGGAGGCTCCGTCCACGTCCGCCGCTTCGTAGAGATCCTTCGGAATGGCGGTTAGCACGCCAAGAATGAGGACCATCGACACCGGAATGCCAACCCACATATTCACGAGAATAGCGGTCGCCTTCGCCCAGGTCGGATCCGTCAGCCAAGGCAGCTTGCCAAAGCCGAAGTACGACAGGTACTGGTTAATCGGGCCAAACTGTCCGTTGAACAGGTTGCGCATCACAAGCAGCGAGATCAGTTGCGGAATCGCGTAAGGCAGGATGAACAGCGTCCGCCACAGCTTTTTAAACTTCACATCCTTCTGTTCGATAAGCAGGGCGACAAGCAGGCCGCCGAAATAGCAGGTTGCGGTCGCCAGCACGGCCCATATAATCGTCCAGGTAAAGACGCCAAAAAACGTTCTGCTCCAGGATTTCAGCGTCAGCAGATCCTTAAAGGTGTTGAAGCCGACCCAATCGACCAGCTTCGCCGGCGGAATATGTTGAGGCAATGAGTAGTTCGTGAAGGAAAGCAAAATCATGAAGACAATCGGCATAATCGTCAGGAACAATACGCCGAGGCCCGGAATGGTCAGCAGCAGATGAGGAAACTTGCGGTCCCACACATAGCTGATGGACTCCCGGAAGCTCGCGGCCTGAATGCCTTGATCTCTTTTTGCCCCCGTACGGTACGCATCGCGGATATTCATAATGTAAATGGCAATAAAAAGCGCCAATACTAAAATCGTAATTAGACCGTTAATCATCAGGAAGATCGAATGATCCCCTTTGACCGTCTGATAAACCTTGCCTACCTTCACCATCTTGGATGGTGCGTCACCCAGCGTCCAAATCCCCCACAGATCATGCACAAGGCGCGGTATAAAATAACCAAGCGCTGCCGCCTCCGTCAGGAGCAGCAGAATGCCTTTCAAATATTGCCGGTTGTACAGTTGGCCAAGCCCCATAGATATGGCGGACAAAACAGCACTGCGACGACCATTCATACCCGTGTACTCCTTCCACGGCTTACGCCCGCCGAAACTTTTTTCGGCGGGCGAGCCATCTGTCTCTTATTTCGAATGCCGTTATTTCGTCGCGCCTTTAGCCGCCTCTTGTACTTGCTTAACCGCATTGTCGAGTGCTGCTTTTGGATCTTTGTTCTCGTTCCAGATGTCGGCCAGAGCCGCGCCGATCGGATCCCATACCTTGCCCATTTCCGGAATGGAAGGCATCGCTTGCGAATTTACGAATTGCGCTGCAAAGCCGCTCGAGATCTCATCCGCTTTGAACGATGGATCTTCCATCGCTTCTTTGTTCGCCGGAATCGCGCCAGTCAGCGAGTAGTCTTTCAACTGGCCTGCTTTGGAAGAAATAAAGTTAGCAAACAGACGGGAAGCATTCGGGTATTTCGTAAACGAGTTCACGTACCAAGCTTTTACGCCGGAGAACGAAACAGCCGGTTTGCCGTTGATCGTCGGAATTGGAGCTACGCCAAAATTAATGCCCAGGTTCTTGAAGTCGCCGACTTTCCAAGGACCCGTAATCGTCATGGCCAGCGATTTGTCGGCGAATTTGCCTTGGATAATGTCCGCGGAAGCGTCGCCGGATTTGATCGGCAGAATTTGCTTCAAGGACTGGAAGTATTTCAGACCTTCAACCGCGCCATCGTTGTTCAGACCGATGTCGGCAGCGTTTGTGCCGTTCTCGCCGAACACGTAACCGCCGGTTGATGCGAAGAAGATGTAGTTGAAGTAGAAATTGCCCATTTCCCACATGAGGGCATATTTATTTTTTGCGGGATCATTAAATGTTTTCGAGAAGGTAACGATGTCGTCAAACGATGCCGGAGGCGTCTGTACCAGGTCTTTGTTGTAGAACAGCGCGTAAGTTTCTACCGAACGAGGGTAGCCGTACAGGATACCGTCCGAAGTTACCGCGTTAACCGCAGCTTCCGCGTTTGCCGTTTTTGTCTCTTCTTCGAAGAAATCGTTAGGAAGAATAAGTCCGGCTGCTACCGCTTGGCCAAGGTTGTCATGCGGGAACGTTACGATGTCGGCACCGATGCCCGCAGGACCGTCGGTTGTCAGCTTTTTCACTTGGTCCGGCGACTCTACTTCTTCGATTTTGACCGGAATGTTGTATTGCGCCGTAAATTCCTTCGCCATTTCTTCTACGAAGCCGCGTTCGTTCTTCGAATCCCATACAGTGAGCGTTGCGCCTTCTTCCGGTACGATCGCCTCGTCTGCCGGCTCCTCGCTTGCGCCTGCATTGCCTGCGTTAGCCGAAGCTTCTTCCGTTGCCGCGGGAGCGTTTGTAGCCGCGGAATTGCCGTTGTTATTGCTGCCGCCGCTTCCGCAAGCCGATACGATGAACAATGCCGTAATCATCGTCGATACAAACCATTTTTTCATTCTTAATGATCCCCTTCCGTAATGTATGACTTGGGATAGATGCGCCCGATCTTACCCGTTTTCCGTGCCTGCAGCGGGTATGCCGCTATTTGTCGTTTTGTGCAAACGTTTGTGCAAATGGCAAAAGAAAAGTAAGGGTACACGTCGTTTTCATTCGTTTCCGGCTGATTATACGCCGATTTTCGCAATGAAAGCGTTATATCCACGAGTTCATCATACAACAGCCTATTAGGTTTGTTAAAACGTTTGCACAGATGATCTATGCAAGTAATTTTATGGTTATCTCCCGTTTTCTTCGATTTTCTTGAATTTGCCCAATATTTCACTTGTGGCTTGGCAAAGTTCCGAACTGCCAGTTTACTTTAAAGACCCGTTCAAGTAACATGGATGCATAGAGTTCAAACGATTGCATAAGAGTAAGGGGATCACGATAACGATGGTAACCATTAAAGATATTGCGAAAGCTGCAGGCGTTTCCCCTTCGACCGTGTCGAGGGTGGTATCCAATCATCCTCGAATCAGCAAGGAGACGTCCGCCAAGGTGAAAAAGATCATGGAGGAAATGGGCTATCACCCGAATGTCATGGCTAAAAGCCTGGTCTCCAAGACAACCAAGACGTTAGCCATCATGCTCCCCCGCCCTGCGGAAGAGCTGTTCCAGGACTTCTTTTTCGGGGAACTGTTAAGAGGAATACTGACCCACTCCACCAGAGCGGGCTACGATATGCTGCTTACGACGGCAACAAGCGCGCATGACGAGACCGAGACGATCTCCCGGCTTGTGTTCGGCAGGCGCGTAGACGGCGTGATCCTGCTGTCTGCACGGGTGAATGATCCGCTTATCCGTTATTTAAACGAGCAGGATTTCCCCAGCATTCTGATCGGACGCGCCGGCGAGGAATACAGCCGCGTGATGACGGTCAACAACGATAACGTACAAGCTGCTTACGACGCCACTCAACACCTGATCAAGCAAGGCCATAGCCGAATCGGTTTTGTGAGCGGACCAACCAACCTGACCGTTTCGAACGACCGGATGGAAGGCTATAAAAAAGCGATGCGCGAGGCAGGACTGCCCATGCAGTCGGAGTGGATTGTGGAAGGCGAGTTCCTGCAGGAAAGCGGCTTCCGGGCTATGTCTTTTATTATGGGACTGCCGGAGCGCCCGACAGGGCTTGTGGTCATCGATGACGTGGTGGCGTTTGGCGTGCTTCGCGGCTTAACCGAAATCGGCTACAAGGTGCCTGATGACATCAGCCTTGTCAGCTTTAACAATATTGCGTTGTCCGAGCTTGCCACGCCGCCAATCAGCTCCGTAGATATCGGAACGTACCAGCTCGGCTATACGGCCTCGCAGCTCTTAATCCGTCAGATTCAGGACGAGCCGATCCATCAGTCGGATGTCATTATCCCGCACCGGCTGATCGTACGCGAATCCTCCGTTCGCCTTGCCGCCAGCCGCGGTTTTTAAGTATGCAAAACCTTTCCCGTGCGCACACTACTGCCTAGGAAAGGAATGTGAAACCGTATGACACAAACAAATGACGTTCTTAATAAACAAATCGCCAATTGGAGCGTCCTGTACATCAAATTGCACAACTTCCATTGGTATGTCAAAGGCACTCAGTTTTTCACCCTGCATGTGAAGTTCCAGGAGTTCTACGAGGAAGCGGCTCTTCATGTCGATGAGCTTGCCGAACGGCTGCTGGCGTTAAAAGGCGCACCGGTTGCGACGATGGCGGAATATCTGCGCATCGCCAGCATCAAGGAAGCGAGCGGCAGCGAATCGGCCCACCAGATGGTGGAGACGTTGATTACCGATTTCTCCATCGTCATCAGCGAGCTGAAGGAAGGCATGGATATTGCGCAAGACGCAGGCGACGAAACGACCGCCGATATGCTGCTTGCCATCCATACCACCCTCGAGAAGCATGTCTGGATGCTGACCGCGTTTAACGCTTAATTATTTTCGTTATATGACAAACACCCCCGCCTCAGCCTTCCGGCCTCCGCGGGGGTGTTTGTTATATTGCAAGAAAGATCTACGCAACCGTTTGTCCGGCTGCCTGCTCTTCCGCATCCTCATGCTTCGTGAGCACTTCCTTCTTCAAGAACCAGGTTATTACAAAGGATACTGCCGCGAATCCAAGCGCTATAGCGAAGATATGGTCAAAGGAATTAGCGAATACCGTTTGTATCTTCAGCACAAGATCTGATGGCAATCCGGCCGGAATCCCGCCTGTCTTGATCGAATCGACCGTCTCCGGATCCATTCCGCTGGACAAGCTGTTTATGCCGTCTTTAATGCTCTTGGCGAGAACACTGCCGAATACGCTAAGCCCAACTGTAGCGCCAAGCGACTGGAACAGCTGAACCGTGCCAAGCGCTACGCCGCTATGCTTTTTCTCTACGGACTCCTGCACGATCAGGTTATCTCCGCCAAACAGCGCTCCAATGCCTAGTCCCATAACAAAGAAGGCAATAATAACAAACAACGGAGTTGTGCTTACGGCCAGCTGCGTGAGCATGAATATTCCCACAAGCGGCAGGACGAAGCAGGTAATAAACAGGTTGCGATAAGCGACGCGGGTAATTAAAAACCCGTTTACGATACTGGACGGGATGGCTCCGGCCATAAAGGCGAACATCAGATAACCCGCTTCGGTTGGCGTAAGTCCCATCACATTTTGCGCGAAGAACGGGAAGGTTGCGATTCCGCCCATAAGCCCAAGCATTAACGTAAAGACAAGAAGCGATAATACAACGACATTCCGGTTGCGGAACAGATGCAGCGGAATGATCGGCTGCTTCGCTTTCGATTCAATCCGAATAAACAAGCCGATTAATACAGCGGACAAAACAAGCAGTCCTATAATAATCGGGGACGACCAGCTTAATCCTTGGTTATCGATCAGTACTGGCGCAATCAGGAAGGACAGTAATGCGACGACAAGCGTTCCCGCCCCTGCCCAGTCAATCGTATGCTTTTCTTCCCCTTTGGACTCATGCAGTCCTTTGAACAAGAAGGCAACCGCGATAACCGCTACGGGAATATTAATGAGGAACAACCAATGCCAATTGAGATTTCCGACAAAATAACCGCCGATCGTTGGTCCGATTAGCTGCGGCAGAATCATCAGCGGACCAATAAGGCTCTGCACCTTCGCGCGCTGCTCCAGCGGGAAGGATTCTCCGATAATAACTAGAGCGATTGGCATTAATCCGCCTGCGCCGATCCCTTGAATGCCTCTGCCGATAAGCAGCTGGGCCATGGAGTCGGCGGAGCCGCACACGATGGAACCGAGGCAGAACAAGGCCATACAGCTCATGTATATTTTTTTCCGGCCGAATACATCCGCAAGCCTGCCCAATATCGGCATAGCAATCGTCATAGCCAGCATGTATACGCCTGCTACCCAGCCGTACAGCGATAAACCGTGCAGCTCGCGGATAATCGTTGGCATTGCGGTTGAGACGACGGTCTCATCCATCTCGGCGAATATAAGGCCAAGAAGCAAGCCGATCAGGATGAGCGTTTTATTGTTTTTATTCACAGTCACAGATAAGCACCTCTCCACTTCTTTGATCTGGAATCATCTTAACCGCCGAATTTAAACGGAATTTAAACCGAAGCAGAAAAAAGACTGTCGATTCTAGCTCGACAGTCTAACTCGTTTTATGAGATGCTATACCAGCTTCACCGTGCAGCTTGCTGCTTTTTCGCCGTTAAACAGCGCTTCGAGCACGTCGCCGTCATGCAAAGCGGCTACGCCGGCAGGCGTGCCCGTAAAGATAATGTCGCCTTCGCCAAGGCCGTAACGCGAATCGATATGACGCACCAGCTCGGAGATGCTGAACAGCATATCCTTGGAATTGCCAAGCTGCGCTTGCTCGCCGTTGCGAATGAGGGCAAAATCAAAGGCTTTCAGCCCCTCCTCGCCCGGATAAGCCATCCATTCGCCAAGCGGAGCGGAGGCTTTGAAGCCTTTGGCATCCAGCCAAGGCTGGCCTTTTGCCTTCAGCTTGCTTTGCACGTCGCGCAGCGTCAAGTCGAGTCCTAGCGCCAATCCGTCAATAATCTCATCCGGCGACATGCCCGGTTCAAGCCGACGCGCAATGCGAAGCACCAGCTCCAGCTCGAAATGCACTTCCCCGCGTCCGCCCGGAATTTCGACGACGTTGCCGTTCATCGGCGCAACCGCATGAGAGGGCTTCGTAAAAACAAGCGGCTCCTCCGGTACTTCATTACCCAGCTCAAGCGCATGCAGCCGGTAGTTCCGGCCGATGCAATAGATGTTGCGAATATCGTTTGCCATGGTTGGAGTTCCTCCTAATAAGAATTGCGAACAACAATTGCGAAGTCATTTTCGCTCCGCAAGCATAAGTCTATTTCTTCTGAGCCGCGATCTTCTCCGCCAGCTCGTTAAGCTCCGCCCAGCGGTCCATCAGCTCTTCCAGCTTGGACTCCAACTGCTGCTGCTCTTCCACTAATTGCTGCAAAAGCGCGGAATCGCTGCCCGCGTTATTCATCTTTTCCGTCACGGCCGCCAGCTGGCTTTCCGCTTTCTCGATCCAGCCGTCAATCTGCTCGTAATCCTTCTGGTCCTTGTACGACATGCGCAAACGTTCGCCGGAAGGCTTGCTTCCGCCATCTGCTGCCGAAGAAGGTTCTGCAGCTGGCTTAGCTGCCGCCTGTGCCGGTTTTATGCTGCCTGCCGAGTCGGTAGTGCCACCATACTTCTCGACATATTCCTGGTATTCGGTGTAGTTGCCGACATGCTGCGTAATGACCCCATCGCCTTCAAAGGCGAAGATTTTATCGACGGTCCGGTCAAGGAAGTAACGGTCATGGGATACCACAAACACAACGCCGGGGAAATCGTCGAGGTAATCCTCGAGTACCGACAATGTCGCAATGTCCAGGTCATTGGTAGGCTCGTCGAGCAGCAGGACGTTAGGCGCATTCATCAGGACGCGCAGCAGCTGCAGACGGCGCTTCTCTCCGCCGGAGAGCTTGCCGATAATCGACCATTGCATCGCAGGCTCGAAAAGAAACCGCTCCAGCATCTGACCGGCAGAAATGGTCGTGCCATCTGCCGTCTTCACCTGCTCCGCTCCCTCGCGGATATACTCGATGACGCGAAGCGACTCATCCATCTCTTCATGCTCCTGCGAGAACCAACCCAGCTTAACGGTCATGCCAAGCTCGATCTTGCCTTCATCGGGCTTCAGCTTGTCCGCGATGAGCTTCAGCAACGTAGACTTACCTTCGCCGTTACGGCCAACGATGCCGACGCGGTCTTCCGGTACGGCGATATAGCTGAAATCGCGGATAAGCGTACGGTCGCCAAACCGTTTGCTGACCGATTCCATCTCCACGATTTTTTTGCCGAGTCGCGTTGACGCTACCGATACGTCCATTTTGCCGCCTGCTTGCTTCGGCGCTTGCGCCTTAAGCGCTTCGAACCGGTCGATCCGGGCCTTCTGCTTGGTCGACCTGGCTTTCGCTCCGCGCCGGATCCAAGCCAGTTCGTTACGCAGCAGATTTTGCCGCTTGTCCTCGGAAGCCGCTTCCCGCTCCTCGCGTTCTACCTTCAGCTCGAGGAAACGGCTGTAGTTCGCTTCATAGAAGAACGCCCGCCCTTTATCCAGCTCGATGACGCGGTTGCTTACCCGGTCCAGAAAGTAACGGTCATGGGTAATCATGAGCAGCGCGCCTCTGCGCTTTTGCAGCATGCTCTCCAGCCACGCAACGGATTCGTTATCGATATGGTTGGTAGGCTCGTCCAGAATAAGAATATCCGAAGGCTGCAGCAAAGCCGCCGCCATCGCCACGCGTTTTCTCTGCCCGCCGGAGAACGTCTCTACCTTATCGTTGAAGTTTTGGATGCCCAGACGGCCAAGCGCCGTCTTTGCTTCGCTTTCCAGCGTCCAGGCGTCCAGCTCGTCCATCTTCTGATTAGCTTTGATCAGTCGCTCCTGCAGCGACTCGTCGCTTGGCTTCAGCTCAAGCGCTTCAAGCGAAGCCGCATATTCGCGAACGGCGCGCAGCTGCGGCGAATCGCCGCCAAGCACATGCTCGAGCGCCGTCTCGCCCGGCGCGAATGTCGGGTCCTGCGCCAGCATCCGCACAACGACGCGGTTGCCGATCGAGATGCTGCCGGAGTCGGCAGGCTCAAATCCGGCGATAACCTTCAGGAACGTCGACTTGCCCGTTCCGTTGACGCCGATAATACCGATTTTATCGCCCTCTTCGACGCCAAAGGTCACGTCCTCGAAGAGCATTTTCTCGCCGTAGCTTTTCGTTATATGTTCAACCGATAATAAATGCATAATAAGTTACCCTACTTTACATCCAAAATGTGCAGCCGCCCTTGCGGCAACTGCCATCCGTATCATACCATATTCCGCCGCCCCCTGGCACCCGAAGCCATGCAAACATGCATGCTCAGCAACCCCGCCTCACGCCTCATCCCTTACGCAAACAGCTTAACGATGTCGTGCATCGTTAAGCACACCAACTACCCCATTTCTGATGCCTTAACGATACGGCGTATCGTTAAGCTCAGCCAAAACCGCCCATTTTGCTCATTCCGCCAACTTTTCTCTTCCCTTAACGATGTCGCACATCGCCAAGACCATGCGCTTCCCACTAATTAGTCACTTTAACGATGTCCCGCATCGTTAAGCTTAGCTTAGCCAGCCTCCTGCAACCAAACCAGTCTTTGCTGCTTCGGCCTACCTTAAGCTCCCTAAAGAACCTTAAGCCCCCATCTCATACCACGCCGAACTCCGTTAAGGTCCCTTAGGAACCTTAACCCCACAATACAGAGCAGATTCACCAGCCACGCGATCCGCCTTCCGGACGGTCCGCAAACAAAAAAAGGCTCCGGGAAACCCGGAGCCTGCCTTATCTATTAACGTTTGCCAACCATTGCTTCCGGCTTCACGTATTCGTCGAACTGCTCCGAAGTGAGAAGACCGCTTGCGATCGCGGATTCTTTCAGCGTCAGTCCTTTTTTGTGCGCGTTTTTCGCGATTGCCGCCGCGTTCTCATAGCCGATGTACGGGTTCAACGCCGTTACCAGCATAAGCGATTGCTCGAGATTGCGCTTGATAACCGCTTCGTTAGGCTCGATGCCGATCGCACAGTTATCGTTGAACGAGATCATGCCGTCCGCCATCAGAGCAACGGATTGCAGGAAGTTGTAGATAATAACCGGCTTGAACACGTTAAGCTCGAAGTTGCCTTGGCTTGCCGCGAAGCCAATCGTTGCGTCGTTGCCGAACACTTGGCAAGCGGCCATTGTCAGCGCTTCGCTTTGCGTAGGATTTACTTTACCTGGCATGATGGAGCTGCCCGGTTCGTTCTCCGGAATGGAGATCTCGCCAATACCGCAGCGAGGGCCGCTTGCCAGCCAGCGAACGTCGTTCGCAATCTTCATCAGATCCGCTGCGAGCGCTTTTACCGCACCATGCGCGTACACGATTTGATCATGGCTTGTCAGCGAGTGGAACTTGTTAGGAGCCGTGATGAACGTTTTGCCAGTCAGAGCCGTTACTTCTTCCGCTACCTTCACCGCGAAGTCCGGATGAGCGTTCAGGCCCGTACCAACCGCCGTACCGCCAAGCGCCAGCTCGCGCATTTGATCGATGCTTTGAATCAGCATCGCGCGTGTTTTCTCGAGCATCGCATGCCAGCCGCTGATTTCTTGGCCAAGCGTGATCGGAGTAGCATCCTGCAGATGCGTTCTGCCGATTTTAACGATGTTGTCGAACTTCTCCATCTTCTCAACAAAAGTACCTGCCAGTACATCGATCGAAGGGATCAGCTTGTCTTCCACGTCGATGACTCCCGCGATATGCAGAGCGGCCGGGAACGTATCGTTCGAGCTTTGGGAACGGTTCACGTCGTCGTTCGGGTGAATGCGGGCTTCGCTGCCGCGTTCGGCAAGCAATTGGTTCGCACGGTGAGCAACCACTTCGTTCACGTTCATGTTCGTTTGCGTGCCGCTGCCTGTCTGCCATACAACAAGCGGGAAATGCTCGTCCCATTTGCCAGCCAGAATCTCGTCAACCGCTTCGCCGATGACGCCGGCTTTCTCCGCATCAAGCTTGCCAAGCTTCAGGTTTGCGTTCGCAGCTGCTTTCTTGATGATCGCCATCGCATATACGACTTGAAGCGGCATTTTCTCGCCGCTGATTTTGAAGTTTTCCAAGCTGCGTTGGGTTTGAGCTCCCCACATTCTGTCCGCAGCAACTTTGATCTCGCCCATTGTGTCTTTCTCAATCCGGTATTCCATGCTCTTTAACGGCCTCCTTCATGTTTACATGCACATAGTACTACTTTATACAAAATCACCCGGTCATTTCAATACGATTACCGCCTCATATCCATGCCGGGACGGCATAATTCCAAGCCCGGCAAGCAAAAACGCCCCAAGAGGGAGCAGCTACGCTCTCCATCCCCGGGACGTTTCCAAATCTTACAGCCCTTTCGCGGCGCGATAGGCTTCCATATAGGCGCTTGCTTTTTGCTCGATCAGCGAGAAGTCGCCTGTTGCTACGGCATCCTTCGTCAGGTCGGAACCGATACCTACAGCTACGGCGCCCGCTTTGACCCAATCCTTCAGGTTGGAGAGCGATACGCCGCCCGTTGGCATAATGTTTGCCTGCGGCAGCGGACCTTTAATCGATGGAATAATGCTTGGCGAGAACAGGTTGCCAGGGAACAGCTTAACTACGTCAACGCCCATCTCAAGCGCGCTTTGAATTTCATGAACCGTCATCGTGCCCGGCATAACCGGAATCGCGTAACGGTTGCAAAGCTTAATCGTATCCGGGTTAAAAGCAGGTGCCACTACAAATTCCGCTCCGGCCATAATCGCCGCGCGTGCCGTTTCCGGATCAAGCACGGTGCCTACGCCGATAATCGCGAAGTTGTCCGCATCCGGCGAAGCCGTGCTGGAATACTCCTTGGACAGCTGTTCGATCGCACGGAGCGCAAACGGCACTGTCATCGTAATTTCAATCGCTTTAATTCCGCCTTTAATGGCACGGCGCGCCATCTCGGCTACTTCCTCCGGCGAATCCGCGCGCAGAACCGCAACGACACCCGCCTCCGTTAATTGCCCAAGTACTTTCAGCTTCTTCATGAAAAATGACCTCCCATAGTCATAGGTGAAATAAACGCAAAAAGATTGAACATTCCCGCTCCATTATAGGCCTATGTTTAACAATCGGACAACCCTGCAAAAAAACTGGTTCCGTTTTCGCTTGTAAGCGGATACTTATAATATACGAGTCAGACCTCACCAGAAAGGAATGAATCCAATGACAACGCCATCCGCCTCCCATCTGATTACGCCGGGCTCCACCCTTTTCTCCCTGATGACCCGTCACAAGGGCCAACTCATGACCGTATCGACCGCAGCCGGCGATGTACAAGGCATTCTGACGGCTTTTGACCCTGCTTACCTCACCTTGACCACGGATACGAACCAGACCAAATACGTGCTTGTTATGAATATTGCTTCGTTTACCTTTGAACCGGCATATTAATAGTTTGCGCAAGCAAAAAGAGGGTGTCCCCAGCAGCCTGAACCGGCTCCAAAGGAACACCCTCCGTTGTTTATGCTTCATAAACTTCCGAATAATCGATTTCGAGGAACGCTTCTACTTCCTTCTCCCAACGCTCCGATACGAAGGCAACATGCAGCGGATGCGCGTTATAAGCCTCGTAAGCCGCCTGATCGGCGAACTCCATCGAGAATCCGAATTTATAATCATTCTTCGGGCTTACTTGTCGGAAAACCCGGAACCGCTGAACCGTGGGAATAGAACTTAGAATCGCTTTGCCATCCTCGAGAAACAGACGTTCCTGCTCCGAGCCTCCGGCATGCTTCAAGGTGAAAATAACGGAATGCTGAATCCATGTTGTTGCGGGCAAGTGCTTCCTCTCCTTTTAGAACGCTATGATAGGCCAAGCCTGCCCTAAGTATATAATTAATAAGGACGGTCGCCAAGAATGGAAATCCGCTCCGCTACGCGGCGGTTCGGATAATAATCGGAAGAAGCGTAATGCTGGGTCGCACGGTTATCCCAGAGCGCAATCGAATTCTTCTCCCAGTTGAAGCGCACTTGGTATTCCGGAATCTCCGCTTGACGGAACAGGTACTGGAGCAGCTTCTCTCCTTCTTCCTCATCCAGGCCAACAATACGCGTCGTAAAAATCGGATTCACGAACAACGTCTTTCGTCCCGTCTCCGGATGCGTACGGACAACCGGATGCTCGGCCGCAGGGAATTCGGCCTGCTTCTGCGCAAGCAGCTCCGGCGGCATGTTCCGGCCAAACGTCGGAGTAAAATCATGGATAGCGGTTAAGCCGTTAATCCGCTCCTTCACGGCTTCAGGAAGGTTATCGTAAGCAGCCCCCATGTCCGCCCACAGCGTATCTCCGCCTTGAGGAGGCACCTCGGACAACCGCAGAACAGCTCCCAGGGATGGCTCCAAGCGCCAGCTTACGTCGGTATGCCAGTTGTTCTCCTGCCCTTTCATGTTCGCATCCTTCTCGAAACGGGTAATCTCGGCCGCCGCACCCTTCGGCAGGAACGGATGGTTCTCCAGCTCTCCCCATTGTCTTGCAAAATTCAGCTGCTGCTCGCTCGTAATGTCCTGGTTGCGGAAGAATAGAACCTTCCATTCCAGCAGCGCGCGGTGAAGTTCGGCTTTGACTTCCGGCGACACTTGCTCCCTGAGGTCTACGCCTTCAATTTCTGCACCGATGACCGGGCCTAGCGGCTTCAGCGTAAACAGAGTATAAGGACGGTCTTCCAAGCCATCAGCCAAACGCTGCAGGAATCGCGGGCCGCCTTGAATCGTGCGTTTCGAAAAGAGATCAAATTGACGGGATGTGTCTACGGTTAATTGAGTCATGGTTAATCGCTCCTTTTATAAATGGTTTATTGGGACAGCTTCTCAAGAAAACTCGCGTCGACATGATCCTGGAAGCTAATCTTATTCTTAATGAAGCCGTTGCTGAGCAAGAGCTCCGCCGACTTCTGCTGCGCATCCAGCTCTTCTTGCGAATAAGCGCGAAGATTAGGCGCGGAGCTGGCGAGCAGCGCTTTTACCACGCCTGCATCAATCTTTTTCAGATCCGCATAAATCTTAACCGCTTCGTCGGTGTTGGCGTTCTGCCAATCAATCGCCTGCTTGTAAACCTTCAGGAACGCCGTGACCAGCTCCGGATTGCTCTTGGCAAAATCCGTTCTCGCGATAGCCGATACCGGTGCGGCAATGCCTTCATTGGAGCCCGCGATAACCGTCGCTTTGCCCGATGCCGTCTCCTTCGTCGTGTAAGGATCCCAAGTTACCCAGGCATCCACTTTGCCAGTCTCGAAGGCCGGCAAAGCATCCTCCGGCTGCAGCGCAATCAGATTGACATCCTTGTCGCTTAACCCATACTTCTCCAGCACCTTCAGCAGGAACACATGCGCCGTTGTACCTTTGGCGACCGCAATGGACTTGCCTTTCAAGTCCTCAACCTTCGAGATCCCTTTATCCTTCGGCGTAATAATCGAGTTGGACAGCTTGCCGTCGCTTAGAAGAGCGATAACCTCGAAAGGCAGGTTGGCCGATAAACCGGAAATCGTAGCGCCATCCCCCAGGAAGGAGAGGTCGACGCGTTTGGATGCAAGCGACTCGAGCAGCGGAGGCCCGCTCTGGAATTCGCTCCAGTTGACGTCGGCATTAAGCGTTTTGAACTCCTCCTCAAGCCATCCCTTTTCCTTTGCGAGAAGCAGCGGCGATAATCCTCCGTTGATAGCCACATTAACCGTTACATGCGGCCGTTCAGCCGCACCTCCGTTAGCCGATGCCGCGGATGCGGTTGAATCCTTCGACGACTTGCCGCCGCAGCCGGCCAGCACCGTAACCAGCGCAACTACCGTCAAAGCTGTCAGCGTTAAAGCCCGAAACTTGTTTCTCTTCATATGCTCCATCTCCCTTAATACAAGTTTATTTATTTGTTTAATCGGATTTAGAGAATAAAAAAAGATCCGATCCCTAACCTTCCCCTGTGATCAGGTAAAAGGTTAGGAAATCGAATCTCCGGTCGTCCAGTCGATTCTTCATTCTCTTCGTTCGACAAACTGATAAAATGATCAATTTGTCATTTGGTGATTCTGATCATACCAGCTGACATTTTGGCTGTCAACCACTTTTTTCCGATTATTCCAACCCGCTTGGTTTACTTTTTGACAACAAGCCTCAGCATAATATCAACGGCGTGGCCGGATGGCTCGCCAAAGCCGCGGTAGCCCCATATCGACGTGCTTTGAAACAGGGACAGCAGCAGCGTTGCCAATTCAACCGCATCCCCTTCCACGATTGTACCTTCCGCCTGCCCGTCGCGTATAATATCCGCGAGCAGATCGCGGTTAGCCTGAGCTTTCTGATTGATCTCCGCTTTCTCCTCCGGATTCAGCACCTCGGTCGCCTGCGCCTGCAGCACGACCCAGAAATGCGTGGACGTCCTGCCCTTTTGCAGGTATATTTCGATGAGCCACCTGAGTTTATCGAGTGACGTACCGCTGCCGCCGCGCGCTTCGAGCAGCAGCTCGGTATACCTTTCCTGCGAGGACTGTACAAGTGCCAATAGAATCTTCTCCTTGGATTCGAAAAAATTATAAACATGACCGTAGCTTAATCCCGCTTCGGTCGCGATATCGGATATTTTCGCTACGGCTACGCCGCGCACGGTAAAGACGGAAGCCGCCGCCGACAATATCTGATTGCGGCGCAGTTCCCTCTGCTGCTGGTCTTTGATGACGTTCCTGGCCATAATATCTGCTCCTTCGCCATGATCCTCTCAAGAGGTTCTCATACGCTCATTCCTGTTTCCTTCGCATTTCTGTTAGAATGGTTAGGCATGAGCAATTTATCGGGGGTTAATACATGGATTATATAATTCTGGACATTGAATTTAACGGACGCAAATTCGCAAGCGATCTTCCCATGGAAGTCATTGAGATTGGCGCCGTACGGCTGAATGCCGATTTACAGCAGACCGATATTTTTTCTTCCTTGATCAAGCCGGTCTACTTCTCCAAGCTGAATTCCTTTATTAAGAAAAAGACGGGTATTCCGCAGGAAGAAATTGATATAGCGCCAAAATTCCCTCGCGTGATCGGCGAGTTTATGAAGTGGCTGGACCGCGGAGAGCCCTTTATGCTCTTTACTTGGGGCGGCGAAGACCTGAAACGGATCGTCTACGATACGCGGATGCATAAGCTGGACGACGCCTTCTGGCTGTCCATGGATACTTTCGACCTGCTGAAGGGTTATCTCCGCTATAAAAATATCACAAACGACGTCAGCGTAGAAGCCGCTTTGGCCGATCTTAACCTCGTCTTCGAAGGGAATGCCCACCGTGCGCTGGACGATGCGATCATGACGGCTGGCGTGTTCCGCGCCATCTTCGATCACTTGGACCTCGACGCCTATAAGCAGAAATACAAGGATCTGTACACCAACGCGAAGGAACGCCGCATGGTCAAAAACGCCGTGCGCGCGATGCGTTCTCAAAAAGCAGCCCCTACTTGGGAGCTGCTGGTCAGCAAGCATCTGGAAGGCAAAATTGCTTTAACGGATCCTCGCAAGGAAGCCGAGCTGAAGGAATATTTCGAAGCGGAGGCCGCCAAGCTCCCGCCGCGGCAGGCTCCGCCGCAACAAAGCCCTGCCGGCAGCTAACCCTTGTAGCTGACGCGCCATTTGAGCAGGCGCCGCTCCAGTACCCGTACTAGCGAGTCCGTCAGCTTGCCGACGGCAGCAAACAGAATAATGCCGATAAACACAACCTCGGTGCGCATAAACGACCGGGCATCCTGGATCAAATAGCCAATGCCCCGGTCGGCACCCATCAGTTCGGCCACGACAAGCACCAGCCATGCAATGCTGATCGAAAGCCGAAGTCCCAGCAGCACGTTCGGCATAGCCGCCGGAAGGACAAGGCGGATCATCTGGTTCACCTTCTTGAATTCCAATACCCTCGCCACGTCAAACAGCTTGGAATCCACGTTCCGTACGCCCAGAAACGTATTTACATAGAGCGGGAAAAACGCTCCAAGCGCGATGAGCAGAATTTTCGACGTCTCCCCAAACCCGAACCACAAAATAAACAGCGGCGTAATCGCAAGGAGCGGTACGGTGCGAATCATTTGAACGGTAGGATCTACAATCTCCTCAACCTTGCTGAACATGCCAACCGTAAGGCCAAAAAGAAGGCCAAGGCTGCCGCCCAGCAAAAAGCCCAACAATGCCCGCAGCACGCTAATCTCCAGATGGCGGAACAGCTCTCCGGAGACGATCATTTCATAAAATTCTTTAATAATGGAGGACGGCGCCGGGAACATCATCGCGTCCACGATTCCCGTGCCGCTGACGTATTGCCAGCTTCCAATAATAATAAGCGGCAGCAAGCTGCCCATCAGCAGCTTTCTTCCTTTGAAATCACCTTTCATCCTGGCGGCGCGAACGGCAGCGGCAGGCTTGGAAGCCGCCGGGGATACTCCTTTTATTGCTTCAGTAGCAGGATTGGACATGGTTTATTCATCCTTTCATGGCTCCGGTTGTTCGGTCGTGCTCCTTGCGGTTTGTTTGGCACAAAGGCTTCGGTTGTTCGGTCGATTGTTCCTTGCGGATTGGCGCTACGGTTGATCGATCGATTGTTCCTTGCGGTTTGTTTCTTGAATTAGAATTTTTCGGTTGATACAAACGCGCAATAGTCACACTCGACCGATCAACCTCCGCTAACAGCGCGGACATTCGCACTCGACCAAACAACCTTCGCTAGCCGATACAAAACACGCAAAGTCGCATTCCACCGAAACAATCTCCGCTGGACGCTAAAACAAGAGGCCTAAACATCGGCCGGAGCTAGATTGTATAAGATTCTTTATCAGGATCCTCGTGGTCGAGAGCACGGAGGATTAACGTACGGAGGTCCTGGAACGCCGAACCCGTTCTTTTGCGTGGGAACGGAAGATCGATCGGAACAATCGTCTTGATTCGGCCGGGACGAGGGTCCAGAACGATAACCCGATGCGACAGGAAGACGGCTTCGTCGATATCGTGAGTGACGAACAGCATCGTTGTGCGGTTTTCGCGCCAAATATCGAGCAGCGCCTCCTGCATATGGCTGCGGGTGAAGGCATCCAGCGCGCCAAAAGGTTCATCGAGCAGCAGCACCTTCGGATTGCGGAGCAGCGCCCTCGCGATAGCCACCCGCTGGGACATGCCCCCGGACAGCTGCTTCGGGTATGCTTTTTCGAAGCCCTCCAATTTAACCAGTTTGATCAGCTGATCTACCTTTTTGCGGGTCTCCGGATTACGAAGAGACAGATCGGCCGCGATGTTGCGTTCAACCGTTAACCAAGGGAATAGACGATGCTCCTGAAAAATAAACCCTTTCTCCTGGGAAGGCTTCTTCACTTGTTCCCCTTCAAGAAGAACACGGCCTTCGATATCGACATCCAGCCCCGCTACAATCTTGAGCAGCGTGCTTTTCCCGCAGCCGCTTGGTCCAATAATCGATACAATCTCCCCTTGATTGATGGTCAGCTTCAACCGGTCAAGCACGGGAACCGCTTCGTTAGAATTACGGAACGTTTTGCTTACGTCTACAATCTCCAATAATGCCGTCGACATTGCCGGCACCTCCTCTGTTTGATTGTTTCCCCTAATTTTACTATTCCGTATTGGAATAGTTGGAATTAGGATATAAAAAAAGATCCAATGGACGTCTAAGCAGACAGCTCCATTGAATCTCTGGTTGGTCCAGTCGATTCGATCTCCTGTTACAGACTGACATTTTCGTCAATCCGTATCTGATGATAAGATCATAGCGGGTTGGGAAAAAGCTGTCAATCGTTTTTTGAAGTCTAAAACCAACAGTTTCAAATTGCTCCCTTTACCCGCCTGTAGTAGTATTACTTGTTGGGGTTTTTATACGAATTTTATTGCATGGGAGAAGTATCATTCATGAATCGCGCATCCAAGTCTTTCTCCGCCTACGAGCTTCTCTACGTCGTTGGCATCATCGCCATCTCGTTCTCGTCCATCTTCATCAAATGGTCCAGCGCCGAGCCTTCGGTTATCGGCATGTACCGACTCTATCTGACTGTCCTGATTATGCTGCCGCTGGCATGGAAATATAAGCAGGAGCTGCTCTACCATACGGCCCGCCAGCTTCTGCTGCTGCTTGCATCGGGTATAATGCTCGCTTTGCATTTCCTGTTCTGGATGTCGTCGCTCAAGCATACCACGGTTGCAAGCTCAACGATCTTCCTGGCGCTTGAACCGGTGCTCGTAATGCTGGGCTCTTATTTCATCTTCAAGACGAAGGCTAACAAAATGATGCTGCTCGGCATGGGAATTGCCATGATCGGCACGGTCATTATCGGCTCGAGCGACCTGGCCTTATCGAAGGAAGCCTTGTACGGCGACGTCCTGTCGATTCTCGGCACGGTTGCGGTAGCGCTCCATATGCTGATCGGCAAGCAGCTCCGGAGCAGCACAAGCGCCTTCGCCTATAACTTCCTTGTGTTTGCCATTGCCGCTACAACGCTTGCCGTCTATAACCTTATTCAAGGCTACCGGTTTACCGGCTACAGCTCGCATGAGTGGGGCATCTTCCTGCTGCTGGCGATTGTGCCAACGCTGTTCGGCCATTATCTGTTCAACTGGCTGCTGAAGTATATGAACGCAACGGCCGTCTCCATGTCCGTGCTGGGCGAGCCCGTTATCGCTTCGCTGTTAGCCTGGGCGCTGCTCAAGGAAGCCCTCACGGGTTGGCAGCTTGGCGCAGGCATCGTGATCCTCTTCGGCGTGTGGCTGTTTATGCGCCACGGCAAAGAGTAGTTTGTTTTTCGCTTTCAGGGCAGAGAAAATGTATCTTCTGGAGAGCGTTAGCGCCTGCCTTTGCCTTCCCTTTGCAACCTTTAAAAATTGTTCAGGCAAAGGGAAGGCAACAGCAGTGGAAGAAGATACATTTTCTCGTGCTCCTGCTATTAAGCGAAAAACAACTCTCTCTACCGGCAGTAAGCCACGACCTCATCATAGGACAAATTGCCGCCGAAGATATCCAGCGCGCTGCCGATCGTGATGTCCAGCTTGCCGCCTGTCAAACGGCGGAACAGATCGAGATCCTCCAGCGAGCGGGCGCCGCCGGCATAGGTCGTCGGGATCGTTACCCAATCCGCCAGCTGCTTCACCAGGCTTTCCAGAATGCCCGTCCGCTTCCCTTCCACATCTACCGCATGCACGAGAAACTCGCTGCAATACGATTCCAGCTCGCGAAGATTCGCTTCGTTCACCTGGAAGCTGCTGAAGGTCCGCCATTGGTTCGTCACGACATACCAGCTTCCGTCCTTTTGCTTGCAGCTCAGATCGATAACTAGCTTGCCCTTGCCAACCTCGGAGACCATCCGCTTCAGGTTGTCCATATTCAGCTCGCCGTCACGGAAAATATAAGACGTCACTATAACCTGCGAAGCGCCCGCTTCGAGGTATTTTGCCGCATTGTCCGCCGTAATCCCTCCGCCGATCTGCAGGCCTCCCGGGTATTCGCGCAAAGCGTTCAATGCCGCTTCTTCATTTCCTCCGCCCAGCATAATGACGTGACCGCCTGTCAGCGCATCCCGCTTGAACATCGATGCGTAATAAGCCGAGTCATGCTCGGACACAAAATTTTCAACCACGCGCCCCGGATTGGCATCCAGCGTCTCTCCGACAATTTGCTTCACTTTCCCGCTATGCAGGTCGATACACGGTCTGAACTTCATGCGATCTCCTCTTTCTCGTCTTTAAGTCCCTTTATTGTAACAGAACTGCCCGCTATGTCGTATGCCGCATAGCAAAATTTTAAGGCCTTCGAACGGATGGGCGTATGTTACACTAGAATACGAGAGTTAATAGAGAAGGAGATTCGCGAGCGATGAAGTTTGTTTCCTGGAATGTGAACGGCCTTAGAGCCTGTGTAAATAAAGGATTTTTGGATTATTTTAACGAGATGGACGCGGATTTCTTCTGCCTGCAGGAGACGAAGCTTCAGGAAGGGCAAATCAATCTGGAGCTTGGCGAAGCCTATCATCTGTTCTGGCATTATGCCGAGAAAAAAGGGTACTCCGGCACGGCGATCTTTACGAAGCATAAACCTCTGTCCGTAAGCTACGGCTTAGGCGAAGAAGACGAAGATAACGAAGGACGGGTTATTACGCTTGAGTATGAGAACTTCTATCTCGTAACGGTGTACACGCCAAATGCCAGACGGGACCTGTCGAGGCTGGATTTCCGGCTGGCTTGGGAGGAACTGTTCAGGGGTTATCTCACTAAGCTGGACGAACATAAACCGGTGATCGTATGCGGGGACTTGAACGTGGCTCATCAGGAAATCGATCTGAAAAACGCGAAGTCGAACCGGGGCAACTCCGGCTTCACGGACGAGGAACGGGAAAAAATGACGCGTCTGCTTGACGCCGGATTTATCGATTCCTTCCGTTACCTGTACCCGGATCGGACGGATGCGTACACCTGGTGGTCTTTTATGCCGAAGATCAGAGAACGGAATGTCGGCTGGCGCATCGACTATTTCCTAACATCCGCAAGACTTGCTCCGTCCATTGCTGATGCCGGCATCGATTCCCAAATTCTCGGCAGCGACCATTGCCCGGTTGTGCTCACCCTCGACATGGAAAAGGGACATCAAGCTTAACGCTTAATGTCCCAATCCTGCACATCAATAAACATGCCGTAATCGGAAGGATGCACGCCGGTGACCGCATTATTAACTACGCCCAACGAACGGGTCGCGTAAACGGACAGCATTGGCACATCTTCCGCCATAATCTGCTGCAGCCTGCTGTAGGATTCCTTAATGTCGGCTTCGGTCTTTTCCGATTTCAGGAAAGCGAGCAGCATGTCCACTTCGGGATTGCGGTACCCGTTGGGATTCCCCTCCTGCAGAAAATAGCTAACGTCCGGCAGAGGGTTAACGAGTGACATCGAGACCGTCATAACGCCAAGATCGTAGTCTCTTTCAACGATTTTATGGATTAGAGGGTCCAGACTTACCGTCTGAATCTCCGCGTCTATTCCAACAGCCTTCAAATCATCGGCTGCCATCCGGGCTGCCTGCTCCAGCGTGCTGTCCCCGGCCAAGACGGATAACGTCAGCTTTGTACCGGGTATCCAGCCTGACTCCGCAAGCAGGCTTTTTGCTTTGTCCGGATCATATTCCGCCTGTTTGACCGACGGGTCAAGGTAAGGGCTGTAGCTGGTGAACAATCCGTCTACCGTCTCTCCCGCTCCCCGCAGCAGATCGTTGACAATCCTCTCCCGGTTGATCGCGTAAGAGATGGCTTTCCTTTGCCTTGCATCCGGCAGCTCTTGTTCATTGATATACATGAATTGGGTCGCAACGGATGGCCCATTGATCGTTGTCACATTCGGGAGCGATTTGATTTTACCGTAATCCTCAATCGGGATAACCCCAAACGACGGAATATTGAGATCCACATCTCCGCTTCCGAGCTGATCGGCAAGCGCCTCGCCCTTCAATATTTTAAAGTTTAACCGGCCGATTTTTGGCACTCCCTTGAAATAACCGGCGTTTGCCTTCAACTGGACGAGTTGATCCCGCACGTAGCTATCGAACTGATAAGGACCGCTGACGACAGCTGATTTTTGCACAAAATCACCGTTCCTCAGCTGATCAACCGACGCATTCTCAAGCGCTTTTTTGGGAAGCGTAAGCAAATTCCGGCCTATCGCGTCCTGCATAATGGTTAAGGTTGTCGGTTCCTTGGTTTTTATCGTAAGCGTATGCTCGTCCACGGCTTGCACGCCGGTTAACCCCAACTGCTCCTGCGGCCGGAACCCCTCTGAATCTGTCCCCTCTATAATGGAAAACATATACGCATAAGTCGAAGCAATTTCCCTGCTTGTCATCAGCTGCAGCGTAAAAACAACATCATCCGCCGTGACGGGACTCCCGTCGCTCCATTCGGCGGCCGGACTCAGATTGATCGTAAATAACCTATGATCCATTGTTGTAATGGAATCCGCCAGCATCGGCTTAAAGGCCAGATCCTGATCCAGTTCAAAAAGCGGCAAATACATTAAACCGGAAATATAAGAAGAGACCTGTCCAATAGGCGACAATGGATTAAGAGTATTTGGGGAGTACGTTACTCCGATATTAACGGTTTTTGCCGAGGAGATCGGCTTCATGGATAGTTCCGTTCTACTGCATGCCGATAGGATAAACAGCATGGCTATCAGCAGTCCTAACAGGGAGCGCATACGACTAAAGTTATGCATGGCTGCTTCACTCCTCTTCAACAATCCAAGCGTAAACGACTGCCGGAAGCATGCGTTTCGCGAAAGACACCTCTTCCTATAGTTTACCACTATATGTCTAATCGTGGAATCTATCCCTGAAACGACTTGGCGCTTCCCCGGTCCACCGCTTGAACTGTCTGCTGAAATGAGCAATATTGTTGTAGCCAAGTCTCGAAGAGATCTCTTCAATCGTCAGCTCGGGATCCATCAGCAGCAGCTTCGCCTTCTTCAGCATAATCGTGGATAAATATTGCCTCGGGGATACGCCAAAAGCCCTGCTAAACAGACGGTTCACCGACGAGGTGCTGTATCCGACCGCAGCGGCAATCGAGGTGACCGTATCTTTGTCGTTCAAATGGCCCAGGTCCGCTGCGCCTTCCACAGCTTCCTCCAGCAAAATCGCGACTCGCGAAGCCAACTCGGAGCCTCTGAGGCCGGGAGGGTCCTGATTCAGGTTGGACAGCGTACCGCTAAGAACGGCAAACAGCTCGAATAACGCGGACAGGACATGCATGCGGGCTTCCGTTCGCAGCACCGCTTCTTGCGACACCGTTAATCCGATCAGCTTGTCCAGCGCCGGCCTTATCGCCATAGCAAGCTCGCTGTCCGCAGGGTAGAAGCATCTTGGGCTCCTGTTAAGCAGCTCCCGGAACGATGGCTCGTCCACGTCAAAATGAAGGCAGTAATACGTCATGTCTTCCTCCCCCGACACCCGGCTTTCATGCCGGTCGCCGGGCCTGAAGAGCAGCAGGTCGCCCGCTTGCTGCGTGTAGCTTATCCGTTCAACGCTAAACTGCTGGGTACCTGTCAGAACCAGATTGATCTCAAACAACGGATGCTTGTGAAGCGGATAAGTCCAGCCGGGATCAACGGTTCGGGAGTGGGCTCCGAACACCCGGAAGGTCGAGTCCATATCGGGCAGCATATATTCCCTTTTTTGACGTTCTTTTTGCTCCATTTCAACTTCCTCTCCGGCGGCCGCCACAGCATGATCGATTTGGGTAAATTCTATCCTGCTATGGATATGGGATAGCGCTTAAACTCTTGATAATATAAAGATATTATAACATACCAGCCACAATAAGACGGTAGCGGAGAATGGTAAATACCATACATCTCCAGTCTTTCCAATGGCTAATTTGCTGATCTGATGAGAGGAGATTTTTATCGAAATGGCTACTATTACGAACCCTATTCTACCGGGCTTTAATCCGGATCCTTGCATTTGCCGCGTAGGCGAAGATTATTATATTGCGGTATCGACCTTCGAGTGGTTTCCGGGCGTGGGAATTTACCATTCCAAGGATCTGAAAAACTGGCGGCTTGCTTCCCGTCCGCTGAACCGTCTAAGCCAGCTGAATATGATGGGCAACCCGGATTCCGGCGGGATCTGGGCGCCTCAATTGTCCTACAGCGACAATCAGTTCTGGCTGATCTACACAGACGTAAAGGTTGTTGAAGGCCAGTGGAAGGACTGCCACAACTACCTGGTTACCTGCGATACGATTGACGGCGAATGGTCCGAGCCGATTCATATGAACAGCTCCGGCTTTGACCCTTCCCTCTTCCATGATGAGGACGGCAAAAAATATTTCGTAAACATGATGTGGGATCAACGCGTTGGCAATCACCCGTTCTACGGGATCGTGCTGCAGGAGTATGATGCGGCCGAGCAGCGTCTGGTCGGCAAAGCGGAAGTCATTTTTAAAGGCACCGACATTAAGCTGACCGAAGCGCCTCATTTGTACAAAATAGGCGGCTATTACTACCTTCTGACTGCTGAGGGCGGTACAAAATACGATCATCAGGCGACGATTGCCCGCTCGAAGGATCTCCGTGGACCGTATGAGGTGCATCCGGAAAATCCATTAATCTCCTCGCATGCTCATCCTCGGATTGCGCTGCAAAAAGCGGGACATGCTTCCATCGTTCAGACGCATACGAATGAATGGTTCCTTGTCCACCTGGTAGGGCGTCCGCTCTCCCGCGAAGGACAACCATTGCTGGACCCGCGCGGCTATTGCCCGCTTGGACGGGAAACAGCTATTCAACGTCTGGAATGGCATAACGATTGGCCTTATGTGGTAGGCGGCAATAAACCTTCGCTGACCATTGAAGGGCCAAACATCGAAGAAGTGGTGTGGGGACCCGACTTCCCCGAGAAGGACGAGTTCGATTCGGAGACGCTGAATCCGCATTTCCAGACGTTGCGTATTCCGCTCGGCGAGAACATTGTATCCTTGAAAGACAACCCGGGCCATCTGCGTATCTACGGGAAAGAATCGCTGACTTCGAAGTTCACGCAGGCTTTTGTTGCCCGCCGCTGGCAGCATTTTAACTTCACCGCGGAGACCAAGGTAGCGTTTAGCCCTGAGTCGTTCCAGCAATCCGCCGGTCTCGTAAACTATTACAATACGCAAAACTGGACTTCGTGCCAGATTACCCGTCATGAAGAAAAGGGCCGCATTCTGGAGCTGGTTGCCTGCGATAACTTCTCGTTCTCGCAGCCGCTGCAAGGCTCCGAGGTTGTTATCCCGAACAACGTGGAATACGTATTCCTCCGCGTTGATGTCACGGAGCTGACGTACCGCTACTCGTACTCGTTCGACGGAGACAGCTGGACAACGCTGCCGGTTACCTTCGAGTCGCATAAGCTGTCGGATGATTACATTCAAGGCGGCGGCTTCTTCACCGGCGCTTTTGTCGGCATGCAATGCCAGGATACTTCGGGCAGAAGCTTGTATGCAGACTTTGACTATTTTGTTTACAAAGACAACTGAAACCTAGTACGGGAAAACTAGGCTCGTCATGACGGGAATTGGAGACAAGTGGCTCGTCATGGCGGGAATTGTTCTCCTTCCGGTTGCTGTTGCCAGTGTGAAATTTTGATTATACTCGTTTAACGAGATTTCACACTGACAAAGGCAAGCGCTCCGCTCCTCCAGGAGAACAATTCCCTCTATTCCTCGCCAGTTGTCTTATTTTTTGGGGGACCGAAAGAAAAGGAAGGCCTGCTTTATTGGGGCCTTCCTTTTTTATGTAGATAGGTCTTCTTTTCCAGTAAATGATAGAATAAGAGTTGCTGAAGATAATCTAACCCGATTTGGAGGAACTGCATGATTGACGGCAAGATAGAACAACTTATTCGTTCCAGTGGTCTTGAGAACTATGAGGATGCCATTATCTCTAATTGTTTATTATCACTTAGAATGACCACGGAAAACCGGGATGATGGTAACATTCCCGTTGCACATTCTAAGCTAGGAGGTAAACCGGATCTGCCAATCGGAATTTCTTGGCCGAAGTATCAGGATCGTTCTCTTCATTTCATTGCGCAAGTTAATCTTGGAGAGCCGGAAAAGAAACTTTCTCTATTGCCTGATAAAGGCCTGCTCAGTTTCTTTTATGATTCGCTTGAGCAGCCATGGGGATTTGATCCCAATAACCGCGGAAGATGGAAGGTTCTCTATTTTGATCGTACTGAAAATCTAGAAAGAAGAGAAGAACCGGAAGATATCATCGAACAAGGAAGTTACTCGTCATGTATGACCGTCTTCCATCTACAGACCACATTACCTCCTGCCGAATCCTTGTTTGTTGAGAAACTTCGATTAACGACTGTGGAAACGGATAACTACTATGCGTTACTCGAAGAAATTGAAGAGCATTATAATTTTGGCGATATGAGTCATAGGTTATTGGGGCATCCGAATCCCATTCAGAATGAGATGCAATTAGAATGCCAACTAGTCACTCATGGTTTATACTGCGGAGACGGTACAGCCTATAGGGATTCAAAGAGAGAACTGCTCGAACAAACGGCGGACTGCTGGAAGCTCCTGCTCCAAATCGACTCGGAAGAAGAAATTGGAATGATGTGGGGAATGACAGGCAGGTTGTATTTCTGGATACGCGAAGAAGATCTGCGACAGCTGAATTTTAATAATGTGTGGGTCGTTTTACAATGCAGCTAGCAACTACTACATCTATGGGAATGGTGAAATATGACAAGAGACATTTTAAGTAAATTAATTGAACGGCGCGAAGAAGGACGAGCAAAGCAGGATCAAGAGATTTTAAGCGAGGTACGCGAACAGCTGTTAGAACTGCTATCCGAATATCCCGATGATGCTGAGGTTAATTACCAGATGGGGATCGCCTGCGATAATTCCGGTCTTGGAGATAAGGCGATCCCTTATTACGAACGGGCAATCGAGTTAGGACTGTCCGGCGCTGATCTGGAACGATGCCTGATGGGACTCGGCAGCACTTACCGTTACTGGGGACAATACGACAAAGCGGTCGCGACTTTGCGCAGGGGGATGAAGGAATTTCCCGAGAACCGCGCTATTCAAGTATTTCTCGCCATGGCGCTGTATAACAGCCAAAACTATAAGGAAAGCGTAGAGCTTCTGATCACTAACCTCATGGAGAGCACCACGGACGAGAAGCTTCATTATTTCAAGCGCGGAATAGACTATTACAAGGAAAATCTAAATGAAACGGCTTTAAGCGAATAGCCCTTGCATGGTAAAAATCCGCGGCATCCAGAAGAACAAGCTCGCCGCCTCCGCTTGGAGCCGTTCGGCGAGCTTGTTCGCCTTCGTGTTGCTATTCTGCTTCTGCTCTTGTCTGCAGCCCCTGCCCCGCCTCGACAACCGCTTCATCCTCCGGCATCTGCCGCAATCGGACATCCCGCTCAAGGCCTTCGCCGGATAGGATGTTGCCGGCGATTCGCACGCCGCTGCAGGCCGTTAGCGTTATGAGACTTCGTACAGGCTTATCCGCATCCGCGGTCGTAACGATCTCGTTGCTTATAAAATCGATCGGTCCCGCGCTCTTGGCGCCAAGTGCCGCAGCGTCCCGCGTCTCGATCCTGTTGCCCTCGATGCGGATACCGGCATGCACTGGCCGGGCGGCATCCAGCTCGGTATTTTCCGGAGCGATCACAATGACGGGGTGATCCGGCCCACCGCATTCGATAAAGCGGTTGTTCCGGATCGTCAGGTCCCCTACCTTCCCCGACTCATACCAGCTCTCGGCGTCGTCGGCTACGGAAATGCCGCTCATCGTCATTCGCTCGAAAAGGTTGTCCTCGATGACGACCTTGCGGCGCGTCGTAATGAGTACGCCCCGCGTTGGAATGCGGGCGAAATAATTGCCCGCGATCCGCACCTCGGGCGTCCATGTCACGTTTTCGACGACGTCATCCGGACGGATGTCCGACGGGACAGGCGCCTCTAGCGTTAGCAGCACCTCGCGCGGGCTGAGCCGCTCCGTCGTCTTGACGGTGCCCGAGCCGTAGGCGAGCAGCGAGGCGTGACGAACGAATTCGATCTCGTCGCCAGGGATGAAGGCGTCGAAGCCGTAGGTTTGATGGTGCATGAAGCGCAGCACCAGTTGATCCGGCGCCGGCGTGCCAACAATCGGGAGATGGGTGCCATGCGCGTTGATTGGGTCGTCATGACCGCCAATGAACCGGCTGTCCGCAATCTCCACCTTCCCACGGCATCCCGACAGATGGATAAAATCGGCGAACGCGGTCACCGTCCTGCCCGTTTCCGCGCGGGGAGAGAAATCCATCTGCTTGAAGCTTAGATTCTCGCTGAACTGGCCGACAATGCCAAGGCCATGCATGAAATGCATGCCAACTCCGCTCCAAGATACATCGCGGCTCCGATGGATAAATGCTCCGACCTGGTCGCGGATGCCGTCGCGCATCTGTAATACCCGGCCTGCGGTCAGGCCGGATACTCCGCTTCCATCCTCAACAAAAAGCCTCAGCCGGTTCGGCGCCAGCTCCTCCACCTTGGATGCCCGTTCAACTACATTGTCGATCCTCCAGGTCGTATCACGGATGGGGTCGTATTCCTGCATCGGCCCTTTCGTGAACCGCCAGCCCTCTCCAATCCAGACCAGTCGGCCCTCCTCGATCTCATAACGGCTGTCAGGATGAACCTCCGCGTCGAAATAATCGCTTCCCACGGCGGTGATGGTCATTTCCGTCACCGTAGGCCATTCGTAATCGGCATGCAGATTGCGGATCCGTATGCCTTCGCAGCCGTCAATCGCCAGCATTGTCATCTTGCCGTGGAAGACAAGCAGCGTGCCGTTACCCTCGAGCGTCAAATCCTTCAACCCTTTGAGCAAAATGCCGATCGTCTTCGTCACGTCGGGATTCTCCGACTCGCTGGCCGTATTCGAAATATAATAAGGCGCCCGGACCGCCTCGTCCGGATGGAAATCGTAGCGTCCCCGCGGAATATCCAGCAGGACGGGTCCCTGAACGCGCGATGCGGCTTCAATGGCCCGGCGCATGGCCGGCTGAGCGTCCGCCCCCGAATCGGGAACCGCTCCATAATCAGTCAAGCGGATAACAACCGGATTCTCTGAAATGATCAACACCATCCTCAAATAATAAGTTAAGCGCTTAATATACTTTACAATGATTAACTATCCCGTTCAATATCGATTGCGGGAGCGGACAACGAACCACCTGATCGCCTGGATCCAAACCCGCCTGTCCGGGCTATAACCACAGGCGCGGCCTCCGAAAAAAAAGAAAGAAGCTCCGCCGGATGACACGCGGAAGCCCCTCCCTTGCAAAAGCCTTGTTATTTGCCTTGCTTCGCCATCTGCTTACGGGCGTCAATTATCGACTCGGAAGATGGCAAAAAGCCGACGGACGCCTTTCGGTTCCATCGGCCTATCTATTGCATTTAAAGCGCGACCGGCTGTCCCAGCTTCGCGGACTCGTAGGCGGCCAGTGCCACGGCGGCGGACCGCAAACCGTCTTCGCCGGTAATAGGTACCGACCGCCCCTCCAGCAGCGACCCTACGAACGACTCGATCATCAGCCGATCCATGTCGTCGCCCCAATAGCTCCAGCTGCCTTTGCCGTCAAGATCGCTGTACACCTCATTCTTCTGGGCGAAGCCGTCGACAGAGATGCTGCCTTTCGTGCCGATGATTTCCATCGTTACGTCGCCCCAGGTCGGGAACGATTTCGGGCGGGACCAGCTTGTATCGATGACGGCGAAGGCGCCTCCGGCGAACTTCACGTGAACGAGGCCCGCGTCGTCGATTTTCGTTTCGCCGAACCGCGATGCCGCGTATCCGTAAACCTCCTTCACCTCGGAGCCGATCATCCAGTTCAGCAGATCCATCACATGGACCGTATGGTCCAGCAAGGCGCCGCCGCCCGACAGCGCCCTGTCGGTAAACCAGCCGCCGGGATTCGTCCCGTGATTGGTTCCTTTGACGGCGACGATGTCGCCGATATCGCCGCGCTCGATCGCGGCTTTGGCGCCGGTAACGGCCGGCAGATAGCGGCACGGAAAAGCGGTCATCAGCTGGACGCCGTTATCCCGTGCGGCGGCGATCATCCGTTCCATTTCGCTGACGGAGATGCCAAGCGGCTTCTCGCACAGCACATGCTTCCGCGCCTCTGCCGCCGCGATCGCATGCCTGGCATGATGGACATTCTCCGAGCAGATGACGATGGCATCGGCGTCGGTAGCGAGCAGCTCCCGATAGTCGGCATAGTAAGGCAGGCCGGTGCGTTCGACGATCGAGGCTACGCGGCTCTGCGATTCGTCGGCGATGCCGGCGATCTCGACCTCCGGCATAGCAGCCAGACTTGCCAAATAGCTGTATGCATGGCCGTGCGCGAAGCTGATCAGACCTACTTTCAGTTTTTTCACCGTTTACTCCTCCTTGCGATTATAATAAAACGACTTTTCCCGTCTGTATCGATTCCAGCGCGGCCAGCGCAATGCGGAGCGCCTCCCGCGCATCCTCCGCCGTAACAAGCGGCTCCGCGCCGTCCCGCACGCACGCCAGAAAATGCGCCAGCTCCCGGTCGTATGGACTCAGAACGCCCGGGCTTTGCGGAATTTCGGCGAACCGCCCATCCCTTTCGGCTTGGGCGCGGGTGCGGACATGCAGCGAGGCGGAGGCCTCGCTGTCCAGCCGGATCAGTCCCGCGGAGCCGGAAATTTCGGCCGCATACCGGAACGGACCGGGGTCGCCCCAATGCGCTTCCAGGTTGGCTGCAGCCCCGTTTGCGAATTCCAGCGTCACCAGTGCGTAATCCGAGTCGTCCTTGCAGGCGTTCATGGCGTAGACCGATTTGACCTCCCCCCAAATCCACCTCATAAAATCGATGTCATGGATCATCATGTCGACGATAACGCCGCCGCTTTTCGCAAGGTCCTTAAACCAGCCTCTCGCGATTCCGGGATGGCCGCCGACCCGCTTCGTATGGGCTACGCCGGGTTCGCCGATTCTCCCTTCTTCAATCTGCCTGCGTACCTGCTCGTATTCAGGAAAAAACCGGACGACATGTCCAACAAACAGCCGAACGCCGTTGCGGCGGCATGCCTCGATGATCTCGTCTGTATCCTCCAGCGACAGCGCGACCGGCTTCTCGCAAATAACATGCTTGCCGGCTTCCGCCGCCTCCAGTACAGCTTGCTTGTGCAAATAGCTCGGCAGCGCGATGCTGATGACCTGCGAATCCGTCTCTTCCAGCATATCGGCGAAAGAGCAGAAGGCCCGCGTTCCCGTCTTGCTGGCCAGCTCGCCGGCCAGTTCCGCATCGATATCGCATACGCCGACTAACTCCGCATCCGCCATTCCGGCGAAGCTTTGCGCATGCACATGCCCCATGCCGCCGCAGCCTAACACCGCTACTCTCATCTCGGACACTCTCCTTCTTTTATGGTATACTTCACATGAATGATCTTAGTACGAGGGTTTGCAGGCCACAATTACGATATTTGGGCCTTTTGTATCCAAATTGACTATGGCGCAAAGAGGGCGATCAACCGGTGAAAGACGTTCAGGTACATGCTCCGGAAAACGTTCAGGAACAATTTCAAGAGCCGATCCATTACCAGAACCAGCATCTCTGCATCAAAGCGTGGCAGTTCACGGACGAGTCGAAGCCCGGTCCGTCGAACAGGCGCTGGCATTATCACAAGGAGGTCGAGCTCATTCTGGTGCAGAATGGGTCCATGAATCTCCATACGCCCGGCCATTGCTATGCGCTTGACGCGGGGGATGTCGCCATCGTCGGCTCCTCCCAGCTCCATCTCAGCCAAAAGACGTCGGACGGGCCTCTGATCTATATCGTGCTGCATGTCGATCTGCAGCGTTATTTCGACCCGGCGATGATGATGTATTACCGGCACTTCTCTGAGCTCGTTCGCCCGCTCGAGGAGCTGAACTATATCTTTCGGGAAAACGCCGCAGCCAGGCTGGAGATGGCCGGCATCCTGACGGGCATACACGAGGAAATGATCGGCAAGCGGAAGGGATACGAAATCGCCGCAAGCATGCATATCAAGCATTTGCTGCTGACGCTGCTCCGCCACGACAGCCGCGGGCTGCTGCAGAGCTACGAATTCGTGGACGACACTGTCATGCGCCCCGTCCTCGACTATGTAAGCCGCCATTTGAACGAGCGCATCGACATGGACGAGGTAAGCCGGATCGCCCGGATGAATTACAGTTATTTCTCCAAATATTTCAAAAAAGCGGTTGGTGTTTCGTTCGTCGATTACGTAAACCGCCAGCGCATACTTAAAGCCGCGCATAGGCTTGTCGCGGAGCCCGCCAGCGTCTCCTCCATCGCCGCAAGCGTCGGCATCGAAAATATGGCGCATTTCTACGAGCTGTTCAAACGTTATAACGGCTGCACGCCGAAGGAATATGCTCGGCGGCTGCTTCGGGGCGAAGCAAGGAGCGATGCGTAGACCGGCTCATTCAGGTAGCGCATTTCCTTTTTCCGATTGATTTTTATTGAGTTCAATTACCTTAGTTCTCATGATCAAATCGCCCAGCCTTCTCCCCTTAATCAGCAATAGGAAGAGTTCCACCGGCCACACAATCAGAGATATATTCCGGAGAAAAAGCCTCCATTTCCCTGGCGTGTTATGAGGATTAGAATAATCCCTTACACCTAACCCTACTATTCTTTTGCCGATGCTTCTGCCGCCTATAAGATCTCTATTAGAGATAACAAACAGCACTAGGAACAGAAGCGGATGAAATATTTCAAATGGCCGATTAGAGTTTTCTTCAGTCGAATTGATATTGATTAGGATACTAATTGGAACAAAAATAAACAGAACCAAAATATAATCAATAAAAAAAGCCAGTAGTCTATTCTTCATTACTGCCCCTGCTTTCAACGTTAAGTTTTATAGTATTTCTAGAAAAATACGTTATAAGCAAACTATATCCTCCTTTCAACACAATAAGAAACGAAAACAAAAAGGCTGTCCCCTCTAACGGGAGACAGCCTTTGCTTATACCATGGAATTCGCGATTTTCAGCAAGGTTTCCGGTTTGTATTTGACCTTTAAATATTTCTTGTTACCGATTGCGAGCATATACTGCATCCCGTTCTTGTGAAACCTCAACTCATAGGCTAAGTTATTATTTACTCGATAGAGCGCCTTGGTTCCATCTTTCAGCGTGTAATATACATCATCGTTATCAAATTTGAACCGATCCAAATCTACGGTTACAGGAGCTGCTTTAACCTTGAGAAAACCGTTTATTTCATCGCTCCGATACAAAAGCTCAATCGAGCTGTCATCCTCGATAAAGCCATGAAATTCAGTAACTTTCCTGAAAGGCAGCTCGGTTAGGGTTAAAAGACGGCGCTTGAATTTGGTTTGATATTCTCTTATTAAGCGCGCCTCGTCTGCCAGCGGGTTGAAGCCCTCATATAATACGTGAATCTGGGTGATACGGCCGTAGTTAACGGACAATTCCCAAATATAAGCCAGTCGTTCGGTTTTTCGTTTCTCGTCATAGAAGCTCACCATAAGGACCTGTTCTCCGTTTATTGGCGAAGGCGCAAGCTTATAGCTTTGAGCGGAAACATGCTCCGGTATTTCGGGAATGCGCACGTAATCTTGATCGATAAAGCTTTGCGCTTTTTTATAGTCATTACGCGTAATGGCATTGGCGAATTCGGTTGCAGGGTCATTCTCTTTGGCAAAAGCAGGCGTTCCGGCTAACGACGTAAATCCAAGGATTATCACGATTGTCCATATCCGCTTTCTCAATAGCAAACACCTCATTGATGGGATACTTCTATTTATTCCCAAAATAAGGAGTTGAATGCGTTCTTGCTATCCACTGGTCAAGCGACCGAATGTTATCGCCCTTCCCATTCCTCGCGCAAAATCCCCATCCGAATGGAATCGTAGTACTCGCCATTATATAAGCGTACCTTGCGGATTCTTGCTTCCATCGTCATTCCAAGCTTCTCGGCGCAGCGGATCATTCGGTTATTGCCCGACCAGGTGGTGAGCCCGACTCGCACGAGCGGCATTGCCCCGAACAGATAGTTGATCCATAACGTCAAAGCCTCCGTTCCGTAACCCCCGCTCCAATGCTTCGGGCTGTAGATCGTAATGCCAAGCTCAAGCCACAGCGAAGGCCTATCCTCCCAATAGTAGGATACGACCCCGATAATCTGTCCCTCCGATTCCATAATGAGCATGGAAGGAACGTCATCGGCGGACAGCCGGACCTCCGTTTGGGTTTGGAAGGTTTCGAAATCTATTCGGTTATGAGGGAAATAAGGGGCATCCCATTTTTTCCACTCCGGATTCTCTTCCCCGTATTTTAATTGCCACAGCCGGTACATATCTTCCCGTTCAATGGTTCTGAGCGTCAAGGTTTTGCCGTCGACACGCATGTTGTATTCCTCCTTTCAACCTTTCTTCAAGTATACGTTAATGGCTGTCCCAGTCCATGCGATCCCCTCTTTTACAATACCCTATCACACAAATCTGGAATAACGTGGTAAACTAAACGCCAGAAAGACACAAATAGCTGTTGGGAGGAATGGTTGTGGAGAGATTACTTCAATTGAGACACAAATGGCTAAAGTTATTGCTGATGATGCTGCTGGTTGTGCCGGTTCAGTATCAATGGACAAGCAATAACGCTCATGCGGAGGGACCATCGGATCCTGCCCCTTACATCAACGCTAAGGTCGTCAACGAGAATGCGGGTAAAAAGGTGTTGTTCGATAACACGCACGCGCAGACAGCGGGAGCTGCGGACTGGGTGATCGACGGCGGATTCTCGGATTTCGCCAACGGGCTTGCCAACAATGGCTACTATGTCCAAGAGCTTCGCAAGTCTACCGCGTTTACGTATGACGATTTGAAAGGCTATGACGTATTCGTTATTGCAGAACCTAATATTCCGTTCAAAACCTCGGAGCAAGCGGCAATGGAGCAATATGTCGAAGGCGGCGGCAGCATCTTCTTCATCGGCGACCATTACAACGCAGACCGGAATAAAAACCGCTGGGACGGTTCGGAGTCCATCAACGGTTACCGCCGCGGCGCATGGGCGAATCCGGCTCAAGGCATGAGCGCGGAAGAAGCCAGTTCCTATGCGATGCAAAATGTCGCAAGCTCGGACTGGCTGGCCGATAACTTCGGCATCCGCTTCCGTTACAATGCGCTTGGCGACATTAACGCAACCAACATTGTGGCTCCAAATCAGGCGTTTGGCATTACGGAGGGCGTATCGGCCGTAGCCATGCATGCCGGCTCGACGCTTGCCATTATTGATCCGACGAAAGCAAAAGGCATTGTGTATCTGCCTCAAACAAACGAAGCTTGGGCAAGCGCGGTTGACCAAGGGGTATACAACGGCGGCGGCGCAGCGGAAGGTCCTTATGTAGCCGTATCCAAGCTTGGCGGCGGGAAAGCGGCTTTTATCGGAGACTCCTCCCCGGTTGAGGACGTATCGCCTAAATATTTGCGCGAAGATACGGGCGCGAAGAAAACCACTTACGACGGCTTCAAAGAAGTGAATGACGGCGTCTTGCTCGTTAACCTTATCGACTGGCTGTCGACGAAAGAAAGCTATACAAGCCTGAGCCAAGTAAACGGCTTGCAGCTCGACCAGCCTACCGCTCTTCTTCCTTTCGAGACTCCAGCCTTGTCTACGGAACCGCAGCCTGAACCATGGTCAGCTCCAAATGCAGGCTACAAATGGTATGACCGTTCGACATTCAAGGCCGGTTCTTTCGGTGGCACAACGGCTGTCTCCAACCCGGCATACAGCTTTGTGCATCAGGCAACGCTGCCTAACAGCGGAACGCCGTTCCCGGTTCGCGTCGTATTTAACAACCTGGCTCCTAATTCGACTGTAAGCAATTATCAGATTGGCGTTTACTTAACGAGCGGCGGCACCCAAATCGCTCAGGTGCAAAATGCGGACGGAACTTGGCCAACGGCTTACGGCTACAGCGCGAATTTTAATGTTACGGCCGATGCCACAGGGCATGCTTATAAGGATTTAACGATTCGCTTAAAGGCCGGTTCCACCGGAGCGGCTAATCTTCGCCTTAGACAAAACAGCACGAACCTGCTGACAGAAGGCGTTACGCTTGGCAACGTAACCGCTGAGCCTCTCCCGGGCGATGAAGGCGGAATTCCCGCCAAAATCACGATCGCGGAATCCCGTGCCAAAACCGTCGGCGCTACCGTTACGGTTGAAGGCGTAGTGACGACGGAGCCCGGTATTTTCGGCGGACAAGCCTTCTACCTGCAGGACCAGACGGGCGGTATTTACGTCTACCAGAATGCAGCCGGGTATCATGCGGGCGATCTTGTCAAAGTAACGGCAACTACCTCACTCTACAATACCGAGCTTGAGCTTGGAGATATTGTCGCCATCGAAAAAACGGGGACAGCAGCTTTGCCGGCTCCAAGCCCGGCAACCGCAGTGGACAGCTCCAATCAAGGCCAGCTGCTGCAGCTGAAGGACGTTACGATTGCCAACATCATCTCCGCCACGCCATCCGGCTCCTTCGAGTTTGACGCTGTCGGCGATAATGGTACGGTTAATCATATCCGTGTTGACGGACGTACCGGCCTTACGCAAAGCAGCTTCCCTTATACCGTTGGTCAAAAGGTAACGATCACCGGCGTGTCCGCTATTTTCAAAGACTTATACCAGCTCAAGCCGCGCAGCCTCGCGGATTTCACGATTGTACAACCGGCGGATAACGAGCCGCCAACCGCTGAAGCTATGCTGTCCGCTTCCCCTAATGCGGAAGGCTGGTTTAATCAGGATGTTCAAGTGACCGTAACCGCTGCAGACAATTCGGAAGGTAAAGTAGATACGTTTTACGCGTTAAACGATAACAGCTTTTCGGATTATACTTCGCCCGTTAACGTAGCCTCAGAAGGCAATCATACATTCTCTTATTATGCGGTGGATGCATCAGGCAACAAAAGCAGCGTGTCTTCGGTTCATGTTCGATTGGACAAGACCGCTCCGGCAGCGGTATTAACGCAATCCGGCGGACAAGTGGCGGACGTTCTTGAGACGGCGACCCTTGTCTATGACCTTGCAAGCAGCGATACGCTATCCGGCGTTGCTTCGGAGCAGCTGCTCTTGGACAATAGCGCGATTGCAGACGGTTATTCGATCGAAGCTTCCAAGCTTGGTATCGGAAGCCACACGGTACAATATACGGTAACCGACAAAGCAGGCAATACGTCCACTGCAAGCTACACGTTCAAAGTGACAGGCAAGCCGCTTGCCGACGGTGCTCCGGGAACGCCGGTCTTATCCCATAACAACGGCTGGGATAACGGCCTTCAAGACGGAAGCTATACGGTAACGATGAACCTGTGGTGGGGCAATAACGGTTCCGAATACCGGCTGTACGAGAATGGCGTCCTGATCGATACCGTCGAATTGAAGGACGCTTCTCCTTCCGTCCAGTCCGTACAGACACAAATTACGGGCAAAGCTAACGGAACCTACACGTATACCGCGGAATTGATTAATGCGTATGGCAAAACATCCAGCAGTACGCTGGTCGTTAAAGTAACCGACGCTTCCCCGGGCAAAGCCGTCCTGTCCCATGACAACTGGGATCAAGACGGAAGCTACAAAGTAACGATGAATCTGTGGTGGGGCACGAATGCTACCGAATACCGCTTATACGAAAACGGAATACTCATCGATACGCAATCGCTGAAGGATGCTACTCCCGCGGCGCAAACCGCCGTAACCGCCATTTCGGGCAAAACGCCCGGCGCCTACGAATACCGCTGCGAGCTTGTGAATGCGGCAGGCGTTACCGCGAGCGATACGATTACCGTTACCGTCGCGAAATAATGGGATAAAAAGATCGGCAAGAAACCCCATGCCTTTATGGCATGGGGTTTTCGCTTTTTATGCGGACAACGACTTTCCCTTTAAATTCCCCTTCCCCGAAGTACCGGAGAGCTTCGGCGGCATCCTGCAAGCCATACAGCCGGTGAATGACGGGAGCAATACGGCCCGCTTCAGCAAGCGACTTCCATACCTGCTGATCCGCATGATTAGGCTTATGAACCAGAATAGTCATGTTCTTCTTCTCAAACCTGCGGATCAGCGGCGCGGCGAGCAGCGTCTGGAGAAGACGAGGCATTAAGCCGCCTATCATAACGTATGTACCGCCTTTCTTAAGCGCGCGCTTCACCTCGAAGACGGAACGGGTTCCCACTACATCCAGGATAAGATCGTATTGCCGTCCATTTGCGGTAAAGTCCTCTTTCTTGTAATCCAGCACATGGTCCGCTCCAAGGGACAGCAGCATGTCCCTCTTGCCCGCACGGTCAACGGCGGTTACCTCCGCCTCGTGCAGCTTGGCATATTGGATGGCAAACGTACCTACACCGCCCCCTGCCCCATTGATGAGCACTTTCTGGCCCTTCTGCAAATTCCCTTTATCGCGCATTCCCTGCAGGGCAAGCACGGCGGCTTGCGGAATCGCTGCCGCTTGCTCGAAGCTCAGCCTCTTCGGCATTGGAGTTAATGCCTCCTCGCCCGCGCATGCGTATTCGGCAAATCCGCCCCAGCCGCAGCCGGACAGATCGCCGAACACCTCATCACCGGGACGGAACCGCGTGGCGGAGGCGCCAACGGCAATTATTTTCCCGGCAATATCCGCGCCAAGAATCGGATACCGCGGCTTGCGGAATCCGCCAATGCGGGTTATGTACGGTTTGCCGCGTAGCAGATCCCAATCCCATGAATTGACCGAAGCGGCATGAACCTCGATCAGCACTTCATGCTCTTTCGGCACGGGGACATCCACTTCTTTGAGCTCGAGAACCTCCGGAGAACCGTAGGCCTTATAGACCAGCGCTTTCATCTTGCGAACACTCATGTCCATCCTCCTTCAAATAGGAGATATATTAGCTACAGCTTATCGATCGCTCTGCTAATCTGCTTGATTAACAGCGGATTATCCTTGTTGTAAGACCAATAGTTAACGATCAGATTCTTCTTGCGTATGACATTCGGGTACAAATCATTCATCTTGATCGGAGTAGGCATTCCGTCTAAACTCTCCACACGAATACGTTCCTTCTCCGAAGTAAATACATAGACAAACACAAACTCGCGATGGGCCATATCTGCAGCAGGCAGCGTTAATTCAAAGGTTACGGGTTCAACTCCGTTGATATTAACCGGAGTGGATGCCAGCTGTTTAACCTCATCGGACGATAACTCGCGTACTTCAAGGCCTTGCTTCTGAAGAGCTTTGCTCACGCCATCGGCATTTAAGGCTCCCTTGCCCGAGCAACCAGACAGCATTAGGACAAGCGCAATCAACAAGATACCAGTTAATTTTCTCATTTCATTTACCTCTCTATATCCATCTAAAAAACAAACCGTAATCGACGTTTACGTCATTCCGCTTCGCCCAGTCGGCGATATTCGCGAAGCCTTGTTCCTCTTCGTTCACATATCTGAAGCACATACGAACAGGAACAACTCTCGCGCCATAAGGCTTAATCCCGATAATCGGATGAACCGAGTCCCGCCTGATCATGATGACCTTAATCTGCTCAGGCGTAATCGCAGCTCCGTTAAGCAAAAGCGCATCCCCCTGCAGGCAGAGATCAATCGGTTTCTGTAATGCCCGGTACAGGGACCAGAGCAATAAGGCAGCGCAGAAGCAAAAAACCGCTATGGCCGAAACGTACAGGACCGCATCATCGTCTTTTCCCCGCAGCGTACTAACAAGAAAGAGTGAACACAGAACCGTCATCGCAAAAATGTTCTTCAGGCCCGAAGGGTTTCTGACCGCATGCTTGCATGGCTGATTGTCCAATTCATCCAACCTCCCCTGATAAAGTAAGAGATTGTATATTACTATTCAATAAACGGTCAAATCATCCTGCCTATCAGCCCTAAAATGAAAGATTCCGCTTGAACGGCAGCTTGACAGCTTCCTTTTTCGAGTGTACTCTTTTGACAAGGAATTCCACTAGGGGCGCCCGCAAGGGCTGAGATAAGGCTTAGCCTTGGTCCCTTTGAACCTGATCTGGGTTATGCCAGCGTAGGAAAGTGGTCTTGTGCGCGTCAGCCATATGCGATAGAAACGGATGCTATTGTCATTCGTCCGTTTCGATTTGCACGGATTTCGACACCTCAAGCCGCTCCCGACGGGGCGGCTTTTTTTGTTGCCGGCGAATCGTCCGGCCGCATCGAAAGCTGCCTTTGGGGAGCGACCCGGGGTTGCGGGCTTTGCCCTTCCGGGGTCAGCTCTGCCTATTCGCCCGTGTCTAATTAACGGGCTGCTGAAGCTATGCCGCGTATAGTCTCATTACCCTAAACAACGGCCTCCTAGCGGACATTCCGAACCTATCGAATGCTCTTAGGAGGTTTTTTAATGCCGATTTTATCGACGCCGCTGCCTGGCAGCCGCAAAACGTATGTGAGAGGATCGAGGGAAGATATTCGTGTTCCCATGCGCGAAATCGTATTATCCGAAAGTCGGGGAAAAGACGGACTGCCGCAGCCAAACGAGCCCGTACGGGTGTATGACTCAAGCGGCCCGTACACGGATGAGTCCTACGAGGCCGATGTACGCAAAGGTCTCCCTATCTTGCGCAGCAAGTGGATCAGCGATCGCGGTCACGCCGAAGCTTACGACGGCCGGGTAATTAAGCCGGAAGATAACGGATTTTCAAACGAGGAACGTGCAAAGAAGAATGGCGCGGAAATTTTCTCGGGCCTGAATCTCCGGCCTCTACGGGCAAAGCCGGGAAGAAACGTCACGCAGCTTCACTATGCCCGCAAAGGCATCGTTACTCCGGAAATGGAGTTTATCGCGATCCGTGAAGGGGTCGATCCGGAGCTGGTCCGTTCGGAGGTGGCCCGCGGGCGTGCGGTTATACCGGCAAACATCAACCATCCCGAACTCGAACCGATGATTATCGGGAGCCGTTTCCATGTAAAGATTAACGCGAACATCGGCAATTCGGCCGTTGCCTCCTCTATCGAAGAGGAAGTCGAGAAAATGACGTGGGCAACCCGCTGGGGAGCGGATACGATCATGGACTTGTCCACGGGCAAAAACATCCATACCACACGCGAATGGATTATCCGTAACTCCCCCGTTCCCGTTGGTACCGTTCCGATCTACCAGGCGCTTGAAAAAGTGAACGGAAAAGCGGAGGACCTGAGCTGGGAAGTGTTTCGCGATACGTTAATCGAACAGGCTGAACAAGGCGTCGATTATTTCACTATTCATGCCGGCGTGCTGCTGCGTTACATCCCGCTTACGGCCAAACGCGTAACTGGCATCGTTTCCAGAGGCGGCTCCATCATGGCTGCCTGGTGTCTTGCTCACCATAAGGAAAACTTCCTCTACACCCATTTTGAAGAAATATGCGAGATTATGAAAGCCTACGACGTGTCGTTTTCGCTTGGAGACGGCCTGCGTCCAGGCTCCATTGCAGACGCCAACGATGAAGCTCAGTTTGCGGAGCTGAGGACACTTGGAGAGTTGACGGATATCGCTTGGAAGCATGATGTCCAGGTCATGATTGAAGGGCCGGGCCATGTCCCCATGCATCTGATCAAAGAAAACGTCGACCTTCAAATGGAGATCTGCAAGGAAGCGCCGTTTTATACCCTAGGGCCGCTTACCACGGACATTGCACCGGGTTACGACCATATCACATCGGCGATAGGAGCAGCGATGATCGGTTGGTTCGGAACGGCGATGTTATGCTATGTAACGCCTAAAGAGCATCTAGGCCTTCCAAATAAAGAAGACGTTAAAGACGGTGTCATCGCCTACAAAATAGCAGCGCACGCCGCCGACCTTGCCAAAGGACATCCCATGGCGAAACTCCGGGACGACGCCTTGTCGAAGGCAAGGTTCGAATTCCGATGGCGAGACCAGTTCCATTTGTCCCTTGATCCTGAACGAGCGATCGCCTACCATGACGAGACGCTGCCCGCCGAGGCGGCGAAAACGGCTCACTTCTGCTCGATGTGCGGACCAAAGTTCTGCAGCATGCGGATAACGCAGGACATTCGGGAATACGCAGAAGCGCGAGGACTGAATAACGAAGAGGCTTTCGAGGCCGGAATGAAGGAACAGGCGGATTCGTTCAAAATATCCGGAAGCAAGCTATACGGCTGAACTAGGACGGTGCGTTTCGAGAGCCAGTCGAAGCGATAGGATAACAGTAGGGCTGCGTTAGATTTCGTACAGCGTATCGGGCTATTTTTGACCGATTACTCGGCCCTGTATACTGGAGCGAATCCAACGCAGCCTCCGTGTTCTTCCTTTCCCCCTGATTTCATTGGAGTAATTCCAACGTATTGAGGCTGTACCAAGGTCATTAAAAATGACGATGGCACAGCCTCGTTTGAATTATTTAATTACCCTTTAACCGAGCCGGCCGCGATCCCTTCTACGATCCGGTCGCTGAGGAACAGGAACGTGATAAGGATAGGCAGGATGCTGATCATCAGCGTGGCGCCGATTGCGCCCCAGTCGGTGGTGTATTGGCCGATAAAGTTCTGAACGCCAACGGTCAGCGTTTTGAACTTGTCCGAGCTGATAAACGTGTTGACGAATATAAATTCGTTCCAGTTATAGATCATGTTGATAATGCCCGTTGTAGCCAGCACGGAGCTGGTCATCGGGAACACGATGCTGAAGAATACCTTATGAATGCTGGCCCCGTCAATGATGGCCGCCTCCTCGACTTCCTTCGGCAGAGCGACATAAAAGCCAAGCAGAATCATAATCGTGATCGGCATGTTAAACGCGACATAAGACAGAATGAGTGACAAAGGATTATCAATCAGATGCGCCTTGTTGAACATGCTGAACAGCGGAATCAGCGTCGAGTGAACCGGAATCATCATCGCGACCATAAAGAGGCCTAGGACAAGCGAGCTGAGCTTCCATTTCATGCGGGTAATCGCAAACGTCACCAGGCTGCCAAGCACAATCGTCGCGGCCGTTGCCGCTACCGTAATCCATACGCTGTTCAGGAAATACGTATCGATATTGCCCGCATTCCACACTTTGCTGTAGTTATTCCAATGCGGAGGCGACGGCAAAGCAAACGGCGATAGATTAAAAACTTCCTGGTTGTTTTTCAAAGAGAAGAACAAAAGCCAGATGAGCGGGTAAACCTGGAACACCGCTACGGCGATGAGAACAATGTACAGTACAGCGTAGCCGACCTTCATTCCTATTCTCGAACCGGATTTCGCTTCTCCGCCCAGTTTCATAGTTGTCGATGACATGAAGCGTACCTCCCGAAAAGAATTATCACCCAAACAGCCTTTATAGGGCTGTTTGTGATGATTCTTACCTCGTAAGCATTAGCTTAAAGAATGATCACCCCCAGCAGCCTAAGTAAGGCTGCTTGTGATGATTCTTACCTCGTAAGCATGAGCTTAAAGAATTTATTTTACTTAGGAATACTGGATCGTGTCTTTGCTGGCTGTTGCCTTGCGGATGATCCATGTTGCTACCAGACAGATAATAAGCAGGAAGAAGCCAACCGCGCTGCCGTAACCGAAGTCGTAAGCTTTAAAAGCTTTATGGTACATGTACGACGCCATTACCTCACTGGAGCCGTTCGGCCCGCCGTCCGTCATGACATAGATCAAGTCGAAGTATTTCAGGGAACCTACAACCGCCAGGACAACCGTTACTTTCACAACTTCCATAACAAGAGGGAATTTGATTCTCCAAGCGATTTGGAACGAATTCGCCCCGTCAATCTTAGCCGCTTCTTCCAAGGAAGAAGGGATGTTCTTCAATGCCGCATAGTAGATCAGAATATAGAAGCCCGCGTATTGCCACAGAATCGGAATAAACAAAGCGAACAAAACAAGATCCGTCTCTGCCAGCCAAGCGGGAGGATTTGCAACGCCAAGGGATTCCAGCAAGCTATTCATAATGCCGTTAGTAGGATGATAGATTTTGAGCCACAGCTGAGCGATGGCCACCGAGGACAGCAGCATCGGGATTAAGTAAATTTTGCGGAACAGGTTTGCTCCTTTGATTTTTGCCGCAAGCACCATGGCTACGACGAGATAAACGATAAGACTCAACATCGAAAATACGGCTAGCAGAAGCGAATGTCCCGCACTGCTCCAGAAAGCATGATCCTTAACCAGCGTTGCGTAATTGTCGAGGCCCACCCACTTCATTGCGCCAATGCCATTCCATTCGTTCAATCCATAGTAGCCCGTCAGAACGATTGGGATATACACGACGGCCAGAATGAGCAGAAGGGATGGCAGAACGTATAAAGCGATGACTTTCTTGTTAGATAGCACCTTATCCAATTTGGCCGACTCCTTTCTCTGTCAAAAATAAGGAGAGCCGCCTACCCGGTATTTCCGAACCCGTTCGTCCGGATAGGCCTCTCTTTATTTTTGGATGTCTGAACTAGTTGCCTTTCGCGATGGCCGCATCTTGCTCGGATGCAAATTTCTCTGGGTTAACGGCTTTGCCGAAGAGCGATTGGATCATGTTCAGATGAGTCTCAGCCGCGTTAGCCGGCAATTGAACGTCCGCGAACAAGGTAATGCTGCTTGCTTTGTTCAGTTCGTTGAACAGATCGATGTACAGCTGCGGCAGCTGGATCGAGGAAGTATCGATCTTCGTAGCCGGAATAACGCCTGCGCCGGTTACCGATTGCTCGCCCCACTTCGTTACGAAGTATTGCACAAATGCTTTCGCTTCTTCTTTTACTTTGGAGTTTTCCCCTACGAACAAGCCTACGCCAGGACCGCCAACCCAGCTGTCCGCGTTGCCTTTGCCGCCTTCAACCGTCGGGAATTTAAAGAATCCAACGCTGTCGCGGAACGATTGCGGAATGTCTTCGTTGGTGGTGAAGTTCGGCAGCTCCCAAGTACCCATCAGGTACATTGCGGCATTGCCGTTCAGGAATTCGGATTTCGCTTCTTCGTTCGACAGGCCGTTAAAGCCTTTGACGAATGCGTTTGCGTCAACCAGGGATTGCACTTCGGAAGCGGCTTGCTGCAAGCCCGGATCCGTAAATTTCGCCGTGCCTTTAATAGCGTTAGCTACCGTTTCTTGACCCGCAATACGGTCAGCCAGGTACATGTACCACAGGGAACCCGTCCAGCGGTCTTTGTTGCCAAGCGCGATTGGAGCTACGCCGTTATCGGACAGCGTTTTCACGACTTGCTTGAATTGCTCGTATGTCGTTGGAACTTCAAGATTGTACTTCTTGAAAATTTCTTTGTTGTAGTAGATTGGAGCGATGTTGAACTCCAGCGGAAGCGCATACGTTTTGCCGTCGATCGCGTAAGCTTCCGTTGTACCCGCTACGAATTTGCCGTTCAGCTCACCGCTGAGCAGATCGTCAACCGGCGTGAACAGCTTGCCGTCTACGTACGGCTTCAAGAAGCCGGCCGCCCAAGTTACGCCCACATCAGGAAGCTGATTCGATGCAGAGAGGACTTTTAATTTGTTTTTGTATTGCTCGTTATCCAGTACCTCTTGCTTAATCGTTACGTTAGGGTGTTCTTTTTGGTAATCGTTGATGATTTGGTTAACGATTTTGTTCTGGCCCGCGGATACGCCTTCCGGCCACAGGTGCATGAAGTTGATCGTTACCTTCTTGTCGGAACCGCTTTCAGACGAGCCCCCGTTAGAAGCCGTATTACCATTATTTGAGCTGCTGCCGCTGTTGTTGCCGCATGCTGCCGTTACGATGGCGAGACAGAGAATAAGTCCGAGTGTCATCCACTTCGATTTTTTGAACACGTTTACAACCCCTTTTTGACTGATGTGTTTGTGTTGCTAAACAAATTGTAACAGCGCTTTCACAGCAGCATAAGGTATGGCGAGTTGGGAAAAATACTACTTTTATTGGATTGTCTCCTCCGCGTGCGAGACGTTTTTCCGATATTGCCCAGGACTTACTCCTTCATGCGAACGGAACACTTTGACGAAATATTTGGCCGTCTGATAGCCCGCTTTTTCGGCAATTTCGTTGATCGACAGACGCGTATTGGTCAGCAATTCCTTGGCTCTTTGCACCCGTCGTCTTGTCAAATAATCGCTGAAGGTCAGCCCGGTCTGCTCCTTGAACAGGACGCTGAAATAGCTTGCGTTCATATGCAGATGATCGGCAATATCCCGCATCGTAACCGGCTCATGCATACGCTCGTCCAGATACTGAATCGCTTCCTTCACCGGCGCGCTGTATTGGGTCTCCTGTTCGCTCGTCTCCAGCAGCTTCGTATCGACAAGCCGCTCCATGCGTTCAATCCGGTTGAGCTCTTCCTCTTTGCGGAACGCAAGCTCCACGGCTTCCACCAGCTTCTTCTTGTCCAGCGGCTTGAGCAAATACTCGATAACGCCAAATTGCAGAGCCTTATGGGCATAGTCGAACTGCGGATGGCCGGAAATGACGATGACGACTGGCGGATGCTGCCTGTCCCTCAGCTTCTCCACAAGCTCCAACCCGTTAATCTCCGGCATCCGGATATCGGTAATAACCAGATTGGCTTCATTGGCCTCCAGCCATTCCAATGCTTCCACGGCACTGGACGATGTTGTGATCTCGTAGCGGCCTGCCGACCACGATTCCAGCACCTTCCGCACGCCCTCTCTTGTTCTTGGCTCATCGTCTACGATCAGAATCGTCTTCATTTGCTTCGCCCCCATGTTCAATCGGTATTTCAAAGGACATCCTTGTGCCCGCTCCCTGCTCGCTCTGAATCTGCAGGCCTTGCGTCTCTTCCCCGTAGTAAAGCCTGAGTCTTCGGTCGACGTTGGAGATGCCAACCCCATTTCCCTTCGCGTCATGGACATGTCCCAGCTTCATCGCCGCATAAAGCGACTGCACCTTGTCGAAGCTCATGCCCGGGCCGTTATCCGTAACGGAAATCCGGATATATCCCGGCCGTTCGGTTTTCTCTATGCCGATCACAACCGAGCCTTGTCCGATCCGCTGCTCTACCCCATGAGAGATGGCATTCTCGACAAGCGGCTGGATCAGCAGCTTCGGAATCGGAACGCCCCGAAGGCTCTCATCGCCTTCGATCGACCACTTCAGCCGGTCGATCAAGCGCATCTCCATGATTTTCAGATAACGCTCCGCATGCTCCAGTTCATCGGCTACCGTTACCCATTCGTCATCGTCCGCCCGGTTAATTACATACCGGAACAGCCCGGACATCGCCACGACGACCTGGGACAGCTCTTCTTCATCCTTGTCCTCAAGCGCCCAATATAAAGCCTCCAGCGTGTTGAAAAGAAAATGCGGATTGATCTGCGCCTGCAGCGCCTTCAGCTCCGTTCGGCTCTGAATAATCTCCTTCTCGTACACCACTTCGATCAGCTCGTTCAAATAAGCGACCATCTGGTTGTACGTATTGTTCAGCTCGTTAATCTCCAGCGTGGAGGACGTTACCGGAATAGGCTTCAGCGAACCGTATTTTGCGCCTCTCATCGCCTTGATCAGATTAAGAATCGGGCTCGTAATCATGGTCGACAGGATAAAGGTTAAGATCAGGAACAACAGGACCCCAACCATAACCGATACGAGTATGGCCGTACGCAGAACCGATACTCCTTCAGCGGCATATTCGGCCGGCGTCAGGATTAACACCTTCCAGCCTGTCGCTGCCTCAAGCTGCTTCTGAATGGGAATATACAATCGGCCATGCATGCTGATGGTCTTCCCGTCCGTCTTCTGAAGAACGTCCTGCGGAATGTCCGCCGAGAAGTTCGCCGCGATAATCTGGCCGGAGCCGTCGATCAGCCCCATTTCTTCTTTGCCGTCCGAGGATGTATTCGCATCGATTAGCTCAAAATATTTTTTGTCGATTCGGACCAATAAATACCCGGCATTGGAAAAAGACTGGTCAATCAGGCGTACGCGGCGGATCGCCGTAATCTGATTCGGATTGTTCTTATCGATGCCGAACCATACGAGCTGACCTGCGGCACGGTCCGCCTCCCGGATCCATTCATTGGGTACCCGGTTGTACAGGCTGATATCCGTCAGCGGGAACAATACCCGGAAGCCATTCGAATACAATTCAATGGACTGTACGCCGCTTACATACGCCTGCTGCTTCCGGATTTCATGCTGAAGCACCTGACGCTCCTCGAAAGTTAGGTTGGTGCCGCCCGCTTCCTTGGCCATCAGGCTCTGAATCGATGCGTTGGTGGCTACCTGCATCGTAAACGTCTCCATCTGATGGAGCAGAACGTCCATCTTGCCGGTCGCCTGCACCGCTGTCTGTTGAATATGATTTTCGGCATTATTGCGCAGCAGCTCCGAGACTTGTCCGTAAGTAAAAAAGCCTACCGAAGCAAGAACGAGCAGCATAACGAGCACGAATCCGAGAAAAATCTGATTCCGCAATGTGTTCATGCGATTAAACTGGAACAACCCGGACACCCCCGCCTAATATCTGTCGCCATTACTATACACAATATAAATAAAAAAAAGAAAGCCCCTTCATCGGGGCCTCGCTATTCGGTAGTCAAGATTATTCCAGCTTCAATTGGGGGCATCGAGATTGCCGAGAACGCCAGGATGCCTACCGTAACCCAGATCGTAACCGACAGCCATAAATCCCTTTTTGGAGCAAAACTCACGGCATTACCTCCCTGTCCAAAAGCTTCTCCAAACGTTCCTTCACCGGAAGCCATTCTTCCGAAATAATGCTAAATATAACATAATCCATGCCATTATATTTCTTGCGGAGCACGCCTTCGCGTGTTGCTCCAAGCCGTTGTATCGCCCGCTGGGAGCGATGATGCGAGGTTGTTGTGATAAGCTCGACCCGGACGGCCTCCCACTGCTCGAAAGCATGCTTCAGGAGCAAATATTTGCTTTCGGTATTAACGGCTGTCCGCCAAACTTCGGGCGAATACCAGGTCCAGCCGATATTCAGGTTGCGGTGGGACGGAGCGATACGGAGGTATCTCGTTGTCCCGACAATCCGGTTCAGCTGCTTATCAAAGACCGCGAACGGATACTCTTCACCCCGTTTTCTTCCCTGTATCGCCGTTTGTACAAAACGCTCCATCTCTTGCAGGGTATGGACTTTGACGGGCAGCTGTTCCCATAATTCGTCCGAGCGCGAGCAGGCAAATAACGGCTCGGCATGCTCCTCCGCTAGGGGAAGCAGCTTAATCCGCTTGCCTTCCAGCGCTGTAATATTCATCGCAGCAGCCCCTTTCCATAGCCAAATTATTTTATCCATTTTTTACTATTATTTTCATGGTCATCCTTGCTTGTCAAGACAAGAAAAACCGCAGGATAAGCATCCTGCGATGCCATAACCTGCGGTTACATTACTGTTGATTCCGAATACGTTCCATTGCGGAAGCGGCCCTAGGCCATCCCGCATAAAAAGCCAAGTGCGTGACCGCTTCATTCAGCTCTTCTTTCGATAAACCATTCTCCCTGGCAAGCTGCAGATGATAAGGGAGCTGCTCCATATGCCCGCCGGCCACCAAGGCCGCTACGGTAATCAAACTCCGCTCGCGCAGCGAAAGTTCTTCCCTCCGCCACAAGTCTCCGAACAGGATATCTTCTGTATAACGGGCAAACGAGGTATCCCCATAGGCAGGCGCGATATGAGCCGTATCGATTTTTCTATGCATCGCGTTGCACCTCCTCCCTCTTCCGTTCAAGCATCTGGGCTATTCCGTTCCCAAACGTCCAGTCCTCAAATTCCGTGCCAACAAGCATAACAAAGAGATCCTCCGCCCTCACTCCGCAAGCTGGCAACAGTTCTGCAAGTCTGGCATAAAAGCTCCTCTTCTGTTCCTCCGTCCGTCCGGACTTCAAGGTAATCTGGATATAGAGCAGCCGGTCCGTACGTGAGACCTTCAGATAGGCCGGATCATAGTAGAACTCCCCTGGTTTATGGCCATGAAACACCTGAAAATAATCATCCGCCGGCACGCGAAAATGCTCGGTTAGCGCCTGATGAATCGCATGGCTGATCGCCGGCAGCTCCTCTTGCTTATATTGATCTTCCCTATAACTGACCCGGATAAAAGGCATCTGTCATCACTCCCTGAATGAGATGACTTTATTGTATATCCAATGTTTTCATCTATATAATTGAATTAACCAAACAACTCATTCAAATTTGTAGATGGAGATGCTTCGAAATGGATCTGAAGGAACTAACCGCTTTTCAAACGATATTGCAGGAAGGCAGCTTCGCGAAGGCGGCAGCCAAGCTGAATTATGCCCAGTCCACCATAACGAACCAGATTCAGCGCCTGGAAAAAGAGCTCGGGTTCCAGCTGTTTGACCGGGGCTGGGAAGCCGAGCTGACTCCCGCCGGGCAGATCTACGCGTCGGAGGTAGAACGGCTTATTCAGCACTGGCATTATGCGTCGGATCAAGCAAAAGCGATTCTGCGGGAGGAGACCGGCACCCTTCGGATTGGCCTGCTGGAGATGCTTGCCCGGCAGATCATGCCGGAAGCGTTATGGCGGTTCCGGGAAGAAAAGCCGCAAATCGCCTGCCATTTCGTGATTGGTAACACCGACCTGGTGGCCGGCGAGCTTCGCCATAAACAGCTGGACTTTGCGATATGCGGCGAGCCTCCCGACCTCTCGGGGCTGCGCTTCGAACCTCTGCATGAGGAGAGGATTGTTTTTGCGGCGGCCAAGGACCATCCTCTTCACCAGCGCGGCGTAGGGCTTCTTCCTTTTCATGAGCTGCTGCCCTATCCGATGGTCGTTGGCGGGCCAACCTGTCTGTACTATCTGCACTTATCTAGGCAGCTCGCCAGATTCGACAGCATGCCGATGCTCCATTCGGTCAGCCAGATCTCTGCCATTCCGGGCTTTGCGGCACGTTCGCCGTTTATCGGCGTTGTCCTTGCTTCCACCCCTCTGCCAGATGGAGTATTGCCGCTTGCCGTTGACTGGGAGGAGCATAAAATCCCTATTGGCCTGCTTGAACGGCGGAACACCGCATATCCATCAGCTGCGCGCAAGCGGCTTATCGGGATCATCAAAGAGGTCTGGTTCAATGAGGCTTGACGAAAAAGACCGTTGACAGAACGAGCAATCCCCTATATTTTTCTTAATAAACAAATCGTAAAAAGAGGTGTATCCGCCATGCCAGTTGAATACCGCATTGGAGCTCCCGTTACAGCCGTGCAAGTCGCCGAAGTATTCCGAAGCTCCGGCATCAGACGACCCGTCGATGATCTAGCCCGCATTCAGAAAATGATCGACAACGCCGATCTCATTCTCTCGGCTTGGGATGGCGAAGAGCTTGTCGGCATTGCCCGGGCGGTTACCGACTTCTCCTATTGCTGCTATCTCTCCGATCTGGCTGTAAGCAAGACGCATCAACGGCTGGGCATCGGCACGGAGCTGGTAAACCGGCTGCGGGAGCACATAGGCGAAGAGGTTGCCCTTCTTCTGCTGTCCGCGCCATCCGCCATGGACTATTACCCTCAGATCGGCTTTAACAAAGCCGACAACGCGTTCCTGATTAAGCGGGTAAGATAATTCTCCGATCCTTTAGAATGAAAAAGTACAGCTCATCCGCGGCAAGATGCTCAATTGAGCATTGTTTCATCGGAATGAACTGTACTTTTTCTTTTTCCTTCTATTTGCAGACTTCAACCAGCCAATGAACCTGTACGATTGCAGGCCAAGCAGCCTTCTAATCGAGCCATCCGTTTTTCTCCGCGATTCCGATCGCATCAATCCGGTTCTTGGCGTCAAGCTTCTGAATGGCTTCGGACAAGTAATTGCGCACGGTACCCGCGGACAGAAACAGCCGGGACGCAATCTCGCCGGCAGGCAGACCTTCCCGCGCCAGTCGCAGCACCTCCCGCTCCCGCTCGGTAAGCGGATTCTCCGCTTCCCAGAACGACAAGGCAAGCTCCGGACTAACCGCCCGCTTCCCTCCATTGACGTTGCGAAGCGCCGCGGACAGCTCATCGATCGGGGAATCCTTGAGCAGGAAGCCCTTCACTCCTGCCTTCATCGCCCGCTGGAAGTACCCGGAGCGCGAAAATGTTGTCAGAATAACAACGAGGCAAGGATGTTTTTCCGCACGAAGGCGTTCCGCAACATCAAGTCCGGTCAGCTTGGGCATCTCGATATCCATCACGCAAATATCCGGTTTCAGGCTGCGAATCATCTCAAGTGCCTGTTCACCGTCTTCCGCTTGTCCAACGACCTCGATATCCTCTTCCAAATCCAATAGGGCGCTGAGCGCGCCTCGCAGCATTCCCTGATCCTCGGCTACAAGCACTCTCATTATGTGGAGTCTCCCTTCTTCGATGACGAGTGTACTCTAGGCACGGTAATCGTAATAACGCTGCCGCTGCCTTTCGTGGACTTGAATTCAAACTTGCCGTCCACCAGATTAAGTCGTTCCTGCATCCCTCTAAGTCCGTTATGCGCCGGTCCTTTATCCGCTAGATCACAGCCAACCCCGTTATCCCGGATAACCAAACGATACTGATCGGGTGTCATTGCCCAATCAATCACGCATTGCCTGGCTTCGCTATGCTTCACGACGTTGGTTACCGCTTCGCGCAGGCACATGCCCAGCATATTATCGATAAGCGGGCTTAAGGAAGCGGAAACGGGATCGCCCTGCACCTTGATGGTTATAAAAGCCGCTGCCAGTATCCGCTTCGCATTCGACAGCTCATCCTGCAGCGTTACCGTATTCATCCCCGTAACCAGCTCCCGGACCTGCTTCAGCGCAGCGCGGGAGGTAAGCTGAACATCCCGGATTTCCTGCTTCGCCCGGTCCGGATGATGGGCAATAAGCTTCTCGGCCAATTCGCTCTTGAGCGTAATCATCGTAAGGGTATGGCCAAGCGTATCATGAAGCTCGCGGGAAATCCGCTGCCGCTCTTCCTGAATGGATAAGCGCGAAATTTCATCATTGGCAAGCTCAAGCTGCGCACGAAGCACTCTGGACCGTCGCCCGATAAACATGACAAAAGGAACCAGCAGCACCGCAAGCATAGCAGGCAATAAATTATAGAGCCCTTCCAGGCCGTTCGTTTCTTCATAGTGCCAGACCTCCATCCCGTACAACAGCAGCACGCCGGACATGGCAATTCCGATCTGACGAAGGTTTGGCAGCATGCCGACAAGCGATGCCGTAAAAAAGCCCATATACATGAAGCTTTCATCATACCGCCAACTGAAATACCCGATCACGAGCAATTGAATAATAACCGCCCAAATGCGCCAGGCTTTGCTCAAATGCCCCGCGATGTAACTTGCGATAAACAAAACAATAAGCGGGAAGCCTATCCACTGCTCTTCGGGCGGCCGTTCGGCGAGTGCCATGACCGGAAATAAAATATAGATAAGCCATAACAGCATAAAGAAAATGGGCGGCCCTCCTTCGGGGGGCCGCTTCATTATAAATCGACGTAAATCATGCAAGTATTTTTGCATTACACCGCTTCCTGTTTTTTCATGATATAAGACGAAATCGCGAGAAATACCACGACATAAGCAACCAGGATTCCTACGCCGGTCCAGTTAATCGACACACCGGCAACCGCGTCCCAAGCCCCTTGGCCAAGACGATAGGTCGGCGTCAGGTGAGCAATGGTCTTCATCGTGCTGGACATCGTGTCCGTCGGGAACCACAGACCGCCCAGAATGGACAGTCCCATATAGCATATCATGGAAAGGACTTGAACAAAATCCGCATTTTTGATCGAGCCGATCAAGGTTCCAAGACCCATAAACGAGAAGCCGCCGATAAAGATAAACAGTCCGCAAGCGATCCAGGTGGAAGCGCTCAGGTTAACGTCTTTGAAGACTCCGCCAACTACGAACATAACGATAATGATGGCCAGGTTAATAACCGCTTGCGACAATACTTTGGACAATACGTAAGACCAGGAAGGAAGCGGCGTGATTTTGAGCAGGGACAGCCAGCCTTGGCTCCGTTCTCTCGACAGCCGCTGCGCATAGGAGGTCAAGCTCGCTCCAACCACGCCATACACCGTCATCGACATCAGGTAATAGGCTTTCCAATCGACATTGCCAACTTGCACATTATCACCAACGGTATTGGTAAAGATAAAGTAGAACACAACCGGCATAATAAACGAGAAAATAACGAATCGGCGGTTACGGACAGTACGCAGCAGCTCCGCTTTGCATTGCGCCAGCGTTGCCTTCATGCTTGTGGATTGACTCATTGATAATAGATCCCCCTTAGTTCGTAGAGTGGACAATCGCCTGGAATGCATCCTCAAGGCCGCCACTTTGAATTTCGATATCTTTCATCTCAAAACGCTGTTCGATCAACGTTATAATCAACCGGTCGGTATCCCGGCTATGAAGCTTCACGCGTCTTCCGTTCCATTCCACGTCGATAACTCCCGGCAGCGCCTGCAGCTGGTCGTTCGTTACGGAAGCACCCGCCGTAAAGGAAATGACGCGGCCCGTTGTTTCGGCTTTGATCTGGCTTGGCGAGCCGTCCGCCACGACCTTGCCCTGATTAATAACGACGATGCGGTCTGCGAGGCTATCCGCTTCTTCCAGGTAGTGCGTCGTCAGAACAACCGTGCGGCCTTTGTCCGCCATCGAACGGATCGTATCCCAGAACATTTGGCGGGAAGTGACGTCCATGCCTACCGTTGGCTCGTCGAGGAAAATAATTTCGGGATCGCCCGCCGCAGCAAGCGCGAAGCCTAGACGGCGCTGTTGTCCGCCGGAGAGGGAGGCGGCCATTTTATCCTTTTCCTTCTCCAAGCCGGAGATCCGGAGCAGCTCCTGCAAGGAGAGCGGATTGCTGTAGTAATTGCGGAACAGCTCAATGGTCTCCGCTACCTTCAAGTTATCGATGACGCTGACATCCTGAAGCATCGCGCCTATCCGGTTGCGAACCTTAATGTCCTTCGGGCTTCCGCCCAGCAGCTTGATCGTTCCGGAGGTTGGCTGCTTCAGCCCCAGTATCATGGAGATCGTTGTTGTTTTGCCGGCGCCGTTTGGCCCAAGCAACGCGATCACCGTGCCCTTTTCCACCTTCAGCGATAATTGGTCTACGGCTTTTTTCCCTTGGTAGATCTTCGAGACCCGATCCAATTCGATTGCGTAACTCATTGTCTGCTTCACTCCCGCTATCTATGATTTGTTGTGCTGTTTATTCTCTCAAGTTGTTGTCTTCCTTGTATACATATCTTACCTTTTCGAGCAACTTACTCCCACGCATGAACGTAATCTCTTTTGGATGACAAATGTCATATCATCGGCATGATAAGTTACAATAGGACAAACAGGCATTTCTTAAAGGAGTTTACCGACATGATTGATTCCATCTTCGAAACCCATTTACAGGTGACGGATTTAGACCGTTCCATCAAGTTCTATAAGAAGCTGGGGCTAACCCTTGCGCTGCATAAGCCCGAGCGGAGGTCTGCTTTTTTCTATGTAGGAGAACGCAGGGATCTGCTTGCGTTAAAGGAGCTGCCAAAAGGACAGAAGCTGCAGCCGCGTCATTTCGCTTTTGGCGTTCAGCTTGATCAGCTGCTTACCGCTTCGGACTGGCTGGTCGAACGGGGAATCCACCCGCTTCCGGGCTTTGGCAAAAAAGAGGCTCCTCAAGAGCCTTTCGTTCACGCGTGGATGCCGGCTGCAAGCGTCTATTTCAACGACCATGACGGCAATGAGCTCGAATTCATGGCTTGGCTGGACGACGAGCCGCAGAATCTTAACCATGTTCCTTACTTAAGCGAGTGGAATGAAATCAAGGCGAAAAAATAAGACCTTCAGGGGTCTTATTTTTTCTATATCGCGTGAGGGTCAGTTGAATAGATCCCACTGCACGAAATGCAGGATATGGACTGTGAGTGAGGACCTTTGGAGAGTTATGCTGTACAGAATGCAGCATAATTGATGAAATGTGGTTGAATGGAGCGGTTTAGCTGCCCATATCCTGCACTTCGTGCAGGATATTTCTATGTATAAGGCTTAATTAGGGGAATATACTGCAATTCGTGCAATGACGTCATTCGGCCACTACCTGCTCTACCGGTTCCCGTCCCATTCCTCGTAGAAGCGTTCTACGAATTGCTCCATATAGCGGTGACGTTCCTCGGCTATCCGTCTGGCAGCATCCGTATTAACCAGGTCTTTGAGCTTCAGAAGCTTCTCGTGAAAATGATTGATCGCCGAACTCTTCCCGTTCCGGTACTCCTCCGCGGTCATCTCGCCTCGGGGCGGAATAGCCGGATCATGGATCGGCGTGCCCTTCCAGCCCGCGTATACAAAAGCTCTCGCGATCGAGATAGCTCCAATGGCGTCAAGCCGGTCGGCATCCTGCACAACCTTCCCTTCCAGGGTGCGCATCGGGGGATTATTCCCGCCGTTGTAGGACATGTTCGAGATAATATCCATCACGTGTGCGCGATGTTCTTCTTCCGGCAGATTGGCTTCCAGCCAGTCCTGAACCTTCCGCAGTCCCGCTTCCTTCGAAGGATTCAGCTTCTCGTCCGCCACATCATGCAGCAGCGCCGCAATCGTGCAGACGAACGGATCCGCTCCTTCCTCTCCGGCGATCCGCTTCGCCATCTGCACGACCCGGTGAATATGCCACCAGTCGTGGCCGCTTGCATCGTTCTCCAATACGGATCGGCTGAACTTTTCCGCTTCGCGGATCATCTTCTCTTTATCGTCATGCGTGATTGTCATGGTTGTTTCACCTCAAGCGTTTAATAGATGTACGTTTTTCTTTATGTAGTTGTAACCGGATAATACGGTTAGAATGAATGCCGCGAACATGAGTAACTGATCAATCGGAATAAGAAAACCTACTGACCTGAAGTCTAACAGAACGACGGTAATCGCGATGACCTGAGCTACCATTTTTAGTTTGCCATAACGGTCTGCCTGCAAGGCGATTTGTTGGGCGGAAGCAACCAATCGGATGCCTGTCACTACCATTTCCCGTGCAATGATGCCAACTGCAATCCATGCGGGAATCATATGCTGGCTTACCATCAGAACCAATGCTGCCGAGATAAGCAGCTTATCAGCCAGAGGGTCAAGCAGCTTGCCCAGGTTAGAAATCTGGTTATACTTTCTGGCGATATGTCCATCAAGCTTGTCAGTCGCGGACGCCAATGCAAAGACAAGTGCCGCGTAATAAATGCCGTAATGATTCAAATGCTGGAGCAAACCGGAATGCGCTACTAGCCAGTCGGGATAAATCGGGAATAACAAAATAAATAGCGGAATCAGCCCGATTCGGGCGAGCGTAATTTGATTGGCCGTATTCATGCGTCTCGCGTCTCCTCCTTGCCTTTATGGAAGGCTTGAGCTGCATTTCTATCATTGGCAACCCTGCATAGCTTAGCGAACAGAACCCCGATTACGCTAAAAAGTAGGGTAACTCCAAACGTAAATGCGCCCGTATGACTTGTAGCCGTATACCACAGCGGCGTCGAGCCCGGGTTCCATGCATCGCTGGTGAATCGGTCATATCCGCCTTCTATGAACATCATCGCCCAGATCAGATAAATCTTCGCCATGGCGTAACCGGCGATACAGCCAACAAATCCGCCTAAATAGTAGTAAGGATTAACCTTCTCCAACGCTCCGCCAAACAGACCGTCATTCATATCCTCTGCAGCTCCCTTTTTAAAGGTCCGGGTTCCATTTGTCATTTTCTACCGATAATGTTAATCGAGAACCATCACTAGCCGCAAGCTAAAGCCGACAAAATAAAACTCCGCCTATAAGGACGGAGTTCATCTTCCATAAGTTACAGCACCTTCTCATAACAGAGGCTGGATTCGCAATCCGTATACTCGCCGAAGCGGTCGATCTCGTAATAGCCTTTGCTTGCGTAAAAACGAAGGGCCTCCGGCTGCGGCGCTCCCGCTTCCAGCCGCATAATCCGGCGGTTCATCGCGATTGCCCGATCCTCCAGAGCGGATAAAACGGCGCCCGCAATCCCCTGTCTCCGGCAGCTCGGGTCTACATAGAAGCGCTTCAGCTCAACGGTCGACTCGTCCAGCGGACGAATAGCGCCGCAGCCGACAGGCGTTCCATGGATATACGCAACCATAAAGATCATATCCTTCACCTTCGGATCCGAGAAATCCACCGCAAACACTTCGTCCGGATTGGAATAGCGCTCTGCCAAATCCTCGTCCAGCTTCCGGATTAATTCATGCAAATCTTTGTTGTCATGGGCAACCTGGACAATCTCTCTATCCATTGTCAGCTCCTCTTTCCCGGCATCCCAGCCTATACGTTATATTTTCTAACATTATAGCTTGCTAGACTCGAAGGAACAACTAAAAACAGGAGTCCCGAAAGAGACCCCTGTACAAAACCATGCTTACTTTTTGCCGTTCAAATTAAGCGTAGGCGTCTGGTCGAAGAAGTTCCACGGCTTCAGCATCGTATACACCCATTCCGTCGGCATAATCGGCCATTCCTCGGCGCGCGCCACATGGGTGGTGCCCGTCGTCATCCAGACCACGTTGTCCGTATTGACGATTGATTCATTATCCGAGGTAAACAATCCAAGCCCCGTATCCGACTTCGCCCTGTTCGGGTATTTGCCCTCCGGATAACGCTCGTTCTCGTAATAGCGCGTAACCCAAAGCTGCTTATCCATAAAGTTAACGCGGTTGAACAGCCATTCGTCCTTGCTGAAGTTGGCTCCTTTGGCAATCGGATGCGTGCCTCCGGCATACGGGATAATCTGATAGGAGACCGGATTTCCTACCTTGTTCTCTTTATTCGTGTTTGTGATTAGGCGAATAGTCGAAGCATCGAACTTTTGAGCCGCCTCCTGCTCCGTCCCCACAATACGCGTCTCGGTCTGCATCGTGCTCTCGCGCGGGCCGCCGGCCGTATTGTCCGCCACGACGGGATTAACCTCCATCAGGGAATTTTGCTCTCCGTCCACGTCCATATCGAGACGGAAATTATAAATATGCTGATGCGTTGTACCTACGATGTTATGGTCAATCAGCGTGCCGTATTTCGTATCGCCGGCAGCGGTCTCGTCATGCATAGTGCTGGACTCTACGCCTTTTACGGCTTCAATGCCGGTAGCGCCCGCGTTAATGCCGATCGTGCCGTTTTGCGCGAATACCCAGTCGAAAATATAATCGTAATTGCCAACCGTGCTGATCCAGCGGACCACAAGCTCGCGTCTTTCCGCGCTGACATTGTCCTGCCCCATCTCCTGATGCTTATATTCCGGACCCGCGTAACGTTCGAAGATCGCCATCGCGTTTGGAATGTTCATCGCCGCGCCCGTATAATCGGCAATCGTCGCATCCAGCAATACGGCGTTATCCGGCACATCCTTGCCGCGGGCAAGAGATGACGTCAGAGTCCCCATGCCATATTCGCCCGAATCGAGATAAGCCTTGAAGTACCAGCCTACATCCGGATCGCCATAAGGAACGATCATTCCGCCAAGCGAGCCCTCGTACATGATTTTGCGCTTTTTTCCTTGGTCGTTATAAGTGACCGTCGATAGAATCGGACCTACGCGGGAGTCCAGGCGAAGGTGGAAGTCCCAATTCTGCCAATGAATCGTATTGCCGGTAATCGTGTAGTTCTTGCCTTCCGGCTCCGTAATTTCAAGCGGCTTCGAAGGTATTGCGGCTGTCATATTGCTGCCGTCGTATGGGGTTGCCTTCATCGGAATCGGCACGACGCCGGCATCCTCAATCTTAATCACCTTCTTCTGCTCGAGATCGACCACGGCGACCAGATTCTCGATCGGATGCGCCCAGTAGTTGCCGTCCCCTGTATTCAAATAAGCGACTACCTTAAGCAGCCTCTTGTCCTGCTGCAGCTCGTCCTTGCCGTCGAAATAACCAACCGTCAGCGGCGTGGATACGACTTGCTTCACATCGTTAATGCCGCGTTTCTTCAGTGCAGCCGCATATTCCTCGCTTTCCTCGATGGCGGTCTGCACCGTGCCGAAATCATCGAGCAGCACCATGCCATGCGCGCCTTCGACCGGCTGCCATGCGGTTACTTTTTTTGTTGCCAGATCGACCGTCCCCTCAATGACATGCTTGCCGTCCAGAATAACGACCGCAGCCGAGCGGTGAGCCGATACATCCGTGCCGTCAAGCGCAAACTTCCACACCTGCTCCTTTGGCGGAGCCTTGAGCGTAATTTCGGTAAAGTGGTAGTTGTCCCCGAATTTCCCTTCCGCCTTCAAAATATTAACCGTCTCCGCAATCTCGGCGGAAGTAAGCGGGTTTAGCGGATTAGCCTTTTTCTCTACCTGGAACGTCTGGTCCAGACCAGATTGGAATACTTCGCTAATAAAATGATGGGATACGTACGCCAGGCTTTTCTTCATAATGACCGGGGCTTCCATCTCCAGGCGTTGGCCGTTCACCAAGGCGATATTCGAATTCGGTTTTACCTTGACCAGCGTGCTGTTCTTTGTAATTGTAATGGTACCCGCGAAGCTGTCCCATTTCACCTCAGCCCCAAACTCCTCCAAGGTTGTGCGAAGCGGAACAAAATCCTCCGAGCCTCCATGCGCTTCAGCTGTTGGTGTAGATAGCGGAGCGACTACCCCGCTGCCAAGCGCAACCGTTAAAGCCGTGCCTAGTACCGCCGATTTTTTAGCAAGCGAACCCTTTAATTTCTTCATCTTTGTGTGCCTCCCCATTCTCTTGCGTCTTTCCTTGACGTTAATTTACCTGACACAATAGAGCGAGTAATTGTAAAAAACGGAACTATCTCAAAAATTGTGTCAGAAAATATAACTTAAACTGATTGACGAAAGAACGATGCCTTTGTTATTGTTGTACGCATATTAAGGTTGCGAGAGATTAAGGTTGCGGGAGGAACGAACACAGATGATGGAGGAACTCGTTAGCGGCATCCAGTACGGTTTTGAATGGGAAACGACGGGTTATATCGAACGAAAAATCCATTATGGCGGCCAGCCCGTTATCTATTATCAGTTCAAGACGGATGCGTCCGGGCGGATGATCCATGTCGTGCCGGACGGCTGTGTCGACCTCCTCTTCTGCTGCCATCCCGGAAAGCCTTCCGCCAGGGTTTGCGGCACCGTGCTGCAGGGAAAAGCGCTTTATTTCGAGTCTGATACGACCTATTTCGGGGTTCGTCTGTCCGCGAGGCTAAGTCTTCTGCTGCCTAATCTGCCGTTGAAGGAAGTCATCGAGATCCAGGTCCCATTCGAGGATTCTTTATCTAAATACAAGAATACAGGCGCTATTATTGCGGAGCTTCAAGGTTTCACCGAGCGGATAACAGGCTTTGAAAAGCTATGTATGCCCATTCTTTCCGGCGATGTCCGTTCCATCCGGATGATTGATTACTGTCTGACCTCCATGCAGCGATCAAACGGCAGCGTTACGATCCGCGAGCTGGCAGAGGATACCGGCTACTCCGAACGTTATATCCGCACGAAATTCGAGCAGTCCCTCGGCATCTCCCCCAAGCTGTACAATCGGATTATCCGTTTCCAGCGTTCGCTCGGCAGCATCGTAAGAGGGGCATCCTCCTTGACGGATGTCGCGATGGAAGGCGGTTATTTTGACCAATCCCATTTCATGAAGGAATTTAAATCTTTCAGCCAGCACACTCCCATTCAGCTTCGGAAGCACCCGAAACCTTCCTCATCCTTCCTCTAGTAAATTCGACACAAATCTACAAATGTTCATCCCAATTCCAGAATAATCCGATATAATATTCATAGCTTTACACTTCTCCCAAGAGAGGAGACCGTCTATGAATACGGATATTCTCACGCGCAATAACGTAAAAGTGCTAGGCCAAGGTAAACAGGCTATCGTATTCGCCCACGGCTTTGGCTGTGACCAGAATATGTGGCGGCATATGGTCCCCCTTTTCGAACAGGACTACCGGATTGTTCTATTCGATTACGTCGGCTCCGGCGCATCCCAAATCAACGATTACAGCCCAGACAAATACAACAGCTTAAACGGCTATGCCGAAGATGTGCTTGATGTGATGGATACGCTTCGTTTGGAGGATGCCATATTCGTTGGCCACTCCGTTAGCGGTATGATTGGCATGCTTGCTTCCATTCGGGAAAAGAAATATTTTCGGCGGATTGTTATGCTTGGCGCATCTCCGAGGTACGTCAACGATCTCCCAAGCTATTATGGGGGCTTTGACCGCAACGAAATTGACGAGCTGCTGCAGATGATGCAGATGAATTTTATCGGCTGGGCAAGCTACCTCGCCCCTATCGTCATGCAGAATCAGGAGCGCCAGGAGCTGTCGACAGAGCTGGAGAAAAGCTTCTGCTCCAGAGATCCGCATATCGCGAGGCAGTTCGCGGAAGTAACCTTCTTATCCGATTGCCGGTCGGAGCTGGACTCCGCTTCAATTCCGACGCTTATTTTGCAATGCACGGATGACAGCATCTCGCCTCCGGAGGTCGGAGAGTACATGCATACGCGGCTGAAGGACAGCACGTTAAGGCATATGAAAGCAACAGGCCATTATCCGCATCTCAGTCATCCATTGGAGACAACGCAGTATATTAAGGATTATTTGGCTATCTCTTAAAAGAAAGGCAGTATTTGAATGGATACCCTGTTAAATGAGGCACCCTGCGGTTATTTCGCGATTACCGACAAGGGGCTAATTCAATCGGTCAATCAGACACTGTTAACGATGCTGGGTTACGACCGCGAGGAATTGCTGGAACGGCATATCGAGTCCACGATGTCGGTGGCGAATAAAATGTTTTTCCATACGTACTTCTACCCCTACATTCAGCTTTACGGCCAGGTGGACGAGATGTATTTCTCGTTTCGGACGAAGGACGGCAAGGATCTTCCCGTTCTTCTGAACGGCATCAAGAGGAACCGGGACGGCAACTCCGTGATCGACTGCGTGGCACTCGAGATGCGGAAACGGATTGAGCATGAGAAGGATATCATGAAGACCAAGCAGCAGCTGGAGGTCTTGTACCAGCAGACGAATGAAGCGAATCACAGGCTGGAGCTGCTGCATGCCCAATACGAGAAAAAGCAGCAAGAGCTACTGGAGCTCAATGAACGGCTCGAAGCCCTGGCGTCGACAGACCCGTTAACCGGATTAAAGAACCGACGGTATTTCCAAGAGAAGCTGCAGAAGTATACGGAGCTGTCCGAGCAGACGGAAGCCGCGCTCTCGCTTTGTATCGTAGATATCGACCGATTCAAAAGCATCAACGATACGTATGGCCATCCTGTTGGCGACCTTGTTCTTACACGGCTGGCCCAGCTGCTGCAGGAGCAGTCGCCGGCTGAGGCGGTCGTCGCCCGGTTCGGCGGAGAAGAGTTTGTCATTCTGCTGCCGGGACTGGATCAGGAGCAGGCACTTGCTGCCGCGGAGCGGTACCGTGCGGCCACGGAGACGACTCCGCTTGGCGATCTGCGTATTACCATCAGCATCGGCGCGGCAACCTTTGCTGCCGCGGACACCGAGCTTTCCCTGCTCCAGCAGGCCGATCAAGCGCTCTATCTCTCGAAAAACAACGGGCGCAACCGGGTTACGCATTACCGCGATTAATGATAAAGGCAGTCCATACCAGTGGTATGGACTGCCTCTATTCGCTTTCTCATTTACCCAGCCTCTGCATCCGTACGCTTTTGGGCGATATGCACCCAGTATCCACCCAAAACGGGCCGCCTTAACGATGCGCGGCATCGTTAAGGCGGCTAACTAGCTGCTTTTCCACGGCCTTAACGATACGGCGTATCGTTAAGCAATGCGTGGATGCACACTTTCGACCACATCCGCCCAAAACGGGCTGTCTTAACGATGCGCGACATCGTTAAGGCCGCTAACTTGCTGCTTTTCCACGGCCTTAACGAAACGTCTGGACCTCTGTCAAGAAAGTGGACACTGCTTAAGAGCAATTAGCCGATCTGTTGGTAGTACTGTGCTTCGAAACGTTCCGGAGACAGGTAGTTCAAAGCACTATGAATTCTTTTCCGGTTATAGAAAAACTCAATATACTCGAATAGTTCCGTGTAAGCCTGCTCCTTTGTGCGAAAACGAGTGCAGTAAATAAGTTCCTTCTTCAGCACGCTGTGGAAGGACTCTATGCATGCATTATCGTAACAGTTGCCTCTGCGACTCATACTTGCCCTCATTTGATATTGTTCGAGTCTTAAACGGTACTCCGATGAAGTGTACTGGCTACCACGATCTGAATGATGGAGGAGTTCTGGAAGTGGATTTTCAGCCTCATAAGCCTGATCTAAGGCAGCCAGGACAAGGTCAGTAGTCATGCGATCTGCCAGTTTCCAACCTACAATTTTACGCGTGTTTAGGTCCAGAATGCTGGCTAAGTACAGACGACCTTCACGGCATGGAATGTACGTAATATCGGCTACCCAAACCTTATTAGGTGCGGTTGTAACAAAGTTCTGATTCAGTACATTTGGTGCAACAGGATTTGTATGATTGGAATCGGTGGTTGCCACACGGAACTTACGCGATACACAGGAACGAAGGCCGTTTTCATGCATCAATAGGCCAACTAAGCGCTCCGAAACGATCCAGCCCTCACGTTTAAGCAACTTTGTGATCTTGGGGCTTCCATAACGCCTTTGTGAGTCGAGAAACAGGTAGGTAATGCGCGCCACCAGTGCTTTTCTGCGCTTCTGGTAACTGTTCTCGTTGGCCTTCTCTTTTATCCACTTGTAATAACCGCTCTTAGAAACGTTGAGTACGATGCACATCTTCGCCATTCGAAATTCAGAGCGATGATCTTCGATGAATTGGAACCTCAGTTCCTTTCTTTGCTGAAGATGTGCATGGCCTTTTTTAAGATTGCAATCTCTTCGTTTTGTTCCTCAATGATACGCTGCAATTCCTCGATGTCGCGCTCTTTTTTGCGTAACGTTTCTCGATCTACAAGGGGTTCATTTTCGAACTTCCGGTATTTCGCCTGCCACTGGCGCAGGGTTCCCTCCGGGATGTTCAGTTCCTCAGCCAACTGCGGCAACGATTTCTCTTGGCTTTGAAGGTATTTAACGGTGTTTTCTTTAAACTCTTCACTGTAATGCTGCCTGCTCTCTTTCATGTGGACGACACCTCGGTTTTTTTGTGTTTATTATCTACCTGCTCTTAGAGGGTGTCCACTTTTTATTCTAGTTGCAGGCGTATCGTTAAGCTACCCTAGTCAGCATCAACGATGACCTGGCCTCTCGTTAACTCCATTATTTTTAAACAATAAACCATAACAGAAAACAGCCGCAAAGAGTAAAGCAACGGAAACGAGAAGAATATAAGCTGCCCGGTTCTCAACAAACTCCCTGCGAAATACAACAAGCTCCAAACACGCAATCATGCTTAGACCAACATTCTCGCGATTGTACCTCGTTAATTTATAGCGGATTAACCGATAAATAAGCATAATAAAGATAAAGCCCAGAATAACGCTTCCTAAATAGATCATGCCAACTCCCCCTCCCCCAATACGCCCAATTCCCATTTATAACCAAATAGTACCATGCCGCAAAAACTTAATCTACCCGCAGCCATCTTCTGCTTTACATTAAGAAATTTACGAGTAAGATTGTTAAGACAGTCAAATCTTCATGCTCGAAAGGAACCGTCATTATGTCATCCACTCATACGCTTCAATCGCCGGCAGCACCGGCGGACAAAGCATCGCTTTCCAAGGGACTGCTGCTACTGATGGCTTTTACCGCCGGTATGACCGTCGCGAATTTGTATTACAACCAGCCGCTCCTCGCGGATATCGGCCGATCCTTTGGCGTAGCTCCCGATGAAGTTGGTTTTGTGTCCACCTGCACCCAGATCGGCTACGCCTTGGGCATGTTCCTGTTTGTGCCGCTGGGCGACATCAAGGAACGCAAGGGACTTATTACCGTTCTGCTCTCATTGGTCTGTCTTTCCCTGATTGGCGTAGCCACCGCGCAAAATCTCGCCTGGATGTTTATCGCAAGCTTTGCCGTTGGCCTGACAACCGTTGTCCCGCAAATCCTCATCCCGCTTGCCGCGACACTCGCGGCTCCCGGCGAGCAAGGTAAAGCCGTCGGCACCGTAACAAGCGGACTGCTGCTGGGCATCCTACTCACCCGGACCGTGTCCGGCTTAATCGGCGGAACCTGGGGCTGGCGCTTTATGTACGCCGTAGCCGCTGCAGCCATGCTGGCTTTGCTCCTTCTGCTCCGAATCAAGCTTCCCGTAGCCCGCGCAACCGCCGAACTGCGTTATACCGAGCTGCTGCTATCCATGGGAAGGCTCGTGAAAAAGTACTCCACGCTGCGGGAGTCCGCATTAATTGGGGCCGCCAACTTCGCCGCCTTCAGTATTTTCTGGACGGCGTTATCCTTCTACGTCGAAGGCGAGCCTTATCATTACAGCAGCCAGATCGCCGGCCTGTTCGGCTTAATCGGTGCGGCTGGAGCATTAGGCGCTCCCTTCGTCGGCAGACTCGCCGACCGAATCCCGACCAAGTGGATGATTGGCGCCTTAATCGCTCTAAATATCATTGCTTACCTGTTCTTCGGGCTGCTCGGCGGCCTGTTATGGGCGCTTATCGCAGGCGTTATTTTGCTCGATCTGGGCGTGCAAGGCACTCAGGTTGCCAATCAGACCCGTATCTACGCTCTCGAGCCACCGGCACGCAGCCGTCTGAATACGGTACAAATGGTCACCACCTTCCTTGGCGGTGCGATTGGATCGTCCGTAGGCAGCTTTGCCTGGCATGAATGGGGCTGGAGCGGCGTCTCGTTCGCCGGCGGAATGGTAGGACTTCTCAGTTTTTCCGTATGGCTGATCCACCGTTTAAAAAAGTAAAGCACAAGAAAAAACGCTGTAAAGCTGGTCTATGGCCAGTTTTACAGCGTTTTTCCCTTCGCAAGAACTACATCCGCTGGGCCGCTCTTTTCCCAGCCCGCTTGTAGCTTGCGGCAACCGGACCGGAGCAGATGCGTCCTGCATATTGATCAAAAACCTCCGCAAGCGCATCATGCTGGAATTGCAGCTTGGCGCGTTTATAGCCCTCGCGGACCAGTCTTTCGCGCAACGGCGTATCGCTTGCCAGCTTTACGACGGCATCCGTAATAGCCACAACGGACTCCGGCTCCACAAGAAGACCCGTTTTCCCGTCGAGCACCGCTTCCGAAGCACCGCCGGAGCGCCCGGCAATAACCGGCACGCGGGCGGAAGCCGCCTCCAGATAGACGATGCCGAATCCTTCAGCGTCACCCTTTTCAAGCTGCCGGCTTACCATAATGAATTGATTGGCCAGATTGTAATAATCGTTCAGCCGCTCCGTGCCGTTTATTCCCCCCACGAACCGAACCTTGCTCAACACGCCAACCGTTCCGGCCAATTGCTCTAGTCTGTCCCGCTCCGGCCCTTCTCCTACAATGACGTAAACGGCACCCGGAATATGGCGCAAAATCGCAGGCATCGCTTCGATCACCTTGTCATGTCCTTTCCGGGTAACAAGCCGCCCTACCGACAGCAGCACATATTTCCCTACCAACCCGTGCTCCCGCCTTAACTTCTCGTTAACCGCCTTTGGCTCGAACAGGCTTTCAACGCCGGGATGAACAATTCCGATTCTGCCCGGCTCTACTCCGTACTCCTCGACCAGGCGGCGGGTAAACTCGCTGTTCACCATCACGCCATCCGCCTTGCGCAGAATAAGCTTCACCACCTGATTAAGGCCGAAATAACGACGGAACATCAGCATATCCATGCCGTGAGCCGAGATGATATAACGGCGCCGGCCAAACACGCGGAATAACAAACCGATAAAGCCGATTAACACATAACCGTACACCGTGACATCCGGCTCTTCGCTGCGCAGCGTTTTTTTGACCTGCCGGAGCAGCCGCCCCCAGCTGAACACATCGGCACGCTCCCCACGCATAAACGCTCCTCTTATGGTCCGGTAAGGCTGATCTTCGTCAAAGGAAGCACAATCCGGATATTCCGGTGCGATAACGGTCATCTCATGCTTTGTATGTTTGGACAGATTGTAATAGTAGTTCTGCATACCTCCGACACCCGGCGGAAAAACCCCCGCGACCAGCACGATCTTCCTACGTTTCATATACCTTCTCCCCTCGCGTCAGATAGCATACAACCCGAATAACCGCCCAGAACAGCACCTCCGCCATAATGTTCCAAAGCCGGGCAATAACCGAAATTTGAAGCGCCGTCTCCGTCCCAAGCTTCATGGACAGGAAATAGACCAGGAAGCCCTCCCTTACGCCAAGCCCTCCGGGCAGCGGACTTACAAGCCCGAGAAGCCAGGAAGTCGCAAACGTTCCCGCAGCGTAAAACAAACCTACCTTCCCTTTGTCAAAGCTGTTGGTCAATAGCCAAAAAGCGATACCCATGACAAAGTGGCTGGCCAGAAAGCATGCCAAATAAGCAAAAAACTGATTCCGCGTCAGGCTGACCTCCGAGCCGGCCATCTGTGCGCCACCAAACGACTTGGTCATTTTTCCGATCATCTTCTGCAGGAATTTCCACTTCGAAGCTCTGATGAACAAGCTTTTGACCGTTACGGTCAGCGGGCTGTAGAACAAATATATAAGAGCAAACACGATAACTAGCAAAAGTCCCACCCAGACCGGGACAATATGCAGGCTGACAATCAGCATCATGGCATAGACCAGCGCCGCCGCAACGAGCAGAATATTCTCGTACACGATAGCGGCGAATTGGGCATCCAGCGGTACACCGGCTTTGGTCGCCATGACAATCCGTCCGGCAACGTTCCAGAAGCCTCCGGGAATATACTTGCCGAACTGGGTTTCAATAAAAATACGGAGACCGCCTAACATCGAGAGTCCTGAACTGCCGCTTAAGCGGCCGGTATCGGATAAGGAGGCATTGACGATTAACACCCAAATACCGGCTTGAAGCATCAGAAAGATCGAGAATAAGAGCAAGGACAAGTAAAACCGGTCGTTCGCATGTACCAGGAAGGAAGTAAGATCCTCCAGCTTAAGCGGAATGTTGCGAACGATAAATACGACGATGATGGCCAAGACAGCGACCTTGAGCACCGTTGGCGCCAGCTTGCGGTACAGCGGCAACCGGCAACACCTCCTGACTATAGTTAAGCCATCTTCTCATTATAGGAATGTTCTGTTATCCGTGATTTATCTAGAATGCCGAATTTGGTAAAATCCCATACCTTTTCCATTTAAAAATGGATAAACAAAAAGCCGGCCGCCGAAGCACCCAGCCTTGATAAGCTGCCTTTTCCGCTGCCGTTATCCCAGTTCCCTAAGCTGTTTTTTAAACCCTTGATTATCGCTGGAGTAGCCCAGCGCGCGGTAGAACTGATGAGCCTTTTCCCGGTAACCGCTGGATACAAAAATGATGTAGCTGCACACCCGTTCCTCTGCGAATTGCTCGAGCCGCTTCATCAGCATTTTTCCGACGCCTTGTCCTCTGTAATCGGGATTCACCACAACATTCTCCACGACCAGGAAAGGATGGCAGCTCCCGACAAGATCATAACATTCGATCCCCATTGCCGTTCCAATCACCTTATCGCCGTCGCAAGCCACCGCGAGAAAATAGTGCGGATCCTCCGTCACTTTTGCCAGCTGCCTGCCCATCGCTTCTCTATTAGAAGAAACCTCCATCAGCACCTCGAACAGCTCGGCCAGATCCTGAAGATCCCGTAGTGCCGCTTCCCGTATTTCAATCGTTGTCATATCGAGCATCCTCCACTTTTTCATTACCGTAAATTATTGTATCATTCCGTTAGGCCAAGGCCAAAAGCCGAATAACAAAAAAACCGCCGCCTTGTGGGCCAGCGGTTAAAGCTATCCTAGGAGCTAATCGGCTGCTCGCCAGTTGATCATTCTCGAAATAAAGGCAAACGACACAACGATAAAACCAATCAGAATGAACATGTCTACGGTTACTTCATGCGTCCAGCCTTTGGTCAGCATCTCCCGGAGCGCGGAAGCGGAATAGGTGGTCGGAAAAATAACCCCGATATACCGCAGAATCGGCGGCAGCTGGCTGGCTTCCATCATAACCGGCGACAGGAATCCGATAAACATCATCAGCCCCTGCACAAGCATATTCGTCATCTGGTGGTCCGGAGACCAGAACCCGATTCCCGCCCCAACGCCGACCATGCTTAATACGGCCAGAAGAAAGATCGGAATAAGCCCCCACTCGTAATGAAGCCTGATGCCATAAGCAAACTGCCCGATAAACGCCATGATGATAACCGAAGGCATTGCCGTCATCAATCCTCGCACCAGCTGAGTGACGACAAAGACGGCTTTGGAGATCGGAAGTGAAGAGTAGAAGGTAAAGTACCCGGCATGCTTCTGCCAGGAGATCTCCTGCCCGAGCGCGTTAAAGCCCATCATAATAATGGCGAATACGATATTGCCGACGATGACATTAACCATGATCTCCCCGGAGGAGATTCCGTACATAAACTTCATGAACAACAGCGTCGTAAGCGGAAAGATCGTCGCCATAATAAAGATCCATATCCATTGCTCCCGCACGATAGCAACCTGGATTCGCAATAGGATATACAGCTCGGTCCACATTCGTCCTTTGACAAAAGCAAGCGCGTTAGCCAATGAAGCTCCCCACCTTTTCCTCACGGATAACATACCCTGCAGCCTTCTCCTTCTGACTGTCAATATAGAGATAGACGTCCTCCAGATTGGGAGGAAGCATCGCGTATTCGTCAATAGGCAGATCGTTCGCATGAACCATCCAGTCCAGCATCGTACCCGCCCGGTTCTTATCGATCAGAAGCCGCAGCCGGTTCTCGGCAGTCTGCTGGATATCTCCCCACTCCTCCAGCCGTTTCTTCAGATTCCCCGCTTCGCCTTCCACTGCCGTCAGCTCCAGCTTCAGCCTGCCGTCCACCTTTTGTTTCAGGTGAGGAACGCTATCGATCTCAAGAAGTCTTCCGTAGTTGATAAAAGCAACCCGGTCTACAACCCTCTCCGCTTCCAGCACGTTATGGGTGACGAGAAGAATGGTAGCCCCTTGGCGGTTCCGCTCCACGATAATATCCCATACCAGCCGCCGGTTCAGAGGATCAAGCTCGTTAGTCGGCTCATCCAGCACTAGCACGCGGGAATCGCCAATAATGGTTGTTCCGATTCCGACCATCCGCTTCTGTCCGCCGGACAGCTTCTTGAGCGGCCGGCCCGCGAGCTCCGCCATGCCGAACCGCTCCAGCAGCTCCATCGTCTGCTTTTCGGCCTCCTTCTTGGCCATGCCTCGAAGGATTCCGGTAAAGAGCAGCGCCTCTCTGGCCGTCAGCGCGCCAAGGGCATGCGGCTCCTGCGCGTAATAACCGAATTGCGAGGCCACCTTCTTCGCCTGCTTGAGCACGTTAACGCCTGCGTACCGGACTTCGCCGGAGGTTGGAGCCAGCAGTCCGACGATCTGCTTGATTAACGTGCTTTTGCCCGCTCCGTTAGGCCCAAGCAGTCCAAGAATCTCGCCCTCCCGGATGGAAAAGCTGATATCGATGTTGGCTTGCTTTTTCCCCTTCTTATACACCTTGTTAACCTGGTCAATCTCGATTAGCTCCATCGGCAATCCACCTCTTGTTTCCAAGATTATTGGTTTGTTACAGGTGCAAACAGCTGCAATCCAACCCGGCGCATCCCATCCCATACGGGTGAAGAAGAATCATCGGTATTCACCAGTCCCACGCCTTGAATAAAACAAAAGTACCCCCATGCGACTTCATGCGCATCGTAGGACTGTAGCTGGCCCGCCGCTTGGCCTTCGGCGATAACCGTGGTAAGCCCAACCGTATAATCATTGGCGAACCGGTACATCGCTTCCGCTTCCTCCGGGAACCGTTGGTGCTGCCCCAGCACGTATTGCACCAGCCGCAGAAAGGACGAATTGCTGGCCGCAATCCGGATATGCACGTCAATCATGGACTTGATCCTCTCCAGAGGCGTTCCCTCCCCTTGCATGAACGCAAGAAATGGCTGGCGGAACCGCTCGAGCGGCTCCAGCACGGCGCATCGGAACAGCTCCTCCTTGCTTTCGAAGTAAAGCAGAATCGTTGCCGCGCTTATCCCCAAGCTCTTGGCCAGCAGTGCAAATGTAGTACCGGAGAAGCCATTCTCGGGAAAAGCAGTAACGGCTGCCTGTAAGATAAGCTCCCTTTTCTCTTGTCTGGCTTGCTCATTGACGGTCCTTGCCATGCTCGAGAGATCTCCTTTCGAATTAAATATATGAACGTTTATTTATATAATAAGCGTCATTCCTTAAATTGTAAATACACCCCGTTAAGAATTCGTGAAATTTGTTACTCTCTTTTATCCTTGCCTTCTTGGATTCTAGAAAAAAAAGTTCCCGGATGCCCTCATTTACTAGATATGTAAATCAAAAAAATACTATTTTTTATTCTATTATTCTTTGACGTACTTATCTGTTTTTCTATTATTTAAAGCTTCAGCAGTTAATAATTTCCGCCTAAAATAAGTTATTCTCGCTTATCTCTCCTTTAATAGCAATATTCCAGATTAAGGAATGTAATCTCTTGTCGAAAAAATGGATATTACTAGAAAATTTCGAGTTGACGCTGTCGCCTGCTGTCATTTATAGTTATTTAGAACTAGTTAGGTGTCGAATCTATCAGGGACTTTATTCCTAAAATTTGACACATTCAGAAAGACTATAAGAATAGGAAGGAAGTGAGTCTATGTTGGCTCGATCATCGGCCTTTACAAGAATTGCCCTATTGCTTCTTGTATTCGGCGTCATGCTCGCAGTCACGCATCCAACTGCCACCAAAGCAGCGGTAAATGTGGTTGACATTAAGAGTAATGCGATGAATTTGGGTACGCCTACCCTGGTTTCCGGCACTGCCGGACAAGTAGGGGCCGTCTACAAGTATACGAACGTCATTACAAGAGACGGCATTACGGTTGATGCCAAAGTAACGATTAAAGGGGCTAGCGGGGCATCCCTTGCAGGCAATGTATTAGATAATCCGGGAACCGGCTTTGATGAGCGGTTTAATCCATGGGTTACAACCAGTCCCGGAAGCGGCTCATTGACCTTCCACTTTGATTTCATTGATCAGGCAACCGGCAATCCGGTTCAAATCAAGAACTTCTTTGTGACGGTCATCGATATTGACGGCAGTAATTCCACCTCCAAGGAATATGTCGAATTATCCGGCTTTGCAAGTTATTCTGTGAACAAAAACACACAGCTTGTCATAAGCTCGCCAGCCTCCGGAAGAACGCAATTTGCAGGAAGAGGGTCCTCCCTTAATGGCACATCTTTTGAGGATACCGCTTCCGTAATCATCAATTACAACGCGCCAATTAACGGACTGGATCTTGTCGTTGGCAACACGAGCAATTTAAGCTCCCGTCAATTCTCGGTTAACTTCGGCGCTCCTGGCGGTACATTCAGCGATCCGAAGCAGGTAGACAACAGCGCTTCCCCAACCATTAACGTTTCTATTGACGACGGTGGTGACGGTAAACTGACCGCAGGACAAGATAATCTTAAACTGGTTAATATCTCCGGATCCACAAATGCAGGCGCTGGACAGCCTGTCACCCTTACGGTGAAGGATTCCTCGGGCACGGAACGAAATTATGCGGCAACCGTGGGACCCGACGGGAAATATGCCGTTCAGCTTGACTTCTCCGCTCTGAAATACGGAACCGTAACCGTATCGGCGGACACGGTCAGCTCAGACGGCAATCCGGCCAAGACGGCAACGGATACAACGGATAAAGTGAATACGGCCCCAGTTGCCGCAGATGCTTCTTTCTCGGGAGACGAAGATACGGTTATTAACAAATCCCTGAGCGATAAAGGCAGCGACATCGACGATGACTCTATCGTCTATTCGCTTGTCACCGCTCCTACTCACGGCACTTTAGTTTTAAATGCCGACGGATCTTTTACATATACACCTAATGCGAATTACAACGGGACAGATACATTTAACTATAGAGTAAACGACAGCTCGCTTACCTCGAATAGTGCAACGGTAACTCTTACCGTTAAACCGGTGAATGATGCTCCAATCGCACATGATTCCAGTACAAGCACCGTGGAAAATACGCCAGTTGACGGGTCAGTTACCGGGTCAGATATAGATGGAGATCTACTCTTTTTCATGAAACAAGACTTACCACAACATGGCACTCTGGTGTTGGATGAGTTTACAGGTACGTATTCCTACACACCTGACAACGGCTTTGTTGGTACAGACACCTTTACTTTTACAACTCATGACGGTACCGACGAATCTAATAAGGCAACTGTCACTATTACCGTTACAGCAGCTCCAAACGCTGCTCCTGTAGCGCAAGATGATAGTAAATCTACAGATGAAGATACTCCGGTTAACGGTGCATTAACTGCAACTGACGGAAACAATGACATTGTAACCTATTCGCTTGTCACAGCGCCGGTTAACGGTACGGTCGAACTGAATGCAGACGGTACTTACACGTATACGCCGAACCAAGACTACAACGGTTCCGACAGCTTTACCTTTAAGGCGAATGACGGCAAAGCGGACTCCACCGTGGCAACCGTTACTCTGACGATTAACGCCGTTAACGATGCGCCTACCGCAAACCATTCGAGCAAAACAACGGATGAGAACCAATCGGTAAATGGAGTGGTGACGGGACAGGATATCGATAGCAGCACATTGACTTATGTGCTTGTCACAGCGCCGGTTAACGGTACGGTCGTGCTGAATGCAGACGGTACTTACACATATACTCCGAACCATAATTACTCCGGCTCGGATAGCTTCACCTTCAAAGCTAACGATGGCAAGCTTGATTCCTTGCCTGCTGCCGTAAGCATCACGATTAATGAAGTAAATGAAGCTCCTGTTGCCCAAAACGATACTGTGCAGACTGAGGAAGATAAACCTCTTAACAGCAGCGTTCATGCAACAGACGGCGACGGCGATACGCTTCACTATTCGGTAGTCAACCAGCCTGCTCATGGCGCTTTGACTCTGAACCCGGACGGAACGTTCACCTATACGCCAGATCCTAATTACAATGGACCGGACAGCTTTACGTTTAAGGCGAATGACGGCTCGGAAGACTCGAATACGGCATCCGTGAACATCACCGTTACTCCGGTCAATGATGCGCCAACGGCAAACGCCGGAACGAAAACAACGGCCGAAGACACTCCTGTTAACGGATCGGTATCGGGAAGCGACGTGGAAGAAAGCACGCTGACTTACGCGATTGTAACCCCGCCGCAGCATGGCACGGTTGATTTGAAGCCTGACGGCACTTATACGTATACGCCGAATCCGAACTTTAACGGCGAGGACAGCTTTACGTTTAAAGCTAACGACGGCACGGATGACTCTGCTCCTGCTAAAGTGGACATCACCGTTACTCCGGAAAACGATGCACCGGCTTCGGAGAACAGCTCCGTCAGCACGGCAGAGGACACGGCGGTCAACGATAAGGTAAAAGCAAGCGACGTAGACGGCGATACGTTGACCTACACGCTTGTGAATGATACGGAACACGGAACCGTTAATCTGAAGCCGGACGGTACCTTTACTTACACGCCAGACCCGGATTACAACGGCCCGGACAGCTTCACGTTTAAGGTAAATGACGGACAGCTGGAATCCGCGGAAGCTACTGTCAGCATTACCGTAACTCCTGTAAACGACGCGCCGACGGCAAATGCAGGAACCAACACAACGGTTGAAGATCAGCCGGTAACCGGTACAGTAACCGGCAACGACGTAGACAGTACAACGCCTACCTACGTTCTTGTATACGAGCCTGAGCACGGCACGGTTATTCTGAATCCGAACGGCACTTACACGTATACGCCGGATCCTAATTACAATGGTCCGGACAGCTTCACCTTTAAAGCAACCGACGGAACGGCCGATTCAGCGCCGGCGACTGTAGAGATTACGGTTACTGCCGTGAATGACGCACCAACGGCATCGGATGATTCCAAAGCTGTTGAATCCGGCTCCAGCGTAACGGGCAGCTTTAAGGCGAGCGATGTAGACGGCGATACCCTTGCCTTCACGGTTGTAACTCCGCCAGCGCATGGTACGGTTGTTATCAACAACGACGGTACTTACACGTATACGCCAGCCGCAGGTTACGGCAGCACGGACAGCTTCACGTTTAAAGCCAATGACGGACAATTTGACTCCAATACGGCTACCATCGCTTTAACCGTTCGTCTGCTTGACGGCTGGGTTGGCGACCGTTCTGTTACGGATACATCCGAATGGACCGTAGCGCCTAACAAACCGCTCAAAATCTCGGCTATTACGGAAGTAACCGCAACGGCAGTTACGGCAACCTTTGATTTTGACGGTCCGGATAACGGAACGGACAACGATTCGGTTACGCTGACATTGGCTAACGGCGATACTTACCAGACAGACGGATTCAAGAAATGGGAAAACGTGCAATACCGTCTTCCTTCCGAAGTAACGAGCGGGGCTCATTCGTTACCCTTCACCTCTTCGAAGGGTAACGAGGTTTTACCGGCTGAAGCAGCTTCCAGGCTTCTAAACAATAATTTTACCGTGATGCGCACCGTTTCCGTTGACGGAACGGTTAAAGATCGCAACACCCAAGCTCCGATTGAAGGAGCAAAGGTAACCTTGTATGATCCAACAGGAACCAATAAAGTGGCTAATACAACTACGGATGCTTCCGGTTACTACAAATTCCCGAATGTCCGTACCGAGCATTACCTGATTGTCGTAGAGAAGCAAGGCTACGCAACACGCAATCAAGTGATTAATGCTTTGCCGGGCTTGGCGGCTGAAACAACGATTCATCAAAACTTCGAGCTTGTGAAATACATCTTGAAGCTTAGCGCTAACCCTAGCTCCATCGTAGGTGACGGCCATACGGTTTCGAAACTGACGGCCATTCTGACTGACATTGACGGCAAACCGCTCAAGGATGTCAATATCACCTTCTCCGCATCGCTCGGAACCTTCCTTGGCGGTTCCCCAACCGCGGTGACGGATGCAGCGGGCAAAGCCACGATAGATTACCAATCGTCCAAGATCGAAGGTATTTTATCGCAAAGCGTTCCGGTAACGGCTACGGCCAATGACGTAGAACGCAGCATTTACGCGCAAGAGCAGATTATCATTACCTTCGAGCCTGCTTCCGTAACGGGCGTTGTAGCAACAACGGATAACGGAACGCGTACGATTGTTGCAGGCGCAGTCGTTAAAATTACAAAAGACTTTGACGGCGACGGCATTATCGATTTCGCGGCCGAAGCCATTACCGACGCAGACGGCAAGTATAGCATCGCCGTTCCGCGCGGTGACGAAAGCTACGATATCGAAGTCATCAAGACCGTTCAAATAGGCGGCCAGACCAAAGAGGTTTCCTTCAAGCAAACCGTTGAAGTTGGTGCGGTAAGCGGTAATCCCGGCGAGGTTTTTGAATCGACGAAGACCATTACCGGCCTCCTTACGCAAAAGCTTCCAACCGGTCAAAATGACGTGCTTCAACAGGATTTCATGAACCAGGTAACCGTGAAGCTGATTGGTCCGGCACCGGATCATAAAGAATACACGGCACCTTTGAACGGCGGCGTATTTAATATTCCTGGCCTTGAACGGAATACGGAATATCAGATTGCAATCATCTTTAAGGTTCCGGATGCGGAACACGGCGGCTTCAAAGACATCATCATTAACGCATTAGACAACAACGGCACGCTTCCGACAATCAAGCTGGCAGCCAACGGCGAAATGAATATTCTTAACGAGCTCATTGACCCGTACGGCGACATTACCGACATCAACACCCATGCTGCGATTGATGGAGCAACCGTAAAGCTGTATTACGCAAACACGCCGCGCAATATTACAAACGGCAATACGCCTGGCACGGAAGTTAAGCTGCCTGCAATCGCAGGCTTTGCTCCAAGCGACAACGCGAACCCGCAGACGAGCAAAGACGGCGGTAAATACGCGTACATGGTTTATCCGACAACCGATTACTACATCGTTGCAACGGCTCCGGGCTATATCACTTATACGAGCCCAACGATCCCTGTCGAGTTTGCGATTGTCCGCCATGACATTCAGATGTCCAAAGCGTCTGTTGCTCCTGCCGGCAAGCCAAACGTCGTTGTTAACGTATCCGTAGACAAGGACAGACAGGAAGAAGGCACTGCAGGCAAGATTAAAGTCGAATACCTGAACAACGGTACGAAACAAGCTACCGGCGCAACCGTGACGTTGACCCTTCCTGAGGGCACAACGGTAACCAATGCCGACGGCGGCAAGGTAGAAGGCAACAAAGTGATTTGGAATGTGGGAGACGTGAACATCGGAGATAAGGGCGTACGCAATGTTGAAGTGAAGTATCCTTCCATTAAGGAAACAGAACTTCTTGTTACGATCTCCGCGGAAGGCAAAGCGAGCCAAGAGCTGTTGAACCCTGAAGCGGCAAAAGCATCCGTGAAAGTATTGCTGTTCAAGACCGGAGAAGAGACTGTGAAGCACCAGCGCTACATTCTCGGCTTCCCTGACGGCAAGTTCAAACCAAGCCAGAAGCTGACCCGCGCGGAGCTTGCAGCCATTATCGCACGCCTCCTGAACGGCGGTTCGACAACGCTGAAAGCCGAATTCAAGGATGTGCCTTCTACCCAATGGGCTAGCGGCTATATCCGGATCGTAACGGACAGCGGTATCTTTAAAGGCTTTGCGGACGGCACCTTCCGTCCGAACCAGCCTGTAACCCGCGAAGAATTGGCTATGGTTATGGTACGTTACCTGAAGCTGGAGACGTCTATGCCAATCACTCCGCAATTCGGAGACAGCGACGGACGCTGGTCCTCCTCGGCAATCGAGGCATTGTTCCGCAACGGCCTGACAACGGGTTATCCGAACGGTACGTTCCAACCGGGTAAAGACATCGTACGTCTTGAAGCCGTAACGCTGATCAACCGCCTTCTGTACAGAGGCCCGCTGACTGACGTGGAACCATCCTTCCCGGATGTTGCGAAGAGCAACTGGGCGTTTGGTCAAGTCGAAGAAGCAACAAGAAGCCACGAAGCTAAGCGCACTTCGGACGGCAACGAACATTTCGTTAAAGCAATCGACGATAATGTGAAGTAAATCGTTAAGGCCGGCAATCCTAGAGGGACTGCCGGCCTTTATTTACGGAACCGCTCAAAAGACAGAGACAAATAGGAGAGTGTTTTTTTGCAATGAACGCAACGTACTCAGAACTTCGAGCAAGAGCACGAGAGAGTCTGCAAGGCAACTGGGGCAAAGCTGTTGGGGCTGCAGCTATCTATGCCGCGTTGAGCCTTATTCTTAACCTATTGGACAAAATCCCTTTTATCGGTCCAATTGTGAATTTTTTAGTTTCCGGAGCGCTTACGCTTGGAATGGTCATTTTCTGTATTGGCATCGCTAGAAATAAGAAGCCTCAAGTCACTGAAATTTTCAGCGGTTTTTCACAATTTCTTAAAGCGTTCCAGGTTTATATTCTCATGATAATCTTCACGCTTTTGTGGATGCTTTTACTCATTGTCCCAGGCATAATCGCCATTTATCGCTATTCGCAAGCTTTTTATATTCTGCAGGATAATCCGGATATCAGCGCACTGGAAGCAATTCGCCGCAGCAAGGAATTAATGAATGGCCGTAAAATTGATTTGTTTGTTCTGCAGCTCACATTCATCGGATGGGGTATTCTCTCTATATTAACCTGTGGTATTGGCCTGCTATGGCTTTACCCTTACTTCCAAGTTGCTCAAGCCCACTTCTACGACGAAATTTCGGGCAGAACAACGCCTCCCCCGCATCCATCGTCCTTCTAACGAAACGTAGAATGCTTATTTGGCCAAAATCCAGCATTACGAGTTTCTAACGAAACGTAGACACGCTATTTTCACGAAACTGCCTCGCAAGGCAGCTTAAACAGGCAAATAACGATACCAGGTTTCGTTAGATTTCATAAGAGGACGAAATCGGCAAAATAAGAATATGACGTTTCGTTAGCTAATACGAAAAAGAGGCAGTTGCCTAAGCCAATGATATGGCTTTTGGTAACTGCCTCTTTGCCTATACGCACGGGAATACGGCATCCGCCATTTTCGAGCACGCTTATCCTTTTGTCCGGAACATCAAGTAGAGGAAATATGGAGCTCCAATAACCGCAACAACGATACCTGTCGGGATCTCCGACGGCTGCAGAATCCATCTGCCAAGCGTATCGGCTACAAGGACAAGCAGTCCTCCGGTAAGCGCCGTGGCGGGAAGCAGGATCTGATAGCGCTGCCCGACCAGCCTTCGGGCCAAATGCGGCGCGATCAGCCCAACAAAGCCGATACTGCCGCTGACCGCTACGCACGAGCTTGCCAGGCCAACGGCAGCGGCCAGAAGCCAGATCTGCTGCTTGGCAACGGCTGCCCCCAGACCCGTCGCGAGCGGCGCGCCAAAGTTAAGGACATTAATCGTTTGCGACTTGAAATAAACGAAAGGCAGCAATACTACGATAAATGGCAGCAATGCCGTTACGTAGCTCCAGTCCTTGCTCCAGATGCTCCCCGCTAGCCATGTCGATACGAATTGATACTGCTCCGGATTAATCCGCAAGGAGACCAGAATCGTCACCGCCGAGAAGCCAGAGCTTATCGCTACGCCGTTCAGCACAAGCCGGTTGGAGGACAGTCCCTTATGTTTGCGGTAAGAGATAATAAAGACCAGCAATGCGGCAACGCCGCCTCCCAACCAAGCGAGAATCGGCAGCAAATACGCCGGCGCTGCTGTCGGGGAAGAATAAAACGCGACATAGAGCAGAATAACCATGCCCGCGCCGGAGTTAATTCCGATAATGCCGGGATCAGCCAGCGCATTTCGGGTCAGCGCCTGAAGAACGGCGCCGGATACGGCCAGCCCCATGCCGATCAGAATGGAAATGATAATACGAGGCAGTCGGAAATCAAACAGCACCAGATGCTGACGGGCGGTTCCGAAGCCAAAGAGCGTCTTGACCACGTCAAGAGGCGACATCCGGATAACCCCGGTGTTCATGCTTATTAGAAAAGCTGCAAGAATACCGATTAACATGACGGAAATAACAAGAGTATTGCGCCGTTTTCTGCGTACTTCGGCTAAGGAAATCATCGTCCCTTTCATCGCTTACAGCTCCCTCCTTTCCTTGTTGGCAAGGTACAGGAAGAATGGAACGCCAATCAGCGCAATCATTGTGCCAATAGGTGTCTCATATGGAGGATGGACCGTTCTGGCAGCCAAATCCGCAAGCACAACAAGCAAAGCGCCAAGCACGGCCGAGGTTGGAATAATCCATTTGTAATCCACGCCTACAAGCTTGCGGGCCACATGAGGAACAAGAAGGCCGATAAAAGATACCGCCCCTGCCACCGATACCGCCGAACCCGCCAGCATGATCACGATGATAACGCCTGCCAGCTTAACGGGTCCCGTCCGCAGGCCAAGCCCCTTGGACACTTCTTCGCCTAGACTCAGCATCGTAACGGAACGGGACAGCATCATTGCCGCGAAAAGCGCAACGCCTACCCACGGAGACATAACTTTCAGCTGCTCCCAGCGGATACCTGCAACCCCTCCGGCATACCAGAAGGCAAGCTCCTGGCCAATGCGGAAGTACAGCGCAATCCCTTCGCTTAATGCGGTTAACAAGGCGGACAGCGTTACGCCCGCAAGCACCATTCGCATTGGCGTCAGCCCTCCGCGTACGGATGCCCCAAGAACAACGACAACAATAGTGCTGACTGCCGCGCCAAGGAAAGAGAACATCATAATGTAGGAATAAGAAAGACCCGGAGCAAAAGCAAAGCATAAAGCAAGCGCAAAGCCGGCGCCGGAGTTCAGGCCAAGCAGACCGGAATCGGCAAGCGGGTTACGCGTCATGCCTTGCATAATTGCGCCCGCAACCGCAAAAGCGCTGCCTACCAGCATACAACCTAGTACCCGCGGCAAGCGCAGCTCGTGAATAACCTGATGCTCCTTCAAATCCGGATTAAAATGAAAAACGGCATCCCATACCATCAAAAATTTGATGTCCATCGCGCCAAAGGAAACCGACAGAACCAGCGCCAGAATCAGCGCAACAAGACCGCCGAGAATGATGAGAATCGCAGTAATCGGCCTGGAATACAGCCGTTCAACCTCCGGGCCCGCCAACGCGGGTTCGGATTCCAATTGAGAGTTATGTAGCCTAGAGTTCTCAGCCATATCGTCTTATCTCCGCTCCAACTGAATTAATATAAGTACTGTATAGAGCAAATTATACTCTCTTTACTAACGCAAGGCGAAATACCGTTCAGAACGGCAAAAAAGGGAGCAGCAGCTCCCTCTAATCCCTACTACCCCGTATTTCATTATTTCACGAGATCTTTCAAAACATTATCAATCATTTGCGAGCTTGCCACCGGGCCATAGTACAGCCAGCTGGACGTCCTGTCATATTCATACACATGACCGTTCTTAACAGCCGGAATGGATTGCCAGATCGGATCTTTCAACGCTTCAGAGCCGGTTTCTTTGTCACTGTTGACCAGAATCAGATGGTCAGCGTCCAGATCGGCAAGCTTCTCAAGGGAGATTTCATTCCAGCTGCCCGTTCCGGAAGCGGAAATTTCTTTCACGACATTCGGAACTTTCAGGCCAAGGTCGTTATAAAGAACCGTGCCGCTCGAAAGTTTATCGCTAACCACATAGAATTTGTTTCCTACAAGCCAGATTGCCGCAACCGATTGGTCAGGAATAGCTGCCTGAAGCTTTGTTTTCGCATCTGCCGCTTTCGCATTGTAATCGTCAAGCACCTTTTGAGCTTGATCTTTCTTCTGCAGCACTTCACCGATTTTCAGAAGCGCTTTGCGCCAATCGTTATTCACTTCATCGCCCAGAACAAAGGTTGGGGCAATCTTCGCGTATTGATCGTATTTGCCGCCGTCAACCGTGCTGTTCGAGCCAAGGATCAGTAAATCCGGAGTAAAGCTTGTTACGGCTTCGAATGGAAGATCATAAGCAATTGTCGGAATATCCTTTAAATCGCCTTGCAGGTATTCTTGAATACCGTTTGCTACGCTCCATTGCGCAACCGGCTTCACGCCAAGAGCGACCAGGTAATCTTCCAGGTAGGAAGCGATAATCCGCTGCGGATTAGCCGGAATCGTAACCTCGTGGCCCATGCCGTCCGTCAGCTTCTGCTCCGTTGGTGCCGCTGCCGTCTCCGTCGCCGCAGGCGTCGGCGATGCGCTTTCCGTTACCGCGTTATTCGCATTACCGTTATTTTCTTTATTCCCTCCGCATGCCGCAAGGACAAGCGAAAGAGACATTACACTCAGAAGTACAATAACTAGCTTCTTCCCTTTACCGAACACAAATACGTCCCCCTATAAGCTGTTACGCTGTAATCTCGTTAATTGACTAAAGTGATGATAACAATTCTCATTATCAAAGTCAATCCTTAATTATAGGAAGAAACGCAAACACGATCCGTATTTGGTGCTCCTTTCATAAATGTTGCGTTTGTTGACAAAAAACCTCTAATCGGAGCCACTCGAGAAGAGCGGCCGCGTTCAGAGGTTGACTTTGTTGCGGTATGAAGTTCCGGTCTATTCCTTCACGGCGCCGATGACGACGCCTTTTACGAAGAAGCGCTGGAGAAACGGATATACAATCAGAATCGGCAAAGCGCCGATGAAGATCTGCGAAGCGCGGAGCGTCCGCTGCGACATGTTCGCGATAGCCGCTGCGTCGAATGACGTCATGTCCGACTGCACGATAAGCGTCTGCATAAAGCTCGCGAGCGGAAGCTTGGCCGCGTCCTTCATATAGATCAAGCCATCGAAGTATGCGTTCCAGTGACCCACCATGGTGAACAGCCCTACCGTCGCAAGCGAAGGCAGCGAGATCGGCAGATAGATGGAGAAGAAGCTCCGAAGATGGCCCGAGCCGTCCATAAACGCCGCTTCCTCCAGCTCCTTGGGCACCGTGCGGAAAAAGTTCAAGAGCAGAATCATATTGTAAGCCGCAACGAGACCTGGCAGGATAAGCGCCATGAGGTTATTGATCAGATGCAGCTTCAGGATAAGAATGTAGCTTGGAATGAGGCCGCCGCTGAACAGCATCGTAATGACGAAGTACCACAGGTACATGTTTCTCGCGCGGAATACCCTGGTGTCCTTGGACAGTGCATAAGCCGCAATCGCGTTTACGAACAGGCCAAGCGCCGTGCCGAGCAAGGTCCGCTCGATGGCTACCCATAGCGCGGTAAGAAAGTTCTTGTTGTCGAACGTCTTGGCATACGCCTCGAAGGTGAAGCCTTTCGGCCAGAACGTGACCAAGCCTCCGTTCGCGGCGGCGCTGGAGCTTAAGGAAACCATGAGCAAATGGAACATGGGCAGCAGGCACAGGATCCCGATGACGAGCAGAATGACGTTATTTAAAGCACTGAATACGCGGTAGGGTATCGTTTTGTGATACATGGGTTCCCCTCCCCTTTCCTAGAAAATCCGGTAACCGGCGAATTTGTAGGCAATCCGGTACGAGATCACGATCAGAACCAGACTGATGACCGACTTGAACAGACCAACCGCCGTCGCGAAGCTGAACTGACCGCTTAACAGGCCTTCACGGTAAACAAACGTGTCGATGATGTCGCCCTGCTGATAGATCATCGGACTGTACAGGTTAAACACCTGGTCAAAGTTGGCGTTCAGCACGTTGCCCATAGCCAGCGTTGCGACTACGATCAGCATTGGAAGGAGTGACGGAAGCGTAATGTGCATCGTCTGCTTCCAGCGGGTCGCCCCGTCCACCTCCGCCGCTTCGTAAAGGGCCGGATTAATCCCAGAGAGCGCAGCCAGGAAGACGATGGTGTTGAAGCCGAATTCCTTCCAGACGTCGCTTACGACGATCGTTATCCGGAACCAGCTGCCGTCCCCGAGAAAGAAGATCGGCTGAATGCCAAAAACGCTTGTCAGGAACTGATTGACGATACCGGTCTGTCCCAGCACGTCGATCAGTATGCCCGACAGCGTAACCCAGGACAGAAAGTGAGGCAGGTACACCAGTGTCTGAACGGAACGCTTTAGTCCCATGTTGCGGACTTCGTTGAGCAGAAGCGCGAAGGCGAACGGGATGATGAGGTTCAGGACGATTTTGGAACTGGCGAACAGCAGCGTATTCCCGATGATTTTCACAAAGTAATCGTTGGAGAACATGTAATGGAAATGCTTGAATCCCACCCATGGCGAATGAAGGAAGCCAAGCCGTGCCTTATAATCCTGAAAGGCCATCACGACACCCGACATCGGGATGTAGGAGAAGACAAACGACAGCAGAACGGCCGGCAGCACCATGAAGTGGAGAATCCATGGCTGCTTGTAGCGTCGTCTTTTGCCGGCTTTCGGCGGTGTCGATAATTCGAGATTGTTTGTTGTATTTTCCATGGCACTCTCTCCTATCTATTTTCTAAAAATCGTTAACTGGTATAATGGAGCAAATCCTTGCTTAGCTATCGTAGCAATCAAGCGCATCGTCCCACTATAGGACATTGTTAGGATCGATAGGGTTTTGTTAGGCATATCTCCGGGGGGAACGGAAACGATGAAAAAAACGAGACAGCCATTGCAGATCAGCCTGTTCGTCAAGTACTTGGGGCTTATTATTCTGCTGTTTATACCGATCGGCATTTTATTCGCTTATTCCAATAACGTCGCCACCGGCGTCATCGGCAAGGAGATCCGCAACTCGAACATTAAGCAGCTGAGCTTCCTGTCCAGCCAGATTGAATCCCGAATCAACCAGACGATGGATTTCGTGTTCACCTTCTCGAAGGATCCCAACGTACAGAAGTACAACGGGCTTAACATCTGGGACGATAACTATGATTGGATGCAGACGAGATATATGGTGCTGGAGAAAATGGCGCTTCAGTCCGGCGTCGTCAATATCTGGCCGGTCGAATTCACGGTATATTCGCAGCTGCATAAGGAAGCGCTCTCAAATTCCAGCACAAGCGTTGCGTACGACGAGGAATATTTAAAGCGCAATATTTCGAAGAATTGGACCTATGGCGAAGGAGCGACGGGTACCGAAGGAATGGCGTTCCGCTGGTATTACGCCGACTCGCTTGGCCAGCAGAAGCTTACGGGCAGCAATCTGGTCGTGGGAGCCAGCTTTGGCGCCTCGAACATCCAGAATATGCTGGATACGTACAAGGAAGGCGGGCAAGGCGATCCCCTCTTCTACGCCCCGGGCCAGAAGCCGATTCTGAACCGAAGCGCCTCCCCGGAGCTTGCGGAGGAGCTGACCCGTTACTTGGACGGCCAGAAGCTGGAGGATACGATGCAGAAGACGATCAAGCTGAACGGGCAAAGCTATCTCGTCAGCCTGGTGAAGTCGCCGCAGCTGGAGTGGTATCTCGTTGATCCCGTGCCTCTCGACCAAATTCTCGGCCCGATCTCGTCCAGCCGTAATCTGTTTTACCTGGCTATGGCCCTGTTGCTCGTTATCGGAGCTTTCTTCTCGATCGTGCTCTACCGGGACGTGCAGCGCCCGATCCTGAAGCTGATCCGCGGCCTCAAGAAGGTCCAGCTCGGCGATTTCTCGGCTCGCATCTTTGCCAAGGCGAACAGCGAATTCACCTTCCTGTTCTATCGGTTCAACGATATGTCGGCGCAGATCGAGACGTTGATCGACAACGTGCTGAAGGAGCGGCTGATCGCTCAGGAAGCAACGATGAAACAGCTTCAGGCGCAGATCAATCCCCATTTTTTATATAACTGTCTGGGATACATGATCAATATGGCGCAGATGAAGGACGAAGAGGCCGTCGTCAAGATGGGTTACAGCCTTAGCGCGTATTATCGTTACATCACCAGGATGGAGAAGCCGGTATCCAGCCTTCAGGACGAAATTCAGCTGATCGTCAACTACTTGGATATTCAAAAAATGCGAAACGGCCGGATTCATTATTCCATCGACATTCCGGAAGAAATGCGGGGACAACAGGTACCGAGACTGATGCTGCAGCCCTTGGTGGAGAACGCCGTTATTCACGGGGTAAGCAAATCCTACTCCTCGGGGGAGATCCGCGTTGCCGGACGGATCGACGGCGGCTTCTGGCGAATCTTCGTCGATGACGACGGACCCGGCCTGGATGAGGAGAAGCTGGAGCTCATGAATCAAAAAATGAGAGGTCCCATGCAGGACGATATGGGGTACGGGCTTTGGAACACCAATCAGCGGATTATCCATTGCTTTGGCCCCCGCTCCTCCCTGTCCTTCTCCTCATCCGAGCTTGGCGGCTTCCGGACCGAGATCGTATGGGAGATTCCTAAGGAAGCTTCATAATCCCCATTCGCAGCACACATACAAGGAGGCTCTTCCATGCAATTGTTAATCGTAGACGACGAAGCCCACTGGGTTGAGAACCTGTCCATGCACAAGCCTTGGCATACGCTTGGGATCGAGCAGGTCCACCGCGCCTACTCCGCCCGCGAAGCGCTGCAAATCATCGGCACGAATCCGATCGATATCGTCATCTCGGACGTGCTTATGCCGGAGATGACCGGAATCGAGCTTATCGAACAGATTCGGGAGCAGGACAAGCGAATCAAGTGCATCATCCTGTCCGGCCATGCCGACTTCGAATACGCCAAGGAGGCGCTTCGGCACCATGCCGTAGACTACTTGCTGAAGCCGCCGACCAACGAGGAGCTGCTTGGCGCCGCGCAAACCGCGATCGATCAGCTGAAGGCGGAATGGGAAAACATCAGCTCTCAGGAAAGAACGCAGTTCGCCCTGCGCGAGAACCTTCCGCTTCTTAGAGGGCAGCTGCTTCTAGGCGCCTTCCGGGGGGAACGCATAGCGGAAGAGGAATGGATCCGGAAGCTGGACATGTACGGCTTGCCCTTCCGGAGCGGTTCCTGCGCGCTGGCGCTCGTGCGTCTGGAGGACGAATTCGGCCAATACCGGGGCAACGGGCAGCATCTTGTGGAATACGCCATTATGAATATCGCGGAAGAGATTCTCCAGGAATTCATGGGCGTGTGGAGCGTTAAGGAAGAGCACGGATACCTGGCCTTTCTGCTGCAAGCCAAGGAGCATCCTGCGGTAGATCGGCCCGACATCCTGCTCGAGAAGCTCGCCATGCAGATACAGGCCAAGGTGAAGCAGTTCCTGAAGGGCGCCGTCTCCATCGTGGTGACGGATGCGTTCCTCTTCCCGGAAGAGCTGCCGGAGCAATACCGGCAAGCTGTCTCCTACTTCCGGCAAATCGTTGGGGATGAGCAGGAATTCGTCATGAAGGTGGACGGTACGAAGAAAACGGCTGCTTTCGGCGCGCTGGATGTCATTCACGGTCATCCCGGGCTCCTCAACCTTGCGGAGGCCGGCCGCTGGGATGCTGCGGCAGACAAGCTGGCCGCAGCGTTCGACGAGCTGGAGGACAAAGGCTCCGAGTCATGGGAGCACTGCCTCGAGATGGGCTATACGATCAGCTCCGCCTTCATGCATCTTGCCCATCGCAGCGGCCACACCTTGGCGGATTTGATCGGGCCGGACATGGAGCTGCTGCAAAGCGGAGAAGCCTTCGCTTCGATCGGCAAGCTGCGGAAGTGGTCGCTTAACGCTCTAACGAAGCTGCGCGAAGGAACGGCTCACGACGCAAAAAACGCCCGCTCCCAATACGTTCAGAAGATCAGGGATTACGTGGATAAGCATCTCCATCTCGACGTATCGCTGCGCGCGCTGGCGGATTACGTTAACCTGCACCCTACTCACCTGTCGAAAATTTATAAACTGGAGACCGGTGAAGGAATCAGCGACTACGTAGCCTCCGTTCGGATGGAACGCGCCTGCCACCTGCTGAAGGCGACCGACAAGAAGATTTACGAAATCAGCGCCGACATCGGCTACCTGGATCCCGCTTACTTTATCAAGGTGTTCAAGCGGCAATTCGATGTCACTCCGCAGGAATACCGGGATGGACGTTGATTTTGCTTGAGCAGCCTAAGAGATTCCTACGAAAACTAATATCGCCATATAGATGCCGTCCCCGAACTCTTGATAGAGTTACACATGAAGACACCAAACAACGTTGGGGGATAGATAAATGAGCAAATTCAACAAAAAATGGCTCGTACCTGCTGCCATGTCGCTCGTCGTTCTGGCTGGCTGCTCGAATAATAACGGCGGAAACAATGCAAGTCCTTCCGCTAACGACGGCGCAAGTCCTTCCGCATCGGCATCCGAGGAGCAATCCGCTGCCGACAAGGCTTTCGCGGCAGGCAAATACGACCCGCCAATCGAGATCAGTACGATTCTTATGCCGAAGAAGTATAGAGAGGGCGAGACCAAGGAAGACAACGTTCACACCCGCTTTATGGAGGAGAAGCTTGGCATCAAGCTGAGCAAGGATACCTGGTTCCCGGCAGGCAGCGACCAATACAAGCAGCAGCTTCAGCTTGCCCTGACTTCCGGAGAGAAGCTGCCCGACTTCCTTATGGTGCCAACCGATCCGGTTCTGACCAACCAGTTGATCGATTCCGGCGAATTTATGCCGATCGACGAGCTGTTCGACAAGTACGCGAACCAAACCTGGAAAGACCACGCCGCCAAGCATCCGGAGCTGTGGTACCCGTTCACCAAGGACGGCAAGAAGTGGAACCTGCCTATTATGGAATACACCGATAACGACGATACCGTGCTCTGGCTGCGCGAGGACTGGATGGAGAAGCTGAACCTGCAAGCTCCGAAAACGATCGCGGATCTCGAGAACATTTTGGATAAGTTCAAGAACGAGAACCCGGACGGCCTGGCTGCAAAGGATGTTTATCCTCTCGCCGTCTCGCTTAAGAACAACACGAATACATGGATGGGCGGCCTGGATTGGCTATTCGGCGCTTACGGCACGATTGAGGAGCAATGGAACAAGGATGCCAGCGGCAACCTGGAATATGGCTCCGTAAATCCGGGCGCAAAACAAGCGCTCGCGAAAATGCAGGAATGGATGCAAAAAGGCTACATTCATCCGGACGCTGCCCTCTGGGATGAAGGCAAGTCCGCCGAAATCTGGACCAAAGGCAACGCTGGCGTCCTGCCTGGCGCGAACTGGGTTCCGGACTGGCCGGCTCCCGACCTTCTGAAGAACGTAAAAGGCGCCAAATACAAAGCTTATCCGGTTCCGGCTGGACCGGACGGCAAGATCGGCACGAAATGGCAAAACTCCGGCGTTAACAGCAGCTTTATGATTAACAAAAACGCCGAGCATCCGGAAGCCATCATTCTTTATTACAACTACTTGCTGGATAATCTCGCGAACCCGGCCGTTGGCAGCGAATACGAATACGGCTTCGCCAAAGGCTACGACTGGGATGTCGTCGACGGGGAACCAACAAGCGACCAATCGAAGATCAAGGACTTCAACAACGACTTCCAGTTCATCACTGGCCCTGCCCGTATTCCGGACTTGTACATGAAGACGCTGGTGAAGCTGGCGGAAGGCAATAAGCCGGAAACACCTTACGAGAAGCAGCTGTTCGAATTCCGCAAACCGGAGAACTGGTACGCCGCGAAGGTGGTTATGTCGCAGATTGACGTCCGCAAGCAGAACTACTTCACGGGCGCGGCTACGCCAACGATGATCTCCAAATGGAACCTCCTCCGTCAGTCCGAGCTGGAGACGTTCAACAAGATCATTTACAACAAGCTTCCGATCGACGCGTTCGATACCTTCGTCTCCAGCTGGAAATCCAACGGCGGCGATCAGATCACGAAGGAAGTTAACGACTGGTTCAAGTCGGTATCGCAATCGCAATAACAATAGCAAGCGCAAAAAAGGACGGCTCGAGAATGATCTCGAAGCCGTCCTTCTTCTTTTATTATTGGTTCAATGCCGCAACCGATGCCCGGAAATCCGGTCTTCCGTCTTCGGTCCACTTCAGCTCCGTCACAAAGGTGTGACGGTTGGGATCGTACAGTGGATCGCCAACGATCTCTTTGTAGGTTCTGGCGTGGAAGACAAACAGCGCGGTTGTGCCGTCCTCCGCTACGGTAAAGTTATTATGGCCGGGTCCATACAGGCCAAGCAGCTCATCGGTTGTCAGCACCGGTACCGGCGATTTGTCCCACGATGCCGCATCAAGCAAATCCGCATCGGCGGATGCTTCCAGAATTCCCATGCAATAGTTGAAGTCCGTTGCGCTTGCGGAATAGGACAGGAAGACGCGGTCTCCTTTGCGAATAAAGGCTGCCCCCTCATTCACTTTAAAGCCGATTCTTTCCCAGTCCAGATCCGGAATAGAAATCATCGTTTGCTTGCCGGTGAGCGTCCACGGATTGCTCATTTTCGAAATGTACAGATTGGAGTTGCCTTCAATAGCCGGATCCTTCTGCGCCCAGACGTAGTACCTTTCCCCGTTATGCTCGAAGGTTGTGGCATCCAGCGAGAAGCTCTCCCAAGCCGCGCGCACCTGCCCCTTTTCCACCCATTCGCCTTCCAGCGGGTCGGCATCGCCGCACTCAAGAACAAACATCCGGTGGTCGAAGAGGCCTTCATTCGTCTCCGAAGTATGCGCCGCGGCGAAGTAGACATACCAATTGCCATCGATAAAATGCAGCTCCGGCGCCCAAATATTCGCGCTTAGCAGCCCTGTCTCGTGCTTTCTCCAAACAACGGCAGGCACGGCATCCGCCAATCCTTGAACCGTATCCGCCTTGCGGATTTCAATGCGGTCATATTCCGGGACGGAAGCAACGAAATAATAACAGCCGTCCGTATGCCTATAAATGAATGGATCCGCTCTTTGTTCGATTAATGGTTTAACTCCGTTCATTTCCGATTGGTGGACTCCCATCCTGTCACCTGCTTCTATTCGTATTTGTCATTAGCCTTTAACGCCGCCCACGGTTAAGCCGGAGACGAAGTAGCGCTGGAAGAAAATAAAGACGATCATAATCGGCACAATCGCCAGCACGGAACCGGCAATAAGAATATCGTAGTTGTTGCCGTACGGCGTTACGAGACTGGACAGGCCGATCGGCAGCGTCAGCTTCTCTCCCGAGTTCAGGACGATCAGCGGCCAGACGAAGCTGTTCCAGCTGGCGAGCGCCTGCACGATAATCATTGCTCCAAACGCGGGGGTCATAAGCGGTACAAAGATTTTGAAGAAAATGCCGTATTCCGAGCAGCCGTCGATTCTACCCGCATCCATGAAATCCTTCGGAAGCCCCGCCGCGTATTGGCGGAAGAAGAAGATCGGCAGCGGCGATACGACAAACGGAAGGATTACCCCGCTGAACGTATTGATCAGGTTCATCGCGATCATCTGCTTGTACAGCGGCAGCATGATAATCTCTATCGGCACCATCATAACCAGAAGGACAAACAGGAAGATGATATTGCGTCCTCTGAAACGGTACATCGCCAGCCCGTACCCCACCATGGAGGAAAGCAGCATGCAGAAGACGGTATAGATGACGGTAACGACCAAGCTGTTTTTATACCAGACCAGGTATTTCTCCGCCCCGCTCGAGAAGATAAACGAATAGTTATGGAAGGATAGCAGCTCCGGCTGCAGGCGAATGTTCAGACCGAAGCGAAGCAATTCCTTTGACGGCTTGAACGAAGCTAACAACAGACTGTAGAAAGGAAAGACCGACAAGGCCGCAAATAGAACGAATAAGGCCAGCAAAAGCCACGTTTGAGGACGATTCCATTTGGTACTCACGTTCAATCCTCCTTCCTAAACAAGCCGAATAAACGAAGCTGAATGACATTAAGGACCATCGTAAGGAGCAGCAGGATCATCCCGATTGCCGAACCAAGCCCAAGCTCGTTCTTCTCAATCCCGCTGCGGTATAGCAATCCAATCATGGTCAGGCCAATATCGTTTGGCGAGTGGTTGCCGCTCCACAGAATGAAGCTTTCCGTAAACATGGAGTACCCGCCGTAAATGCTGATCGTAATGACGTAGATCGAAATCGGTTTGAGCAGCGGCAGCGTAATACGCCAGAATTTGTTCCAGGTATTCGCCCCGTCGATGCTTGCCGATTCGTAAAGCTCGCTTGGAATAGACTGCAAGGCCGACATAAAGTAAATGATGTTAATGCCCAGATAACGCCAGGTCGCCAAGACGACCAACACGAGCATGCCCGACGCGCTGCTGCCAAGCCAGTTAATGGTCTCGAAGCCAAAGGCATGGCGGAACGTATTCATAACGGAATTATCCAGCGAGCCAAATACGAGCCGGAATACGATGCCTGCTACAACAACGGAAGTCAAAGCCGGCAGGAACAGGGTCGAGCGGAAGAACGCGCTCCACTTCATAAGCTTGGAGTTAAGGAACACGGCAAGCACGAGAGGCAGCGGAATGAGGACTAGTATTGTCCAGAACGTATATTTCGAGCTGTTCCAAAGCGCGGTATAAAAGGAATCATCCCAGAGATTCCTGTAGTTGTCTAAGCCAATGAAATGGGTCTGGCCGGGCAGTACTTCCTGAAAGCTCATAATGAAGGTCGATATAACGGGATAGACGAAAAAGATCGCAAGCGAAAGCACAAACGGCAGCACAAAAACATAAGGGGCGACTCGCTGATTGTATAGTATCTTTTTCATTCGGACGCTCACTCGCTCCTTCCTGATCAGGATCACTTCGCTGAAGGACCGCCATGCATGGCATTGGGTCCTCCAACGAAGCGGTTAAGCTTGTTTTTTCAGCTAGACTGTCAGCTTCCTCCTACTTAATGCTCGCCGCTGCATCGTCCAATACTTGCTTCGGATCCTTCAGATCGTTAAGCGCTTGGAACATCGCTTTCGTCTTGATCACATCGGATACGGCAGGCGTTTTCTCTTTGATATTCGTAGGCGCGATTTCGTCCTTGAGGCTGCTGAGGAACGTGAAAATATCTTTGCCGAAGTAATCGGTGTATTTATTCGACTCGGTCATAGCCGGGTCCGTCCAGGCATCCGTGCGGATCGGGTCAAAGCCAAGCTGCTTCCAGATTTCGATATTTCCCTCTTTGGATATTTTCGCGAAATCGAGGAACTTCTTAACGAGCTCTTGGTTCTTCGATTGATTGGTAATAACCGTACCCGTGCCGCCCATACCGGAGGAACGCATTTCGCCTTGTTTGAATACAGGCATTGGTTTGATGATAATTTTGCCTTTCAGGTCAGGCATGTAGTCCGTGAAACGGCCCATGTACCACATTGGCATCCAGATGGAAGCGGCGCCGCCGCCGTTCATAAATCCGTAGTATTCTTCCGCGTGATGGAAGCCGCCCGGCGCTACAACGGCTACCTTTTCTTTTACAAGCTTCTGCAGATAAGTCAGCACATCCACATTCGCTTGGTCGTTAAGCGTGACATTGCCGTCTTTATCGAGGAAGTCCGAACCGTGCTGCACGACCAGCGGCCAGAACGACCATTGATCCGTTGTTTCAACGGTAGTCATCGGCTTGCCGGTTTTCTCGAGCACCTGCTTGCCTGCTGCTTCGTAATCATCCCAGGTGATGATCTTGTCGGCATCTACGCCTGCTTGATCGAGAATTTCTTTATTGTAGTAAATAACTTCCGCGCCTACGTGGTAGTCGATCCCGTAGTATTGTCCGTCCTTGGCGTAGTTGTCGAGGCGGGACATAACGAGATTGTCTTTATTCGGTTCTACGATATCGTTGAGCGGTACGAGCTGAGGCTCGCCTTTGAGGAAGTTGCCGATTTTGCTGATCTCGATGTCGGCCATGTCCGGCGCGCCTTTTCCGGATTGCAGCGCAACCTGCAGTTTATTGTGGTTATCGTCGTACGGGAATGTCGTAGCTACCAGCTTAATCTTCTCGTCCGGATGCGCTGTATTCCATTTGTCTGCCATACTCTCGAAAAATTGCTGATGAAGTTCATTAAAAGTCCAAAAGACAACCTTGGTTGCTTTACCCGAGGACCCCCCGGAACTGCTGCAAGCGGATAAGACCAACATGAGTGCCAATGCCAAGGTTGCTGTTAACGTAATCCCTTTTTTCATTTGACGTTTCCCCCTCACATATTGGTTAAGCTTTTGTTACCTGACCATTGTAAGCGCTTCACAATTAGATTATAATAGGCGTAAAGTATTATTTATATATCCAATTGGTTATAAAAACATATTTATTTATTGAGAGTAGGTGCCTTCATGAAAAAGACAGCTTTGTACAAGCAAATCCAGCTTGAGATTAAAGAACGAATTGCCTCCGGGCAGCTCCGGCCGCTCGACCGCATTCCTTCCGAGCAGGAATTAATGGATGAATTCAAGGTCAGTAAGATTACCGTTAAGAATGCATTGACGGAGTTAGCGGATGAAGGACTCGTCACGCGTATTCAAGGCAAAGGAACGTTTGTTGCGGCGGATTTGAAGCCTGTCGAAGTGAAGGCGCCTGCTCCCGAGCCTGAACCTGAACCTGTCCAAGTCCCTCTTGTTGGCTTCGTTATCCCTACCATGAAAACAACCGTTATCCAGAAGCTCGTTGATTATATAGAGTTCTATTTGAAGGAAGCAGGCTTCCAAATGATTCTGAGCATTACCCGTGAGCACGCGGCAGAGGAATCCAGAGCGATTACCGCTTTGGTCGATGCCGGCGTTCAGGGGCTTATTGTGTTTCCGACCGAAGACGAGAAATATAACGAATCCCTTCTGAGGCTGTCTCTCGATAAGTTCCCCTTTGTGTTTATTGACCGGTTCCTTCGCAATATCGAGACGTATACTATAACTTCGGATAATGATGGCGGCGCCTACCGGACCGTCACGCATTTGTTATCCAAGGGGCATCGGCAGATCGCGCTGATCTCGCCGGAGAACGCCAATACGACCATCGAAGACCGGACAACAGGCTTCGAGAAAGCCTATATCGATCAAGGCGAATCCATCGACAAAAGCCTCTGGTGCCATGTTCCGCTGGATGTGCTGCGCAGCGAGAGGGCTCTGGATTATGTAACGGACTTCCTGAAGTCGCATCCGACTATCACGGCTGCCTTCACCCTTACCGAGGAAATTGCCGGCCTGACCTGGCAGTCGCTCCAGCTGATCAAGCGGCGCACCGAGGTCGAGCTCTTCTCCTTCGACAATCCGGACATCCCGAATGTCCCTTACGTCCAGCAGGACGAGCAGGAGCTCGCCCGCTCCGCGGTTATGCTGCTGCAGGACCAAATCGGGCATACCTACGACCCGCGGCATATCGTTGTGCCGGTGCAGCTGGTGTATCCGTGAGAGGCGTGGGTGGCGCTGGCTAGGCGGCGGCTTAACGATGCCGCGTATCGTTAAGAGGCTGGCAGAGTGCCTATTCGGGAGCTTAACGATGCGGCGCATCGTTAAGGATGCTAACTTTGCCCGTTTCGGGCCCATTATTGGCATTTGTGGCTGGCTTAACGATGTGCGACATCGTTAAGATGCTGGTAGAGGGTAGCGTCAAGAAGTTTGTGTAGTAGGGA